>JAAZAA010000058.1 GCA_012514535.1 Myxococcales bacterium | reverse complement strand
AGCGTGTAGTACAGGGGATGGCTACGCTCCCGCCAGTCCAGGTCGCGCACGTCGTGTTTCACCTGGGTGAGGCTCGGCTGGTGCAGCTCCCCGACGAGCTGGCGGGCCGTCTCGCGGCCCGTGGCGAAGACCACCTTGAGCTGGGCGTTCTCCAGCGCCCCGCGCAGCTGGGCGTCGGCCAGCTGGCCCACCGTCTGGTGCGCGAGGCCCAGGTGCAGCCCGAACTTGCGGCACTCGGACAGCATGCGCGACAAGGTCTGGGCGGAGCCGGCGTTGGCGCAATAGTCCTGGAACTCGTCGAGCAGAAAGTAGAAGGGGCGGCGCCGCGGGCGGGGGACGTCCTTGCGCGAGAGCGCGGCCTGCTCCAGCCCGGTCATGATGAGGCTGCCGAGGAGCCGGCGCGTCTCGCCATCCACCCGCCCGAGGTCCACGATGAGCACCTTCCCCTCGTCGAGGATACGCCGGAAGGGGAGGGCGTTGTCGGAGGCGCCCAGCATGCGCCGCAGGATGGGGTTGAGGGCCAGCACGCCGACCTTGTTGAGCACCGACTCGACCATCACGGCCTGCTCCCGGCCCCAGCGGTCGTAGCGGTCGCGGAAGAAGCGCACCGCCTCGGCGTTCTGGCTCCGGGCCAACAGCGGCTCGCGGAAGGTGGGGTCCGTGAGGAAGCGGGGCAGCTCCACGAGGGTACGGCGCGCTTCGATGAGCACGAGCAGGGCGGCGAGGAGGATGTTCGTGAAGCGCGGCGCCTCGTGAAGCGTCTCGGGCCAGGTGCGGCGAAAGGCCTCGAGGACGTGCTGGGCGGTGGTGTAGGGGTCGCCGCGGCGATGACGTCCCCGTAGGTCAGCCCCCGCCCCTCGCGCTGCCACAGGCGCATGCGCAGCAGGTCGAGCCATTCGGCCTCCTCGGTCGGCAGGCTGATGGTCGTGCGCACCCGGCGCGGCGCCTCGGGGGTCTCCGCCGTCGCGCGGCGGGGCGGCTGGGTGAAAAAGGCGCCCATGCCCAGTCCAGGCGTCTCAGCCATGCTCCATCACCTCCTTCAGGAAGCGCCGGTAGGCCTCGGCCCCCTTGCTACGCGGGGCGTAGGTATAGAGGCTGGCCTGACGGCCGTGCATCCCTTCCACCGTGACGTTCTTGGGGATGAAGGTGCGAAAGACACGCTCGGGGAAGTGGGCGTGGAGGGTGCGCAGCACCTCGCGGGCGACCTTGGTATAGTCGTAGAGGGTGGGCAGGATGCCCATGAGGCGCAGCTCGGGGTGGCTGAGGCTGTCGCGCACCCGGGCGATGGTCTCTTGCAGTTGGGCGAGGCCCTTGAGGGCGAACAGGCTGGCGGAGACGGGCACGATCACCTGCTGGGCGGCCGCCAGGGCGTTGATCGTTAGCAGCCCCAACGACGGGGGCGTGTCGATGACGACGTAGCGGTAGGGCAGCGGGGCGCGCGTCAGGGCGGTGCGCAGGCGCGTCTGGCCGCCGATGGCGTGCAGGAGGTCCACCTCCGCCCCGGCGAGGTCGATGTCGGCCGGGAGGAGCTCGAGCCCCTCCTGGTGCGACGGGGCGACGACGTCCGCGAGTGGGGAGCGTCCCAGGAGCAGGT
>JAAZAA010000360.1 GCA_012514535.1 Myxococcales bacterium | reverse complement strand
TGGTGAAGTCCACGTGCCCGGGGGTGTCGATGATGTTGAAGCGGTGGCCCTTCCAGAAGCAGGTGGTCGCCGCGGACTGGATGGTGATGCCGCGCTCCTGCTCCTGCACCATGAAGTCGGTCGTTGCCGAGCCCTCGTGCGTCTCGCCGAGCTTGTGGATCTTGCCGGTGAGCTTGAGGATTCGCTCGGTCGTCGTCGTCTTGCCCGCGTCGACGTGGGCAAAAATTCCAATGTTTCGATACTTGCTGAGGTCGGTCATGGTGGACGTCTTTTCGTGGGCCCCGCACCGGGTGGGGCGATCGGGGGGCGGACCTTACAGTTTCGTGGCCCCCACTGCCACGGATCGGCGGCCGACGCGAGGTCCAGCCGGCAAAAATGTTGCGGTATGCGATCCGCTCGAGGCGTAAACGCTGGAGCGGCCCCGCCGGGGTAGCACGTCTGGGTCAAATCCGGGCCAGGTCATCTGGAGCAGGTCATCTGGAGCAGGTCATTGGGGCCAGGCGTCACACCCATCGGGCGCCGCATGGTCCGGCGCCATCAAGGGACGCGGAGCGCCGCCCGTACACGTCACCAGAGGGAGGTGCGGCGGGTGGCCCGACGCCCCCCGCGCTCCCGTGGGGAGGTTCTTCGGTGGCGGGAGGCGCTCCGGGGGGTGAGCGGGGGCGACGAGCGATGGCTGGAGGCGTGTTCCGGAAGCTCCCACGGGGGCGGCGCTGGATCCTGGGCGGCGTGATCGTCGTCGGGGTGCTCCGCGCCGTGGGGGCGTCGGGCACGTGGGGGGCCGGCGCCGCCGCGCTCGGCGGGTGCCATGGGAGAGAGACCCCGCCGTCCTCCCGGGAAGAACCCGTCGCGGCGCCGGTGGAGGAGGGCCTCGCCGTCGACGCGGCCCTGCTCTCGATCTTCACGCCGCTGCCGTCGCAGGTGGATTCCCTCGACAACCCGACCACGCCGCAGAAGATCGCCCTGGGACGCAAGCTCTTCTTCGACGAGCGCATGAGTCAGGGGGAGCAGACCTCCTGCGACACCTGTCATCCTCTCGAACGCTGGGGGACGGACGGTCGCAAGAGCGCGAGCGGGCACGGCTGGGAGGAGCCACTCCGCAACGCGCCCACCGTGTACAACGCCGCCGGGCACTTCGCGCAGTTCTGGGACGGCCGCGTCCGCGTCGTCGAGGAGGCCATCGAGGTGCACGCCGTCGGCGCGGGGCGCTTCGCGCTGCCGAGCGAGGCGGAGCTCGTGCGTCGCCTCGAGGCCATCGACGAGTACCGAGAGGGGTTCGGCAGCGCCTTCCCCGGCGAGGCGATCGGGCTCACCACCTACGCGCAGGCGATCGGCGCCTTCTTGCGGGGGCTCATGACGCCCGGGCCCTGGGACGACTACCTGCGTCGGAAGCCGGGCGCTCTGAGTGAGGCGCAGAAGCGGGGATTTTTGGAGTTCATGCGCGCGGGGTGTCAGCGCTGTCACCTGGGCGCGTACCTCGGCGGGAGCACGTTCCAGACCTTGGGGGCGGAGAAGCCGTGGCCTGGCCCTCCGCCGGGCTCCCGCGCGGATCGTGGACGCTTCGACGTGACGCAGGCGACGCAGGATCGGAACGTGTTCAAGGTCCCGAGCCTGCGCAACGTGGCCGAGACCGCCCCCTACTTCCACGACGGCTCCGTCGCGACCCTCCCGGAGGCCGTGGAGAAGATGGGGACCCATCAGCTCGGGCTGGACCTCTCCGACGAGCAGGTCACCGCCATCGTCACCTTCCTCGAGGCCCTCACGGGGCGGCCACCGCCGCTCCCTTGAGAGGGGCGCGGAGGTCCGGAGACGCGCCCGGAATCGAGGCGCGAGGTCGCTCCAGCGGGCGTGTTTCGGGCGGGTCTTTGCTATAGGAGGCCCATGCTCACGCGACGTCCCGCTCGGTGTGCGCGCCCCTCGGCGGGCGCACGGCTCGGAAGATCCCTGTTCGCCGGTGCGGCGGCCCTGAGCGTCCTGCTTCTGTCTCTTTCGGCCGCTGCGCAGACCCGCGCCTGGCCGATGCGGCACGTGGATCGGGACCTGGCGGTGCCCCGTCACACCCTGCGCCTCGACGGAGGCCCGCGCTGGCCCCTGCCTTCGGGGCAGCTGTCCCATTACGTGCACCGGGACGCGGACGACGCGCTCCTGCTGCGGGTGGGGGCGTCCTTCGGGATCACCGAGAACCTCGAGCTCGGCTTCGTCCAGCCCTTGCTCCTCCATCCTGAGGGCGACCTGCAGAACCCGACGTTCCACGGGACCTACCAGTTCGGGCGGGGCACGGTGGACGTCGGCGTCTTTTGGGGCGTGGGGATCCCCTACGAGGGGCACCTCGTGCTCCGCGGCGGCATCCCCCTCTACATCCACGCGGGGGAGCGTGTGCGCCTCGATCTGGGCGCCTTCCTCCGCTCGGAGTTTCCGCAAGACAACACGACCGTGGATCTCGAGGTGCCCTTCCTCGTGCCCATCAACGTGACGCCTCAGGTCTTCCTCGGACCCGAAGTGGCCATGATCACCTGGGGCGGCTTCGAGGACGTCGCCGTGCCCGTCGGGTTCTTCGTTGGTTACACGATCGTGACGGGCGGCGGCACCCTCGGGGACATCTCCGGGCGCATCCGAGAGACGGACGTGCGCTCACCCCGCGCCTTCGATCAGGTGGAGCTCCTCGTCGCGGCGGATCTGTTCTTCGATCTGTGAGGGGGCGACGGAGGCCCGGCGTTTTCACGGAGCGCGCGCCGTAAGGGATTCTTCGCCCCGCGGGGCCTTCGGTTGCAGCCCGTGCGCACCGATGGTCGCATCGGGAGACGCAAGAGGGGTACCGTTCGAAGGGCGGGCGCCCCGTGGAAAGGAGACGCACCGTGACCATCAAGAACGCCACTCCCTATCTCTTCTTCCGAGGCGACGCCGCCGAGGCCATCGCCCTCTACGAGCAAGCGCTCGGCGCGAAGGTCGAGGTCGTGCAGCACTTCCGCGAGGTGCCCGGCGAGGAGATCCCGCCGGAATGGGCCGAGCGCGTCATGCACGCCACCCTCCGCCTGGGGGAGACCCGCATCATGCTCAGTGACTTGCCCCCCGACCAGTCGCCCTCCAGCGGTTGTCGCGTGGAGATCTCCCTCGAGTTCGACGACGGCGAGGAGATGAGCCGGTGCTTCCAGGCCCTGTCCGCCGGCGGCCGGGTCCGGTCGGAGGTGGCGGACGTGTTCTGGGGGGGCAAGTTCGGCACCCTCGTCGATCGGTTCGGCATCGAGTGGATGTTCTCGTCGCCCTGAGGGCGGGTCGTCGAAGCACTCGACCAGGGAGCAAGGGTCGGCGCCCCGCGGGGGCGCCGGCTCCTTCCAGAGGGAGCCGGCGGTTGGAACGATGAGCGAAGAAGCAGTTCTGGAGCGGACGGGCGTCGAGTCGGCCGCCGATCGGGTGCGGCGGGGAGCCGAGCTGTACGCCCAGAGCCGGTACCTCGACGCGCATCGGGAGCTCGAGAGCCTCGGTCCCTATTCCACGTGGAGCGCGCTCGAGGGCAGGGTCCTGGCGAGCCGGATCACCAGGCAGCTCGGGGCACCACGGCTCTCCGACGCCCTGGTGTGGACGACCCACCGCCGACACCCCCAAGACCACGACGCGCGGTTCCAGCACGCGATCTTGCTGTTGCGCCGGCGCGGCCCGCTCCCCACCCTCCGGTGGCTCAGGGCCCACCCTCCGCCCTCCGAAGCGGCGGCAGAGCTGCGCGCCGACTTCCTCGCCGTGGAGGCCAACTGTCTCACCTGGCTCCGGGACTTCGAGGAGGCCTCCGACCGGTGTGAACGCGCTCGCCGGCTCGCCCCGGAGGATCCCTGGGTCTTGGTGGAGCAGGCCTTCCTCGAAGGGCAACGGGATCGACCGGAGGCCGCGCTGGAGCTCGCGCGGGCAGCGCTCGCGCTCCGGCCCTCGTACCGTCCCGCCTTGCTGAGCCTCGCGCACCAGCTCACCGATCTACGGCGCCCCGAGGAAGCCGTGGCGCTCCTCGACGCGAGCGCGTCCCAAAGCTACACGGTCCACCACTATCGCGCCGAGCTGTGGCTCCAGCTCGGAGACCCCGCGCGCGCCGAGGCCGCGGCTCACGAGGCCCTCGAGGCGGCTCCCTTGGTCGAGCTCGCGGTGGAGCGCGGGCTGCGGGCGCTGCGGGCCGAGGCCTTCTATCGGGCGCGTCGGTACCGACGGGCGCGGCGCGAGCTGGAGGGCATCGAACGCCCCTTCGAGCGCCGCTTTCGGGAGGCCCTCGCCCGCCTCGGCGACGGCGCGTCCCCCCCGCGCATCGAGCTCCAGGTCCCCTACGTGCGTCAGGATCACGTCACCTGCGCGCCCGCGAGCCTCACCTCCCTCGCCGCCTACTACGGGCGGGCCGTCGATCACGACGCCGTGGCGGAGGAGATCTGCTACGCGGGAACCTCCAGCTCCCGGGAGCGGCGCTGGGCCACGGAGAACGGGTTCGTCGCCCGCGAGTTCGACGTCACCCTGGAGGCGGCGCGCGCCTTGCTCGAGCGCGGTCACCCGTTCACGTTGACGACCCGCTGGACGTCGCAGGCGCACCTGCAGGTCGCGTGCGGCTACGACGCGGCGCGAGGCACCTTCATCCTGCGGGATCCGAGCACGCCGTGGCTCGTCGAGGCGGACGCGCGGGCGCTGCTGGAGGAGCAGGGCTGGAGCGGACCTCGGGGGATGACCCTCGTGCCGCGGGAGCGCGCCGGGGAGCTCGACGGCATCGAGCTGCCCCAGGTCGCCTTGTGGGACTTGCTCTACCGAGGCCAGACCTACCTCGAAGATCAGGGCGTGGAGCGGGCGACGGAGGTCCTGGAAGAGATGCGCGCGCTCGCCCCGGGGCATCGCCTCACGTTGCAGTTCGCCCTCGAGGTCGCCCGACAGCGGGGGGATCGCCGGGCCCAGGTCGCCCACCTCGACGCGCTGCTCGAGCTCGCGCCGCGCACCCCGCGTTGGGTGATCGATCGGGCGGCGGCGATGCGCGATCTCGAGAGCCGCAGCGCGCGGCGGGAGTACCTCTTCGCCCACTCCGACTCCAAGGACTCCGACCTCCTGAACGCCATCGCCGAGGAGCTGCGCCACGAGGGCAGGACCCTGGAGACGGCGGCACGCCTCTTGAGGAAGTCCATCCGCCTGCGCCCCCAGAGCGCCTTCGCGCTCCATGTCCTCGCGGATCTGGAGGCGACCCGCCATGGCGATCCCGCGGCGACTTTGGAGCTGTACCGGTTCGCCTCGCGGCTCGACCCCTTCGACGAACACTTCGCCCAGGCCTACTTCGACTTCGCGCGTCTGCTCGGTCGGGGTGAGGAGGCTCTGGCGTGGCTGGTGCAGCGGGTCGAGGAGGCGCGGGGCAGAAGCGCGCTCCCGGCGCGTACGCTGTACGCCGTCTGTTGCGATACGGGGGCGCCCGAGCGGGGCCTCGCCACCTTGCTCGACTGCGCGGAGAAGCGCTCCGACGACGCGGCCCTGGCGCTCGTCATCGCGGGAGCTCACCTCGATCTCGGGCAGCTGGAGCAGGGAGAGGAGTGGCTGACGCGGGCGAAGAGCACCTCGGGCGGCGAAGCGTCGGGCGGCGACACGTCGAGGAGCGGAGCTGCCGGGAGCTCTGCCCGGAGTTCCGACGTCCTCGCCCTCCAGGCGCGCATCGCAGGGCTGCGGGGCAACAACGCCGCAGCCCGCGCCGCTCTCGAGGCCGCCGTCGCCGCCGATCCCCATCGAGCGGACACCCACGAAGCCCTCACGGACTGGCTCGCGGATCACGAGGGCCCCGAGGCGGCCATCGCCTACCTCGAAGGTGCCTACGCGGAGCGGCCGGAGCTGCGCCGGCTGTTCGAGCTGCTGGCGAGCTTCCTCCGGTATCGAGACGACGCGCGAGCCATCGAGCTGCTCCGCGCCCGCCTGACGGAGCACCCCGACGACGCCTGGGCTCGCCGGGAGCTCGCGTTGGCCCTCGAGCGGGGAGGGGATCGAGAGCAGGGGCTCGCCGTCGTGGACGAAGCGATCGAGTGGCTCCCCTACGACACCTATGCCCACTCCATCCGCGGTGATCTGCTCCTGCACCTCGGTCGTCGGGAGGAGGCGCGGGAGGCGCTGCGCCGGGCCATCGAGCTCGACGTCGACAACCGCGCCGCGATCGCGCTCCTCGCCGACGCGGGAGAATCGCAGGAGGAGCGGCGGGAAGATCTGCGCTTCGTCCACGCACGCTTGCTCGCGCGCGTCTCGGCGGGACCCGGCGTGGCGGCCTTTGCCGACGCGAGCCATTGCTTCGACCCTGCCGAGCGCGTCGAGTCGTTGAGCACGCTGGAGCAGCACCAGCGTGACGTCCCCGTGGCCGCCGACGCCGCGGTGCGCGCCGTCGAGGCGACGGGGGACCTGGACACGGCTTGGAAGCGGCTCGAAGAAGCGCGCGAACGCTTTCCGTGCAACCCCGAGCTGCTCCTCACGCGCGCGCGGCTGGCCTTCCTGCGCGGCGACGACGCCGAGGAGCGCGGCTCCTTGGAGAGCCTCGTGCGCCTGGCTCCGTTCTGGACCTCGCCGCGGTTGCGCCTCGCGCGCCACCTGAAGACGCGAGGCCTCGAGGAGGAGGCCGCGGAGCTCCTCGAACAGGGGCTCGCCCTGCGTCCGCGGGACGCCTCGTGGCGCATGGAGCGGGCGCTCCTGGATTGGCGTCGGGGGCGTCGCGAGGAGGCCCTGGAGCTGTTGCAGCAGTCGCTGCTCGACGTGCTGGGCGTCGATGAGGCGTTCTCGTATCTGCTGAGTTGGTCACGCACCCTGGGACGGGGGGACGATCTCATCGAGCGCCTCAGGGCCATCACTCGGGAGTACCCCTCGGCGGCGCTGTACTTCTATCGGCTCGCCGAGGCCCTGGACGAACCCGAGCAGCTGGAGGAGAAGCTCTCGGCCCTGCGCGCCGCCCTGCGCGCCAACCCGCGCTACGAGGACGCGGCCGACGCCCTGGCCTTCACCTTGAGCAACGCCGGACGGCATCAGGAGGCGCTCGACAGCTGTCCCCCCGCGGAGTGGCGGGGCCCCGTGCCGCTGACCCTCCTGGGGCGTCGCGCCTGGGTGCAGGCGGGCGCGGGACGTCTCGACGAGGCGATCCAGGCGATGGAGGAGCTCCTCCAGCAGGACCCGGGCTACACCTGGGGACGGGTCAGGCTGGCGGATTGGTACGAGCGCCTCGAACGTTGGGAAGAGCACACGCGCCATTGCGAGGCGTTCGTCCAGTACGCCCCCCACGACGGCGTGGCCCACGGCTACCTCGGCGACGCGCTCCTGCGCAGCGGCGACCGCGCGGGCGCGTTGGCCTCTTTTCGCAGGGCCGTCGAGCTGCTCCCGAGCTACGAGTTCGCCGCCCGGCGCTGCTTCACGTTACTCTTGGAGGATCGCGCGTTCACCGAAGCCGAGGCGGTGCTCGAGCGGTGTGCCTCGGCGTTGCGCCAGCCCGCCGCGCGCAGCATGCGGGCGCGGCTCCTGGTCGCGCGGGGTGACGTCGAGGAGGCCCTCGAGGAGCTCGAGGCCCTGTGCGTGGAGGAGGAGCTCCAGCGCGACGAGCTCGAGGTCGTCCTCGACGCGTTCGGCGCCACCGCCGCCTGGGATCGAGCGTTTCGTGTGGTCGAGGCCCATTTCGAGCAGGAGACCGCCGCCCCTGGCGCCCTGGCGGAGGCCTGGTGCAACGCACGGGAGCGTGCGGCTCCGGCGCGAGCGGACCGCATCTTGGCGCGCCGCGAGCACCTGGAGGAGGCTGGGCGGCTGGCCGTGGCCGCGTGGATCCAGCGGCTCGGGGAGCAGCGCCGCACGCTGGGGATCTTGTGGATGCGTTTCCGTTACGGAGGCTGGCTGCGCCGCAGCGACGCCACCTGGGGGGCCCTCGGGTACGCCCTCTGCGCCGCCGGGTTGTTCACGCTCTGCGCGAGGTGGCTCGCGGACTTCCGGAAGCGCCCCGCCGCCGAGCCGTGGATGCTCTACAATTTGGTGAGCTCCCTCTGGAGCCTCGGTCGCGGCACGAGCGCCATCGAGGTGGCGCGCGTGGGGCTCGAGCTCGGCGGACCCGCCGCCGCCCACCAGCTGGGAGCCTGGGTCACCTTCCACGACGCGCTCGTCGGCGACGACGCGCAGAGCGAGCCGGACGACTGCCCTCTCCCCGGAGACGACGAGGCCCTCCACGAGCGTGCCCTGGCGCAGCTCACCCGCTCCCTCAGGGCGGCGCGGCGCAGCCAGGGCGCGGGGCCCCGCGCCGTCTTGCGCGAAGCCGGGCCGGCGCTCCGTGCTGCCCGAGAGCTCACTCCAGCGGCCCGAGACATCGAGCGCGCTTACTCGGCGACGCGCGCCGCCATCCTGCGCCTGCTCCCGCCGTGGGCACGCCCGCTGGCGTTCCTGACGCCGCTGAGGTGGTGGTGAGTGCCCCTCGACGCGTCGAGCCACGTCCTGAACGGCGCTCGGAGCGCGTCCCGAACTCGCGCGCCCTCCGCGGAGGGCACGCGAGCCGTGGGGTCGGGGAGGGGGTCGGGGTCAGAACACGATCGCGAAGGTGAGCTCGGGATACCACTGATCGCAGTCCTGCCAGACGTCCCGCTGGCAGTCGAAGAGCCGCTCGTACACGACGCCGCCGCCGACGTAGCCGTTGTCACCCACGAGCAGGTTCACGCCGCCACGACCTCCGTAGGTGTCGAAGTCGTCGAAGGAGCTCGTGATGAAATAGTGACGATAGAACGCCCCGAGGTACGGGTGGATCTTCGGCACCTGATAGAAGACGTAGGTGAGGCCCGGGGTCACGGTCCCGATGAACGGATCGCCCAGGAGCCACGCGGTGCCCCCCAGGGACGCCTCCAACCCGTCGATCGGGAAGTAGCCGACGCCAGCGCCCACGATCAGGTAGTTGTCCTGAAAGTTGGTCCCGCCTCCGAGCAGCACCGAGAGCCGTAGGCGTCCTTGGGCGAAGGGGCCCCGATAGCGCCTGAGTTCCGCAAGGAGGCGCGCCTCTTCTTCGGAGGTCATCCGGCTCGGTTGGAGCACGAAGGCGTCCTCCGGGAGGGCGCTCAAGGGCGGAGGGGGGCTCTGGGCTGCCAGATCCAGGTCCGTCTCTCCCGCCTCGAGGGGGACGCTCTCGGGGACCGTGCCGTCCGCGCCGGGGGTGGCCTCTCCGGGCGCCGTCTCTGAAGGCGCCGTCTCTGAAGATGGGGGCGCTGGAGGTGGTGCGGCTTCGGCGGGCGGGGCGGTGTCCGGGCGCTCCGCGGCGTCGGACCCCGCGGGAGGAGGCGCGTCCCCGGGTTCGGGGGTGCGCTGGGGTGCTTCGGGTGGGGGCGCCTCGGGGTCGGAGGCGGCGTCGGGGCTCTGGGTCGGGGTGCCCCCTCCGGAGGGGGCGCGGGGCGCCTCGGCGCTCGTCTGGGCCGAGACCTCCGCCAGCCCGCTGCTCGAGACCCACAGGGAGGTCAGCCACGCCACCCTCCGCACTGCCCGTCGCGTCCCACGCCTCATCCGCTTTGCATGCCGGGGCGAACCAGGAAACGCAAGGGGCGCCCCGGCCGCGCTCAGTCCCTCCGCGGGCCTCCTGGCCCTTCGGGAGTCGTTTCGGGGATCCTCCTGGGAGGGCGCTTGCGGTCGGTCACCCCCTCGTCACGACGGGCTTGTCGATTGGACGAGCGGTGGCATGCTCCCGGCGCCATGAGCACAGACGACTTCGCATCCATGTTCGAGTCGGCCTCCAACGCGGGGGACTCCCGCGCGCGTCGACGCTTGAGCGCCGGCGAGGTCGTCGAGGGGCGCGTGATCGCCATCAGCGGCGGCTCCGTCTTCTTGGACGTGGGCGTGCAAGCGGATGGTCAGATCGAGCTCGCGGAGTTCGTCGATCGTCCGATCCAGGTCGGCGATCGGGTGCAGGCGACGGTGGTGAGCCCTCGCGCCGACGGGCCGATCCTCACCCTGTCCCTCGGTCGCGGCGGAGCGGCGGTGGATCTCTCGACCTTGCAGCTGGCCCGCGAGGCGGGCACGCCCGTCAATGGCCTGGTGACGAAGGCGGTGAAGGGCGGGCTCTCCGTGGAGATCGGTTCGACGCGCGCCTTCTGCCCCGCGTCGCAGATCGAGCGCGGCTACGTCGAGAACCTCGAGAGCTACGTGGGTCAGCACCTCGACTTCAAGGTGACGGAGATCAAGGAGGAGGGGCGCAACGTGATCGTGTCGCGCCGCGCCCTGCTCGAGGATCAGCGCCGCGTCGCCGAGCAGCAGCTGCTGTCGAACCTCGAGGTGGGGATGACCGTCGCGGGCACCGTGAAGGCCGTGCTGCGACACGGCGCGGTGATCGATCTCGGCGGCGCCGAGGGCTTCGTGCACATCTCCGAGCTGTCACGGCAGCGCGTGGAGCGCGTCGAGGACGTGCTGCAGGTCGGCGAGAACGTCGAAACGCAGGTGCTCTCCCTGGAGCAGACCGACAAGGGGCTCTCGATCCGCCTGTCCGTGAAGTCCCTGCTCCCCACGGAGGCCGCAGCGGTCCCCGAGAAGGAGGAGATCCTCGAGGGGGAGGTGGTGCGGCACGTCTCCGGGGGCCTCATCGTGCGCACCCCCAAGGGGGAGGGCATGGTCCCCGTGCGCGAGCTGGACTTGCCCCCCGGCGCCGATCATCGCCGCGCGTACCCCCTGGGGCGCAAGCTCGAGGTCGTGCTCGTGGCGCGGGATCCCGCCAGCGGACGCCTGCGCTTCAGCGTGGGCCAGGTGGCGGGCGTCGAGGAGCGCCGCAACTACCGGGAGTTCTCCAAGCAGCCGAACCAACGGAGCGGCTCTCTGGGGAGCCTCGGCGACCTCCTGGCGGGCAAGCTCGGGGGCGCGACGCCCACGAAGCCGACGACGCGCCGGCGCTGAGCGGCGCTCGCCGAAGACTCTGACGGCGCCGAGCGGCGCTCAGCGCGCGTCGTTGTTGTTCTTGCCGCGCTGGGCCTGGGTCACGGTGATCGCGGTCATGTGCACGATCGCGTCCACGGTGGCGCCTTGCTGGAGCACGTTCACCGGCTTGTTCATGCCGAGCAGCATGGGCCCGATGACGTCGGCGCCCCCCGCCACGGCGAGGAGCTTGTAGGCGGCGTTGCCGGCGTCGAGGTTCGGGAACACGAGGACGTTCGCGGGACCGCGCAGGTCGCTGAAGGGGTAGCGTTTGCGCTCCTGCGGATCCATCGCGACGTTGGCCTGCATCTCGCCGTCGATCATCAGCTCGGGGCAGCACTTCTTCACCAGCGCCGTCGCCTCCGCGACCTTGCGGGACGCGGGGTGCGGCGCGTCGCCGAAATTGGAGAAGCTGAGCATGGCGACGCGCGGCTCGATCCCGAGCTCCCGCACCCGCTCCGCGGCGAGCCGGGCGATCTCCGCCAGAGTCTGGGCGTCCGGGTCGATGTTGATCGTCGTGTCGGCCAAGAACGTGACGCGGGTCTTGGTGATCACCATGTACATGCCGCAGGCTTTGCGGACGTCGGGGCGCGTGCCGATGATGCGCAGCGCCGGGCGGATCGTGGCGGGATAGTCCTGGCGCGCGCCGGCCACGATGCCGTCGGCGTCGCCGACCTCCACCATCATCATGCCGAAGCTGGTGCGGAAGCGCTGCATCTCGCGGACGCTCTCTTCCTGGGTGACCCCCTTGCGACAGCGCCGCTCCCAGTAATGGTGCGCGTAGCGTTCGAGGCGCAAATCACGCCGCGGATCCACCAGCGACACGCCGTCGAGGCTGATGCCGGCGGCGCGCGCGCGGCTCAGGATGCGCTCGGGGACGCCCAACAGGATCGGTTGCGCGATGTTGGCGTCGGCCACCCGACGCGCGGCGCGGATGATGTTCTCGTGGTCGCCCTCCGGGTAGACGATGCGACACGGGCTCGACTTGGCGGCCTCGGTGATGTTCCACAGCACGCGCCGGGCAGGGGAGAGCTGCCGATAGAGGCGGTTACGGTAATCCTCGATGTCGATCGAGTCCCGCGCCACACCGGAGCGCAACGCCGCCTCCGCGACCGCCGGAGCGACCCAGAACAAAACCCGGCTGTCGAAGGGCTTGGGGATGATGTACTCGGGCCCGAACTTCAGACGCTTGTGCCCGTAGGCGCGGAGCACGTCCTCGGGGACCTCGGCGCGGGCCAGCGCGGCGATGGCGTGGGCAGCGGCGAGCTTCATCTCCTCGTCGATGGCTCGGGCCCGTACGTCCAGCGCCCCCCGGAAGATGTACGGGAAGCCGAGCACGTTGTTGACCTGGTTGGGGAAGTCGCTGCGCCCGGTGGCGACGACGGCGTCCGGGCGCGCGGCGACGGCGTCCGGATAGGCGATCTCCGGATCGGGGTTCGCCAGGGCGAAGACGATGGGCCGCGGCGCCATGGTCTTCAGCATCTCCGGGGTGACGATGCCCCCCGCGCTCAGGCCGATGAGGACGTCCGCGTCGACGACGGCCTCGGCCAGCGTGCGGCGTGGATCGGCGCTAGGCCGTGCGAAGGCGGCCCGGAACTCGTCCAGATCGTCGCGTCCGTCGTGGACCACGCCGTGGATGTCGACCATCGTGATGTTGGCGGTGGGGACGCCCATCCTGACCCACATCTGCATGCACGAGGTGGCGGCGGCGCCCGCGCCGACGCATGTGACGCGCACCTCGTCGATGTGCTTCTCCTGGAGCTCGCAGGCGTTGAGCAGGGCCGCGGCGGAGATGATGGCGGTGCCGTGTTGATCGTCGTGGAAGACGGGGATCTGCATCTGCTCGCGCAGGGCTCGCTCGATGTAGAAACAGTCCGGGGCGCGGATGTCCTCGAGGTTGATCCCGCCGAAGGTCGGCTCGAGGCTGCGGACGATCTGCACCACGCGCTCGGGATCCTTCTCGTCCAGCTCCAGATCGAATACGTCGATGTCGGCGAAGCGCTTGAAGAGGACCGCCTTGCCTTCCATGACGGGCTTCGCCGCGCGAGGGCCGATGTCGCCGAGACCGAGCACGGCGGTGCCGTTGGTCACCACCGCCACCAGGTTGCGGCGCGCCGTGTACGTGTCGACCTGATCGGGGTCGGCGAAGATCTCACGGCACGGATCGGCCACCCCCGGCGAGTAGGCGAGGGAGAGGTCGAGCTGCGACGCCACCGGCTTGGTCCAGGCGAGCTCGATTTTTCCCGGGCGTCCCTCCCGGTGGTAGCGCAGGGCGTCTTCGCGTCGGTGCATGTCGGTGAGCGTACCGCAGTCGGGCGCGGGACGTGGGGCAACGGTGCTTGACGGTGCTCCGGCTCGGGCTTAGCCCAGAGGACGTGGGTTTCCATCGAGCTGGATCGCTCCGCCCCTCGCCGCTCGTCTGGCCGCGCCTCCTGGGCGGGGCTCTGCTTCGGACTTCGCTGCCGGAGAGGGAACAGTGAGCTTCGACAGGGGCGCAGGCGCGCGCGGAGGGCCCGCCGCAGGGGAGCCGAGCGGCGAGGCGGAGCGGCTGGGGGTCGAGCTCGAGCGGGCCGCCTTGCTGCAGATCCGCCAGGCCTATGAGGACGTGAACGGCGCCCACTTCAACTTCGCGCTCCGCCCGCCGACCCTCGAGCTGACGCGGACGCAGAGTTTCCTGGGACGCTGGGTGAGCGGCACGCGCACGCTCCAGCTCGATCGGAGCCTGCTCATCGAGCACTCCTGGGGGACCCTCGTGGAGGTGCTCAAGCACGAGATGGCGCACCAGTACGTGGACGAGGTCCTCGGTAACCCCGACGGGCGGCCCCACGGCGAGACGTTCCAGCGCGTGTGCACGGAGAGGGGGATCGACTTCGCGACGCGGGGGATCCCCACCGCGAGCGGTCAGAGCACGCCGGAGTCGAAGACCCTCGAGCGCATCGCGAAGCTCCTGGCCCTCGCAGAGAGCCAAAACCTGAACGAGGCCCAGGCCGCCATGTCGGCGGCGCGGCGCTTGATGCTCAAGCACAACATCGCCCAAGCGACCGCTCCCGGCAGCGGCCGCTACACGTTTCGCCACATCGGACGGCCCACCGGGCGTCGCTCCGCCGCGGAGCGCATCCTGGGGCTCATCCTGAGCGAGCACTTCTTCGTCGAGGTGATCTGGGTGCCCGTCTGGCGGCCCCTCGAAGGCAAGCGCGGCAACGTGCTCGAGGCTTGCGGCACCCTCGAGAACCTCGAGATCGCCGCCTACGTCTACGACTTCCTCGTCCACACCGCCGAGCGGCTCTGGCGCGAGCACAAGAAGGCCCGCGGGCTGCAGCGGGACGCGGAGCGCCAGAGCTTCATCTACGGGGTCATGCGGGGCTTCCGCGCCAAGCTGGAGTCGGAGGCGTCGGCGGCGCGGCAGGAAGGGCTCGTCTGGGTAGGAGATGCGGATCTGGAGAGGTATTATCGTGCCCGTCATCCCTACATGCGCACCACGCACGTGCGGGCGGTCGCCCAGGGCCAGGCCTACCGCGCTGGCCATGCAGCCGGTCAGCGGATCGTGCTGCACCGGGGGATGAGACAGGGGCCGAGCGACCCGGGCCGTCCACGCCTGCTGCGGGGCAAGTAGCTCCTGGCCTCGACGCCCGGGGGACAGGAAGCTACGTACCCAGGGTGAGCGACACGTCGAAAACGAACGCTCGCGGAGCCGGCGTCGTCGACACGGGCAGCGAAGGGGCGGGGGCGCTCGCGACGGGCGACACCGTGTCGCCGACGGCCATCGCCGGGGGGGAGCTCTCCGCGGAGCTCCCGATCCTCTCCGCGGTGCAAGGGGAGTCCTCGGCGGCTCAGTCCTCGGCGGTCCAGGGGGTCTCCGCGGCGGTCCAGGGGGACGGGGGCGATCCGTTGATCGGTCGGATCCTGGCGGAGCGGTACCGGGTGACGCGCCTGCTCGGGAGCGGCGGCATGGGGGCCGTGTACCGGGCGGAGCACGTCCACATGCGCAAGGCGGTGGCGCTCAAGGTGTTGCACCGGGAGATGACGGCCATGCCCGAGGTCGTGGCGCGCTTCGAGCGGGAAGCGGTCGCCGCCGCCCGCATCGAGCACCCGAACGTGGCCGCGGCCCTGGATTTCGGGCAGCTGGAGGACGGCGCCTTCTACCTGGTGCTCGAGTACATCGAGGGGCGCAGCCTGAGCGCCGCCCTGGACGCGGAGGGCCCCTTCGCCCCCTTGCGCGCCGTCCACATCACGCGGCAGGTCGCCGAGGCCCTCGCCGCGGCCCATGACGCGGGAGTCGTCCACCGGGACCTGAAGCCCGACAACATCATGCTGGTGGAGCGGGATGGAGACCCGGACTTCGCGAAGGTCCTGGACTTCGGCATCGCCAAGCTCCGCACGGACGAGGGGGACGGGCAGAAGGCCCTGACCCAGATCGGTTCGGTCTTCGGCACGCCCGAGTACATGTCCCCGGAGCAGGCGATGGGTGAGCCCGTCGACGCCCGCTCGGATCTCTACGCCCTGGGCATGATCCTCTACGAGATGCTCGCGGGGCAGACGGCGTTCGCGTCGGGGTCGGGAGAGCTCATCGCGGTGCTGGCCAAGCACATGACGGCGCCTCCGCCGCCACTGCCCGACCACCTGCCGAAGGCGCTGCGCGACCTGACCATGCGCCTGTTGCGCAAGGAGCCGGAGGCCCGCGTGCAGACGGCGCAGGAGCTCGGCGCGCTGTTGGGCGCCCTGGAGCTCGAGTGGAGCCCTCGCCGGGCGGGGTCCGCGCCGGACGGGGGCTTCTCGCGGCGCGCCCAGGGGCTCGCCGGGAGCGCAGGGGGGCTGGGAGCACTCCTCGGACGAGGGGTGCAGAGGACCGTGGCGCTGGCGCGGACCACGGGGCGGGAGCTGCCCACCCTGCTCCGGCGCAAGGTGGCGGTCGCCGGGCGCCCGATGCCTCTGTGGTCGATCGCCGTGCCCATCACGGCGCTCAGCATGGTCGTCACCCTGAGCCTGACCTCGGCGTCCGCGCGGAAGGAGGAGGGCTCTTTGGGCGATCGGGCACGCAGGCTCGCCACCGCGGTGCTCGATCCCGAGCTGCCGGCGCTGATCGCCAAGGCGAAATCCGGGGATCGGGACGCCCTCGCGGAGCTACGGCGGCGGGCGGAGAGCTCGGGCAGCGCCGAGCAGTGGGTGGCCCTCGGCAAGGGCTACGCGACGATCGCCCATCACGCCGCGAGCGTGGAGGCCTACGGACGCGCGGCGGAGCTCGAGCCCGCGTTGAGGGAGGACCGGGAGGTCCTCACCGCGTTCCGCGTGGCGATGGAGGCGAGCGAGTCCTCGGCGGAGGCGATGGAGATCGCCGTCCGCGCCCTGGGCTCGGTGGGGGCCGACTTGATCGACGCGGTGGTGCGCGACGGCGCCGGAGACAAGGAGCGCGCGGAGGTGGTGAGCCTCGGCAAGAAGCTCATGGCGGAGGAGCGGTTTCGCGGGGCGGCGTCCCCTGCGCTCCTCGTCGCCCTCGAGCTCGAGGCCGCCAAGACCTGCGGCGATTACAAGGCGCTCATCGAGCGGGTGCTCGAGCATGGGGATCAGCGCAGCGTCCGCGAGCTGACGCCCCTCGCCACGACCCGTGGCTGCGGCTTTCTGGGGCTCCGCGACTGCTATTCGTGTCTGCGAGGCAAAGACGTGCCGCTGCGCGCGGCGACGGAGGCCGCCAAGGGCCGGGCGGCTCCCGATCTCCCCAGCGCCGACGAAGTGGCGCGGATCGGGGCGGACGCGGCGCCGGGCACGAGCGCGGGGACGGCTCCGGGCAACGACGATGCGGGCGCGGCGCCGCGCGGCGCCGCGCCGTGAGCGCTCAGTAGCGGGGCACGCTCGGATCGATCTCCTGCGACCAGGCGTCGATGCCGCCGATCAGGTTGTAGACCCGCCGAAAGCCCGCCTGGATGTATTGCTCGGCGGCCCGCTGGCTCCGGTGGCCGTGGTGGCACTGGAACACGAGGACCCGATCCCGATCGAGGTCCTCGAGCTCGTCCCGCAGACCGTCGTCCAGCAGGCGCGAGGCGGCGATGTGCGCCGTCTGACGCTCTCCCTCGGTGCGCACGTCGATCAACAGCAGCTCCTCGCCGGCGTCGAGCTTCGTCTTCAGCTCTCGGACGGTCATGGGCTGGACGCGGGGAGGTTCGTTCGGGTTGTCCACCTTGAAGGCGGGGCCCTGGGGCGTGTCCACGTAATCGATCGTCACGCCGTTCGCTCTGCCGGCGGAGAGCCTGTCGAGGGCGATCCGGACGCCGTTGCTCTCCACGATGATCGAGGTGGGGCGGGCGGGACCCACGGAGAGGCCCGGCTGGAAGTCTTTGTCGATTTCTAGACAGACGAGCTCGTCCGCCCCCTGGACGGCGCCGCGCAGCGCCTCGGCGGCGCGCTCCGTCACCGTGAGCTCCGGGGGCTCCACCTGGTCGTCGAAGCCGAGCTTCTTCTGGAGCTCGCCCGCCTCGAAGAGCTCCGTCACGATGTCCGAGCCGCCGATGAACTCACCGCGGATGTACAGCTGCGGGATCGTCGGCCACGAGCTGTACTCCTTGATGCCGTCCCGGATCTCCGGGTGAGCGAGCACGTCGACGGTGGCGTACTCCGGCAGGAGGGAGTCCAGTATCTCGACCGTGCGAGCGGAAAATCCGCATTGCGGGGCGCGCCGCGTGCCCTTCATGAACAGGAGCACGTCGTTGTTTTCGATGGCGCGGGCGATGCGATCCCGGGTTTCGGCGTCCATGGGGCGTTTCTGGCGCGCTCCGCCCGGCGTGTCAAAAGCGACGCTGACGCCTCTCGGCGGCGCGCAGGCGCGGTCGCCGCTACGCAGGTGAGCCCGCGCTCCGCCCGCGGCAAACTGGGTTCTCGGGCCGAAAAAGCTGTCTTCCGGGTGCGCTCGGTGCAAGAAAAGGTGTAAACAGCCGTCCCCACCGTGTGGTGGCCCTGCCCCTCGGCGAGCCGCCCCATCGCCCGCCCGCGCCTCGCCGCCGGCAGCAGCAGCTCACGATCATGGCATCGAACGACGTCTCCGCACGCATCCAGTCCCTCGCCCAGCAGCGCATCCTGATCATCGATGGCGCGATGGGGACCGCCCTCCAGGGCTACGGCCTCACCGAACGAGACTACCGGGGGGAGCGCTTCGCCGAGCATCCCCGGGAGCTCAAGGGGGACTCCGATCTCCTCGTCCTCACCCGGCCCGACATCATCCGGCAGGTGCACCGCGACTACCTCGAGGCGGGCGCCGACATCCTGGAGACGAACACGTTCAGCGCCACCCGGATCTCCCAGGCTGACTACGCCCTGGAGCCGTTCGCTTACGAGCTCAACTACGAAGCCGCGCGCCTCGCTCGCGGGCTCGCGGACGAGTTCTCGGATCGCACCCCCGACAAGCCCCGCTTCGTCGCCGGGGCGATCGGGCCGCTGAATCGCACTCTGAGCTTGTCGCCGGACGTGAACGATCCCGGCTTCCGGGCGGTGACGTTCGATCAGGTGCGCGAGGCGTACGCCGAGCAAGTGCGCGGACTCATCGACGGCGGCGTCCATCTGCTGCTGGCAGAGACGGTGTTCGACACGTTGAACCTCAAGGCGTGCCTGTTCGCCATCGAGGAGGTGTTCGCGGAGAAGGAGATGCGCCTGCCGCTGATGATCAGCGTCACCATCACCGACAAGAGCGGTCGCACCTTGAGTGGCCAGACGGTGGAGGCCTTCTGGAACAGCATCAAGCACGCGAACCCGATCTCCGTCGGGGTCAACTGCGCCCTCGGCGCCCAGGAGATGCGCCCGCACGTCGCCGAGCTGGCGCAGATTGCCCCCACGCTCGTCAGCGCTTACCCGAACGCGGGTCTTCCGAACGCCTTCGGCGGCTACGACGAGACCCCCGAGCAGACGGCGGGCTTCCTCGAGGAGTTCGGGCGGAGCGGCATCGTGAACATCGTCGGCGGCTGCTGCGGCACGACGCCCGCCCACATCGCGGCGATCGCCGACCGCGTGCGCGACGTGGAGCCGCGCGCGCCCATCCAGGCAGAGCCCCTGACGCGCCTCTCGGGGCTCGAGCCCCTGACCATCCGCCCCGAGTCGAACTTCATCATGGTGGGCGAGCGCACCAACGTGACCGGCTCGAAGCGCTTCGCCCGGCTCATCCTGCAGAACGACTACAACACCGCGCTCGAGGTGGCGGCGGAGCAGGTGCGCAGCGGCGCGAACATCATCGACGTCAACATGGACGAGGCGATGCTCGACTCCGAAGCGGCCATGACCAAGTTCCTCAACTTGGTGGCGGCGGAGCCCGAGATCTCCCGCGTGCCCATCATGATCGACAGCTCCAAGTGGTCGGTCATCGAGGCGGGCCTCAAGTGCGTCCAGGGCAAGGCGATCGTCAACTCCATCAGCTTGAAGGAGGGCGAGGCGGATTTCTTGGAGAAGGCCCGCAAGGTGAAGAACTACGGCGCCGCCGTCGTCGTCATGGCCTTCGACGAGGAGGGCCAGGCGGAGACCGCCGACCGCAAGTTCGCCATCTGCGAGCGGGCGTATCGCCTGTTGACGGAGCAGGTGGGGTTCGCCCCGACGGACATCATCTTCGATCCGAACATCTTCGCGGTCGCCACCGGCATCGAGGGGCACAACCGCTTCGCGCTCGCCTTCCTCGAGGCCGTCGAGCGCATCAAGGCGAACCTGCCGGGGGCGCTGGTCAGCGGCGGCGTCAGCAACCTCTCCTTCTCCTTCCGGGGCAACGACATCGTCCGGGAGGCGATGCACTCGGCGTTCCTCTATCGGGCCGTGCAAGCGGGCATGGACATGGGGATCGTGAACGCGGGGCAGCTGGTCGTCTACGAGGACATCGACAAGGAGCTGCTCGAGCGTGTCGAGGACGTGCTCTGGGACCGCCGCGAGGACGCCACGGAGCGCCTCGTCACCTTCGCCGAGCAGGTGAAGGGGAGCGGCAAGAAGCGTGAGGTCGACCTGTCCTGGCGCGAGCAGCCCGTGGAGAAGCGCATCGCCCACGCGCTGGTGCAGGGCATCGTCGATTTCATCGAGGAGGACGCCGAGGAGGCCCGCCAGAAGCTCGGGCGGCCCCTGCTGGTGATCGAGGGCCCGATGATGGACGGCATGAGCATCGTCGGCGACCTGTTCGGCGCCGGGAAGATGTTCCTGCCCCAGGTGGTGAAGAGCGCCCGCGTGATGAAGAAGGGCGTCGCCTACCTCGAGCCCTTCATGGAGCAAGAGAAGGCCGAGGTGGGGGGCAGCGCTCAGGGCAAGGTGCTCATGGCCACCGTCAAGGGCGACGTCCACGACATCGGCAAGAACATCGTGGGCGTGGTGCTCGGCTGCAACAACTACGCGGTGATCGACCTCGGCGTCATGGTCCCGGCGGACAGGATCCTCCAGGAGGCCGTGGAGCAGGGGTGCGACATGGTCGGGCTCTCCGGGCTCATCACCCCGAGCCTCGACGAGATGGTCAACGTGGCCCGGGAGATGGAGCGCCGCAAGATGACGATGCCGCTCCTGATCGGCGGCGCCACCACCAGCCGTCAGCACACGGCGGTGAAGATCGCGCCCGTGTACTCGGGCCCGGTGGTGCACGTGCTCGACGCCTCCCGGGCGGTGGGCGTCGTCGCGAGCTTGCTGGACGACAAGCAGCGTGGGCCCTTCATGGAGAAGACGCGCGCGGAGCAGGAGCGCCTGCGCGAGGTGCACGGCGGCAAGCAGAAGCGCCCGCTCGTCACCTACGAGGTGGCCCGCTCCCGGCGCATCCCCATCGAGTGGAAGGCCGAGGACCTGGCCCGGCCCGAGCAGCTGGGCCTGCGCTTCCTCGAGGACTATCCCTTGACGGAGATCGTCGAGTACATCGACTGGTCGTTCTTCTTCACCGCCTGGGAGCTGCCCGGTCGCTTCCCGGCCATCCTGGACAACCCCCAGTACGGCGCCGCCGCCCGGGATCTCTACGACGCGGGGACCAAGCTGCTCCGCAAGATCATCGACGAGAAGCTGCTGCGCGCGCAGGCGAGCTATGGCCTGTGGCCCGCCAACGCGGAGGGGGACGACGTCGTGCTCTACACGGACGAGAGCCGGTCCACGGAGCTGATGCGCTTCTCCATGCTGCGCGAGCAGCAGGATCGCGGCACCCGGGAGCCTTGCCGGTGCCTGGCGGACTTCGTGGCGCCGAAGGAGACGGGCCTGGCGGACTACGTGGGAGCCTTCGCGGTCACCGCGGGGATCGGCGCCGAGGAGCTGGCGCGGAAGTTCCAGGCCGACCACGACGACTACAGCGCGATCATGGTCAAGGCCCTCGCGGATCGGCTGGCAGAGGCCTTCGCCGAGCTCCTGCACGCCCGCGTGCGGCGCGAGTGGGGCTACGGGAAGGACGAGCACCTCTCCAACGCGGAGCTCATCGCGGAGAAGTACCGCGGCATCCGCCCCGCCTTCGGCTACCCGGCGTGCCCGGATCACACGGAGAAGGACAAGCTCTTCCGGCTGCTCGAGGCGAGGAAGATGGGCATGGATCTCACCGAAGGCTGGGCGATGACCCCGGGTGCCAGCGTGAGCGGCATGTACTTCGCCCACCCGCGGGCGAAGTACTTCAGCGTGGGGCGCATCGCTCGAGATCAGGTCGAGGACTACGCGCGGCGCAAGGGCGCGAGCCCGGAGGACGTCGAGCGCTGGCTGCAGTCGAACCTCGGCTACACCCCCGCCTGAGCTGAGAGCCTCGGGGGGCGTACCCCTGCGACCGAGCCGCGCGACCGTGCCGCGCGACCGTGCCGCGCGACCGTGCCGCGCGACCGTGCCGCGCGACCGTGCCGCGCGACCGTGCCGCGTGGCAGTGGTGGAGGTGCCGCGTGGGAGAACGAGCCTCACGGGATCGGACGGGACCACCAGGCGCGCAGATCCGCGAACAGGGTCTCGTCCAGGGCGTGGAGGTGCCAGCCGTGCTCGGGGCCGCTCTCGCCGGAGTAACCGCGCAGACGAAACCCCTGCTCCGTGACCTCCGAGCGCAGCTCGACGCGGTCTCCCGTCGGCGTCGCGCCACGAGCGGGGTTCCGCGGCAGGCCGAGTCGCTCGAGCAGGTAGTCCGTGGTCTCGGTGGTGCTCGCGTAGTCCGGCGTGCGGATGGCGCTGTGGGTGATGCTCAGCAGCTTCTCGCCGCGCCGGGCGAGCTGTCCGAAGGCGACGAAGGGCTCCACGTCCGCCGGGAGCACCGCGCGGCCTGCGCCACCGACGAGGGAGGCGTGGATGCCGTCGGAGAGCAGCACGGCGTCGACCGGTTCGTTGCCCACGTCCCGGAGCATGGCCCGGATCGCCGCATAGCCGGCGCTCCAGCCACTCAGCGCCACCCGACCCACCCGCGCCGGCCGCTCCGGGCAGAGCTCCGCGAGCTGCGCGTCGACTCGATCGAGTAGGCGCTGGTAGGCGCCTCGTTGCTCGTAGACCGCTTTGTAATCGCGCCCCCAGGTCCCGGCGTTGGCCACCGCCAGCACCCCGTCGAGCCGCGCCGCGTTCCACTGGCGCTCCACGGCGTCCGCGACGCCGTGGAAATGGACGACGAGATCGTAGGACCGCCGTCCTCGGAGGCAGTCCTCCCGGGTCACGACGATGAAGCCCTTCTCCGCGGAGCGCAGCCGCGCCGCCGCCGGATCGGGGAGGGGCGCGGGGCGGCGTTCGGCGGGTTCCAGGGGCTCCGTCGCGGGGCGAGCCTCCGCTGTGGGCTGGGGTGCCTCCGCGGCGGGCCCGCCGGGGGCCGCGGCGTCCTGGGCGGGCGGCGGCGCCGCCGGGCGGATGGTCGTCTCTTCGCCCTTCTCCTCGCAGCCGACCCCGACGAGGGCCGCGAACAGGAGGGCGCTCGGCGTCACGCGTCCCATCGGTCCGAGTATCGCACGAAGCGCGCCGTCGCGGACCTGACGGCTCGTGAGTCGACCGTCCTCGACGGGCGACGAGATGGCCTGACCCAGGTCGCCCGCTTTCGGGACCGTCCACCCGGGGTGCCGGAGAGCGCTCCTGGTTCCCAGCCATCCTGGTTTCCGGAGACCCGCTTCAGACGAAGGCCGTTTCTGGAGGGACCCGTTCCAGAAGAAAGCTAGTGCGGTAGGCTCCCCCACCGCCCCATGAAGCTCGTCCGTGTCGCCGCCGCTGCCGTGAATCAGACGCCCCTGGCCTGGGACGAGAACGCCGCCCACCTGCGGGAGGCGCTGGACGAGGCGCGACGGCAGGGGGCGTCGCTGGTGTGCCTACCCGAGCTCTGCATCACCGGTTACGGGTGCGAAGACGCGTTCTTGTCGCCGGACACGGCGCGGACCGCCCTGGAGGTGCTGCAGGAGCTCCTTCCGGCGACGCGGGGCCTGGTGACGTGCTTCGGTCTCCCCGTGTGGTTGGGCAAGGCCGTCTACAACGCGGTCTGCCTGGTCGCTGATGGCCGCCTGCAGGGGTTCGTCGCCAAGCAGGCGCTGGCGGGGGACGGGCTCCACTACGAGCCGCGCTGGTTCAAGCCATGGCCCCGCGGACAGCGCACGCAGCTGTCCGTCGCGGGGCAGCGCTACCCCTTCGGCGATCTCCGCTTCGACTGCGGATCGATTCGAGTCGGCTTCGAGATCTGTGAGGACGCCTGGGTCGTCGAGCGCCCCGGCCGCGCCCTGGCGCTCGACTCGGTGGACGTCATCTTCAACCCGAGCGCGAGCCACTTCGCCTTCGGCAAGCACGAGATTCGCCGCCGCCTCGTGCTCGAAGGGTCCCGCGCCTTCGGGGTCACCTACGTCTACGCGAACCTCGTGGGCAACGAAGCGGGGCGGGCGATCTACGACGGGGACGCGCTCATCGCGACGCTCGGGACGGTGGCCGCACAGTCCGCGCGCCTGTCCTTCTCGAAGGTGCACGTGATCTCGAGCGTGGTGGACGTGGAGCTCACCCGGAGCCGCCACGCGCGCCTCGTCAGCCAGATCCCCGCGGTGGATCTCCCGCCCGGGGCCTGCGTCCAGGTTCCCTTCGACCCGCCCCTGGCGAGCGCGGAGAGGGAACGGGCAAGCGGCGACGCGAGCAGCGCCCTCGTCGGGGAGACCGAGGTCGCCCCCGCCGCCTCGTGGGAGACGTCGCCGCACCTCAAGGAGGAGGAGTTCGCCCGGGCCACCGCCCTCGCGCTGTTCGACTACCTCCGCAAGAGCCGCGCCCGGGGGTTCGTGGTGTCCCTCAGCGGGGGAGCGGACTCCGCGGCCGTGGCCTGCCTGGTGCGCCTGATGGTGCGCTTCGGTGTGGCGGAGCTGGGGCTCGCGGGGTTCCTCGGCGCGCTCTCCTCCGCGCCCGACGGCCAGCTCTGGGGACGACCTGCGCCCCAGGACGAGCGGGAGTTGATGGGTCGACTCCTCACGACCGTCTACCAGGCCACGAGCAACAGCACGGAGGTGACCCGCAGCGCCGCGCGCCACCTCGCCGAAGCGCTCGGCGCCGAGCACGTGGAGCTCGACGTGGAGGACCTCGTGCAGGGATACGTGCGGCGGGCGGAGGAGGCCCTCGGACGCACCCTCGAGTGGAGCACGGACGATCTCGCGCTCCAGAACATCCAGGCCCGGGTCCGCGCGCCGAGCGTCTGGCTGCTCGCCAACGTGAAGGGCGCGCTGCTCTTGGCCACCAGCAATCGCTCGGAGGCCGCGGTCGGTTACGCGACGATGGACGGCGACACGGCGGGCGGGCTGAGCCCCCTCGCGGGCATCGACAAGGCGTTCCTGCGCCACTGGCTCCGCTGGCTCGAGGTCTCCGGTCCGCGCGAGCTCGGCCCCTTGGCGGCCCTGGATCGCGTCAACGCGCAGGTCCCCACGGCCGAGCTGCGCCCGCGGGAGGCGGAGCAGACCGACGAAGGGGACTTGATGCCCTACGACGTCCTCGACGTCATCGAGCGGGCGGCCATCGTCGACAAGCGGGGCCCCCGCGGAGCGCTCACGGTGCTCCGGGCTCGCTTTCCCCAACACTCCGACGCCGCGCTCCTGCTCTGGACCCGGCGCTTCTTCCGGATGTTCGCGCGCAACCAGTGGAAGCGGGAGCGTTACGCGCCGAGCTTCCACGTGGACGACGCGAACCTGGATCCGAAGACCTGGCATCGCTTCCCCATCCTCTCGGGGGGCTTCGAGCGGGAGCTCGCGGAGCTCGACGCCGAGCAAGGCTGACGGTCCCCGCCTCCCCGGATACGCGCGGCGCGAGCGCACCCATCGAGCGCGGCCGGAGCGAAGGGCGTCGATCCTGGACCCCAGGAACGACGAAGGCCCGAGCGATCCCAGCGCTGGGACCACCCGGGCCACATCGGTCGAGCCCTCGGTTGCCTTACTCGGCGGCCTTGGCGCTCTCCTCGGACCGGAACACCTCGCGCTCACCGAGGACGGCGGCCTTGTCCGTCACCCAGCGCGCGCGGTTATAGTGGTCGAGGTTCTTGTTCAGCACCACCTGGAAGCAGGCGGCGTTGCCCTGCTCCGCGATGATCGTCGACCACGCCAGGAAGAAGTGCCAGATGCGGAACCAGCGCTCGCCGTAGGCGGCGATGACGGCGTCCTTGTTGCTCAGCCAGTTGTCGTGCCAGAGCTTGATCGTCCACGCGTAGTGGATGCTGATGTTCTCGACGCTGTGCGTCTCCCAGCCCGCCTTCTCCATCGCCTTGAGCATGGGGGACGGACACAGGCTCGCGTCGGCACCCGGGAAGATGTACTTGTTCATGAACAAGCCCCAGATGAGGTCCTCCGGGCGCAGGCCGCGTCGCAGGCCCGTCCACTGGAGCAGGAAGATGCCGTCGTCCTTGAGCAGATCCCGGACCTGCTCGTAGAAGGGCACGAGGTTCTTCACGCCGACGTGCTCGACCATCTCGAGACTGCTGATCTTGTCGAAGGTCTCGTTGGCCGGGATGTCGCGGTAGTCCTTGCAGAGGATGCGGGCGCGATCCTGGGTGCCGTCCTCACGGATCCGCTCGTTGCCGTACTCGGTCTGACGCTCGGCGATGGTCACGCCCGTGGCGTCGGCGCCGTACTCGCGGGCGGCGTAGCGGGTCAGCGTGCCCCAGCCGCAGCCGATGTCGAGGAGGCGCTCCCCCGGCTTGAGCTGCAGCTTGCGGCAGACCAGCTCCATCTTGTTGTCCTGGGCTTGCTCCAGGCTCTGGCCAGGGTTCTCGAAGAACCCCGACGTGTACACCATGCGCTCGCCGAGGAACCAGCCGAAGAAGTCGTTGCCGCGGTCGTAGTGCTCGCGGACGATGCGCTTGTCCTGCGCCTTCGAGTGGATCGCGACCTCGGGGACGAAGTTCGTGACCGCCCAGCTGAGGTGCTGCTGGGTCAGCGAGTACTTCACGAACAGGTTCCGGTTTCGCAGAAAGGCGTAGATGTCGCCGGGGATGTCGATGTCACCATCGAAATAGGCCTCGTAGAGCGTGGCCATGGGGATGCGCTTGTCGGCGTATCGGGCGGCGAGTTTCTTGTCGTTGAAAACGATGTAATCGGTCAAACGGGTCATGAAAAGCCTTTGCGCGGAATGGTCCCGCGGAGCACCTCCACGGGGTTGGATCGACGACGAGGGGTGAGTCCCTCGGAAGCTCCTGCGTCCGAGGCACGGCGGGATGCGGAGCATGGGCTCCGCGCGTCCCCCGGACCAGGAGAAAATGAACCGTCAGGGACGTTAGCCCGATCGGGGGCCTTTGTACCCAGGAGTGTTTCGAGAAAGGAGACGTTTCGTGGTGGGCGCGCGTCTCGGTTCTGGAAATTCACGTGGAATCGCGGGGTTGCCGGATCGGGGCCGCGGGCGGGGCTGGGCGCCGGTGCTGGGCGCCGGTGCTGGGCGCAGGAGCTGGGCGCGGGATCCGGGGCCCACGCCGGGCGTCTCCCGTCGGACCGCCGAGGACCGCGGGACGAGGTCGTCGAGGAGCGGCCTCCGAAAAGCCCTCAGGCGAGGCCCAGGCGCTGGCGCACGTCCGCGAGGAGATCCGGGGGCGCCTTCACGCGCACGGTCACACCGAGCTCACCGTACTGCTCGTCCAGCACCCGAGCGGACTCGTGGAGATCCGCGACCAGGCGTTGCTGGGCATAGGGGATGAGGAGCTCGGTCTCGACGTAGTGGCCCTCGAAGTGCCGGACGAGGGCCTGGTGCATCCAGCGCACGTCGTCCTCACGCTTCGCCGAGACGAGCCAGGCCTCCGGAAATTCGGCCGCGAGGGCCTCCGCGTGGGCGGCATCGACCCGATCCATCTTGTTCAGCACGAGCTGCCGGGGGACGCCGTCGGCGCCGATCTCCTCGAGCACCTGCAGGGTCACCTCCAGCTCGCTGCGCCAGTTCGGATCCGACGCGTCCACGACGTGGAGGATGAGCGAGGCCTCGAGGGCCTCGTCCAGCGTGGACTTGAAGCTCGCCACCAGGTCGTGGGGGAGGTGATTGATGAAGCCGACGGTGTCGCTGACGAGGATGCGCGGCTTCACCTCGGGGGACAGGGCGCGGACGGTGGTGTCGAGGGTCGCGAAGAGTTTGTCCTCGACGTAGACGGCGCTGCCGGTCAGCGCGCGCATCAGGGACGACTTGCCCGCGTTCGTGTAGCCGACGAGGGCGACCCGGCGGAGATCGCGGCGCTGGGCGCGGCGCACGGAGTGGAGCTTCTGCACCGCTTCCAGCTGCTGCTTCAGCTCGGCGATGCGGTCGCGGATGCGCCGCCGATCGAGCTCCAGGCCCGCCTCGCCCGCCCCGCGCCCCGCCTGCCGCTCCCTGCCCCGGGGGGACTCGCGCACCCGCGGCGCCTCGTAGGTGAGCCGCGCGATCTCCACCTGCAGCCGGGCCTCGCGGCTCCGGGCATGCCGATGGAAGATGTCGATGATGACGCCCGTGCGATCGAGGACGTCCGTCCCCGCGACCCGCTCCAGCTGGCGCAGCTGGCTCGGGGTGAGCTCGTGATCGACCGCCACGAGGTCCACGCGCGGCTCCTCGGGCTCCGCACGGCGGCGCCGTCGACGCGCGCCGGAGTCGTCGTCGACGTCGTCGTCCAGGTCGTCGGCGTCCGCGCCGGTGAGCTCCGCCAGCTCGCGGAGCTTGCCCTCTCCGAGCACGGCGGTGGGGGAGAGCTGCGCGCGCGCCTGGGTGAGGCGCCCGACGACCCGGTACCCCAAGGTCGTGACGAGCCGCTCGAGCTCCGTCAGGCTGGATTCGAACTCGAGCTCGTCGATCTCGGGCAGCTTGCAGGCGACGAGGACGGCGGTGCGGGGCGTGGCGGGCATCGGACGCGCTCCATAGCACTCTCGGGAGCGCGGCGTGGGCGGGATTCCGCCCAGGCTCAGAGCGCGCCCGCGGCGCGCAGGGCAGCTCGACCGTTCGTCCGCGCCCGCAGCTGTCGACACAGCAGGAACGTGCCGCCGAGCTTGCGTTGGAAGAACAGGTACGCGGGCGGGGGCGGCCGCAGCTGCGTCCGGTAGCGGCGCAGCTCCTTGCCCAGGGCCTGGAGACGCTCGGGGAGGTCGCTGGCGGCGAAATCGTAGCCGCCCTCGTCCAGGACCTCGGAGGCCTCCAGCGCGACGCGGATCAGGATGTCGCTGGCTTCCCGATCCTCCGCGGTGCCGCCGATGCCGAGGCGCAGCAGGACGTCCCGCAGCCGGTGCTCGTCCCGGGCCGCGATGCCGGAGAAGGCCTGGCGGTAGAGATCGGCGACGTCCGGGGGCACCTCGCGGGTCGCGCCGAAATCGAGGAGCACCAGGTCTTCGCGATCCGCGTCGTAGAGGTAGTTCGCCGGGTTCGGGTCAGTCTGCATCAGCCCGATGTCGAACAGCTCCGTGGCGAGCAGCTCGAGGAGCCGTGTGGCGACGGCGTCTCGCTGCTCCTGGGGCGCGTGCTCGCCCCAGGTGAGCAGGGGCACGCCGGGCACGAGCTCCAGGGCGAGCACCCGGGGGCGGCTCAGGTCCGCGTGGGGCTGGGGGAGGCGCAGCCCCGGGCGCTCTCCGAGAGCGTCTCGATAGGCGAGCAGCTGTTGGAGCTCCCGCTCGTAGTCGACCTCCTTGCGCAGCTCGGCCTTCACCTCGTCCGTGAGGGCGTCGAGGTCGAGCTCCGACGGGACGAGCCGGGCGAGGCGCAGGAGAGAGCGGAGGTTGTCCACGTCGCTGTCGATGCTCTCGGCGACCCCCGGGTACTGCAGCTTGACCGCCACCTCGCGGCCGTCCCGGGCGACGGCGCGGTGCACTTGCCCGATGGACGCGGAGGCCATCGGCGTGAGCTCGAACTCCGCGAACAAGTCCTGCCAGTCCGGTCCGTAGGCGGCGGTCAGCACCTGCCGCACCTGACCCTCCGGCATGGTGTGCGCGGACGAGCGCAGCACCTCGAGGGCCTTGGCGAACTCCTTCGGCAGCATGCTGTCCCCCTCCATCGACAACATCTGCCCCACCTTCATCGCCGCTCCCCGGAGGCGCGCGAGTCGCTCGGCCAGCAGCTTGGCGTTGTCGGCCGTGAGCAAGGCGTGGGGGAGTTCCTGCTCTGCCCGCTCCTTGAGGCGGCGGCCCTTCTCGACGAGCCCACCAGCGGCCATGCGAGCGCCCGTGGTGCCGAGCTGCAAGAGCCGGTTGAGGCGACCGCTGGGCACCCGGGAGGATGGACGCATGAAGCTAGGCTTGCGGCGAGCGTCGGTGTCGTCAACCCGGGCCCGCTCGCGAGGCCAACGGAGGGAGACTGCGGAGGGTGGAAGGCGGAGGGTGCGGAGG
>JAAZAA010000359.1 GCA_012514535.1 Myxococcales bacterium | reverse complement strand
CCCGGGAAGGGAGCACCCGGGAAGGGAGCACGGCGCTGGCGGAGAGCGCGGGGTCGTCTCGAAGCGTGGGGCCCGCGGAGCAGGACGCTCCGACGCCCGAAGGGTCGACTCCTCCTGATCGGACGACGGCTGATGCGACGGGGCCGGACGGTGGCGCTCCGGACGCCACGACTCCGGAGCTCGCCGCATCGGACGACGCCGCATCGGACGACGCCGCGCCCGCCGTGTCCCCCGACATCACCGCGACCCCGCCGGCGAGCGCCCAGCGAGCCCCCTCGGGGGCGAGGACCCCGTCGGCGACCGCCGCTCCACGACCGGGCGACGGCGCGAGCGTCGCCGTCGGCGAAGCGACCCCGCGGGCGTCGGCCGCCTCTCCGGCGCCAGCGGCGGCGTCGCCACCGTCGAGCTCCTCGGCGGCGCCTTCTGGCCTGCCCGACCTGCTCTGAGATCTCATGTCGCCCGCACGTAGCCCCACTCTTGGCCTCTTCTGTCTGTCTTCGTTCTTCCTGACGAGCCCCGCCCACGCGCAGGCTCCCGCCGAGGAGGCACGCGCGTGGACGTCGCCCGTGACGCACGCCACGGCCGCGCCCGACGCGGCAGACCACGACGCGGAGGACGGCGTCGCGGACGCGGACCGCGAAGCGCGGGCTCTGCAGCTGAAGGACCGCGCCGACGAGCTGTTCCGGACCCGGGAGTACGTCCGGGCGCTGGAGCTCTACGAGCGCGCCCATCGGATCTTTCCGGATGCGCGGCTGCTGTACAACGCCGGCCGATCCCTGCAGGCGCTCGGTCGCTACGGAGACGCGCTGCAGACCTTCCTGGAGTTCCAGCGTGAGGCTCCGGAGGAGCTGCGGGCGCAGCTCCATGGCTTCGACGCGCTCCTCGAGGACCTGCGCGGGCGCGTCTGCGAGGTGCGCGTCGGTGTCAACGAGCCCGGCGCGACGATCACCCTGGGCTCCGAGGTGCTGGGGGAGAGCCCTCTGTCCGCCCCGCGCTTCGTCAACGCGGGCGAGGTTCGACTGCGGGTGAGCAAGGACGGCTACTTCCCCGTGGAGAAGAACGTCGTGCTGCGCGGTGGAGGGACGGCGAGCCTGGACGTCGTCCTCGAGTCCCAGGCGCGTCACGGCAAGCTGATCGTGCTCAGCAAGGTGCCGGGCACGACGATCAGCGTGGGGGATCTCGTGCTCGGGCAAGCGCCGACGGAGGTCGTGTTGCCGCCGGGCACCCACCGGGTCCTGGCGCGCAAGCGCGAGCACGACGACGCCAGCACTCAGGTCGTCCTGGAAGCGGGTCAGGAGCGGACCATCACCCTGAACCCCGCCGCGCCCGCGCTCTACGAGCGCTGGTGGTTCTGGGCGGGGGTCGGCGTGGTGGCGGCGGGGACGGTGGTCACCATCCTCGCCTTGCAGCCGTCGTCGCCGAGCTACACGGACGGTGACTTCACGCCGAGCGCGATCAGCGCGCCCCTCGTGAGCTTCTGACCGCGTCGAGCGCAGGGCGGAGCCTGCTCGGCGGGGAAGGGGGGGCGCCGCGGCGGCCGGTGTTGAGCCATGCGTCGTACGCATGAGATTCGGTCGTCCTATGCGTCGAACGCATGAATTGTCCTGGTGGTGTCGGTGAGAGCCGACACTTCGTGGTGGGGGATCGGGGGCGCCTGCGTGGCGGGGGTGAATCGAGGGACGGGCAGGAGGTAGCCGTGACCCCTTCCAGAAGTCGTGGATCGGGTCGCGTCGTGATGTGGGGGAGTGGGAAAGGGGGCGCGCGCGGAGCCTGTCGCGAGCGAGTGGATGGGGCGTGGTGCTGCGGGAACCATCGTGAGGGAGCGGGAGGGGCGCCGTCGTGAGCTGCGTGCTGCGAGGCGCCTGGAGAGCGGAGGCGCTGCATGCAGCGTGGCGCGTGCTGCGCGGAGTCAGCGTGGGGCGCGACGCCTGCGTGCTGCGCCGCGCGGGTGTTGCGTGCGCTGCTCAAGCTTCGTGAGCGTGATGTGTGGAGGAGCGCCGAAGAGCGTGCGCGAGGGGAGCGCGCGGTTGGCGCGATGTGGCGAATTTGTCGATCGGGATAGTCAATCTTCGACTGAGGGGCCGGGCGATACGGGCCATTTAAGAGGGAGACAGCGCGGTGGGTTTGTGGTTATTCTCCGTGCCATTGGCCTATTCGAAACGGGACGATCGCTCATGAAGAGAAATCGGGGCGGCCGCACGGGCGGCTTGGGGGGTGGGACGTTGGCCACGGGGAGCGCACGGCGCACGCGGAAGTTCGCAGAGCGGCGAGCGGGAGGAGCTCTCCTGCTCGTGGGCTCGCTGGCGCTCGCTTGCTCACGTGATCCGGAGCCGGAGAAGGCGCCGGAAAAGCCGGCGGGCCAGGAGGCTCAGGAGAATGGAGCGCGGCGGGTGAGCCACGCGGAGGATGCGAAGGTCATGGCGGAGCACCACGTGGCTCACGAGACCGCCGATGGCGAGCTCGAGCAGATGCAGCACGCCTTCTTCCTGGTCGGCGACGCGCACCCCTTCCTCGTGCACATGACGAACATGTGGATGGACGCGCATCTGTACCAGATGGTGCTGCGGGTGAAGCTCCCCGAGGCGATGTGGCAGGCCTACGTCAAAGATCGTGAGAGCGCCGGTTCCGAGCACTGGTACATCGTCGGCAATGTGGCGGACGACGAGATGGCGCTCCCGGATCTGGCGCGCGGGGCGAAGCGCAGCTTTCGAGGTTCCCTGTGGCGCTCCTGGCCGACGACGCCGACGGAGGACGGAGCCCCTTGGCCCTGGGCGAAGACTCCGCCCGTCGTCGCGGACTTCGAGGTCCAGATCGAGCGGGTCGTGCAGTACCGCCATTTCGACTGGAACCTGCAGCGGCCGACCTCGCTCACGTACTTCTTGTTCGGGGAGGGCGAGGAGGCGCACATGCAGAGCTACCAGATCAAGCAGCCCGACTTCGATCACCTCCTGACGTTGAGCGCCGCGCCGACGTGGGTGGCTCCGGCGCTGCTCGAGGCAGGGGTCCACGTGAATTTTCCCCATATCCCGCCGCAGCCGGGTCCGAAGCGCCCGCAGGGAACGCCCGACGTGTACTGCGAAGCTCCCGTGGGACCGGGCAGCCACCGGGTGCAGCTCGCCGGGCAAACCGGGGAGCGGGTGTTGGAGATCAAACGGGAGGTCTTCTTCGGGACCTATCCGGTCAACGCCGACCACAAGCTCTGTGACGTGTCGGCCGGCGACGCAAAGGACGCGAGTCGTGGAGGGGTGAAGTGATGACGAGTAGCAAAGAGGAAGGGATCCAGCGGCTGAGGAAGAAGCATGAGGTGCTCCGCAAGAAGCTGCACCTCCGGGGCCACGGCAGCGCCTCCCTCGGCGCGTGGTTCCTCGGGCCCAAAGGAGAGAACGGTGATCTCCTGAAGGACCTGGTGAACCACGCCATCGACGTCCACGTGCGGGACCGCGGGCTGCGGACGTATCCCGAGGACCCGGAGTGGTTGACGCCGGCGCGCCGCCACTCGCGGGCGTATCGCCAGGCGGAGAAGCACCTGCGCGCGGAGCTGCAGAACCTCGTCGAGGCCCTCGATGGGTCGGTGCCCTTCTTCAGCTATCGCTACCAGGCTCACATGCTGTGGGACTGCACCCTGCCGGCCCTCGTCGGGTACTTCGCGGCGATGCTCTACAACCAGAACAACGTCGCGGCGGAGGCGTCGCCCGTCACGACGCACCTCGAGCGGGTCGTGGGAGACGATCTGTGCGGAATGATCGGTTATCGAGTGTCTCAGGACGACTCCGGCGACCCGCGTCCGCCGTCCTGGGGGCACATCACCTGTGATGGCTCCGTGGCGAACCTGGAGTCGCTCTGGGCCGCGCGGAACGCGAAGTACTACCCGATCGCCGTCGCCGCGGCTCTGGAGCAGGAAGCCGTGCTCAGGCCGGCGCGCGGGATCGTCGTGCAGTACCAGGGCGAGGAACGGGCTCTCGTCGATCTGGACGACTGGGAGCGCTTGAATTTGTCGCTGGACGAGGTGCTGGCGCTGCCCGAGCGGATCGCGGAGGCCTTCCCGGACAAGCAGAAGCTGCCGGACCTCGCGGAGATCGTCAAACCCTACAGCTTGCCGGAGCTGGGGTTCCCGGAGTTCCTCGCGAAGCACGAGTTGGAAGGCATCGGCGCTCCCGTCGTGCTCGCGCCGGCGACGATGCACTACTCCTGGCCGAAGGGCGCGACCTTGTTGGGCATGGGGCGGGGCGGCCTCGTGCCCGTCGCGGTGGACCGGGACGCCCGCATGGACCTCGCCGATCTACGGCGCAAGCTCGACGAGTGTCGGGCGAAGCGGCGGCCCGTGCTCATGGTGGTCGCCGTCGCGGGGAGCACCGTGGAGGGCGCCGTCGATCCCCTCGTGCGGATTCTGGACCTGCAGAGCGAGCTGCGCGGGGAGGGCTTCGATTTCTGGGTACACGCGGACGCGGCCTGGGGCGGCTATTTTGCGTCGATGTTGCGGGAGCCGAACCTCGCCGGTCACGAGCAGGACGCGGGACACGCCGGCGTGGACTACAAGATGGCGATGCACCACGACGAGCAGGACGCGGGCGCCGCGCTGTTCGGGCCGAGCGTGGCCATGAGCGACTACGTGGAGAAGCAGGTCGCCGCTCTCGGGCGGGCGGACTCGGTGACGATCGATCCGCACAAGTCCGGGTTCGTGCCCTATCCGGCGGGGGGGTTGTGCTACCGGAACTCCGCGGCGCGCAACCTCGTGACCTTCGCGGCGCCCGTGGTGTTCAAGGGGGACCTCGATCCGAGCGTCGGGATCTTCGGGGTGGAGGGCTCCAAGCCCGGCGCCGCCGCGGCGGCGGTGTACCTGAGCCACCGAGTGATCCGGACGGATCGGAGCGGTTACGGGCGCATCCTCGGGCGCTGCATGTTCAATCACAAACGCTTCTACGCGTCGCTGGTGACCATGGCGTCGCCGGAGGACAATTTCCGCATCGTGCCCGTGCAGCGCCTGCCCGTGGAGCGCTCGTCGGAGGAGGGCTCGTCCAAAGGGGGATCCGCCGAAGGGCGTCCCGCGGGGAGGCGTCCCACGCCCGAGGAGATCGAGGCGTGCCTGCGCTGGCTGCGGGAGGACATCGCCGAGGGGGACAACCGCACCCTGATCCAGAAGCTGCGTCGGGATCCGCAGTTCAAGAGGGCGTTCCGCGAGCTCGGCTCCGATCAGCTGATCATCACCTGCGCCATCAATTTCCGTCGGGAGGACGGGCGCTGGAACACGAGCCTGAAGGCGCTCAACGACCTCAACGACGAGATCTACCGGGAGCTCAGCGTGCTCAACCTCTCCTTCGAGCCGCCCACGACCCCCATCTTCGTGACCTCCGCCGAGCTCGATCCGCAGACCCACGGCGAGGAGATGGTTCGGGACTATTTGGTTCGTCTGGGCCTGGAAGACGCCCCCCTGGGCACCGTGAAGGTCCTGGTGCTCACCACCATGGATCCCTGGTTGACGGACACGGAGGAGGGCAACGTGATCCCGAGGTTGATTGAGGGGTTGCGCAAGGTGGTCCAGGACAAGATAGAAAAGGGAAGAGAAGATCAGCGATCGTGAAGGAAGGATCGCGAAGGAAGGAGAGGCGCGCCCCGAAATGACTCAGACGACGGATCCCGGATTCAACGCCGATCTCTGGCACCTGCTGTTCGGGGTGGGGCACCCTGCCCTGCTCGCCAAGCAAGGCGCGTTTCGGACGGAGGGGGTCCCGCCCCGCTGCAAGCTGTGCCTGGCGCCCTTCGGGGAGCTGCCGGAGGGGGGCTGGAGTGACGAACACCCGGGGCCCTCGAACCGCAACCCGCGCTACTGCAGCCTGTGCGACGTGTTCATCCGGGCCAACCCGGGGGGCGCGAAGGTGACGATGTCCGTCGTGTTCGCGGACGTGCGGGACTCGACGCGCCTCTCCGAGGAGCTGCCCCTCGAGGAGTACGTGCGGCGCATGAACGACTTCTATCGGCGGGTGACGGCGGTGTTCGTCGACGCGGACGGGTTCATGCTCGACGTGGTGGGGGACGAGGTGTTCGCCCTCTTCCCCGCGGGGTTCTCGGGGGTCTCTCCCGACGACGCCGGTAAGGAGGGCGCGGAGCTCGAGCGGGCGCGGGTCGCCCTCGCCGCCAAGAAGGCCTTCGACGCCGCCGAGCGCCTGGCGGCCGTGTGCCGGAGAGGGGCGGAGGGGGACTTCGCCTTCGGCGTCGCCGCCCACACGGGGGACATGTACGTGGGCACCGTGGGTGGCGCCGAGGACGGCATCGCGGACATCCGCGTGTGGGGCGCGGAGGTCAACAAGGCGGCGCGGCTCTGCTCCGCGGCGCGGCCGGGCGAGGCGCTGGTGTCCGAGGCGACCCTGGACGTGGCGGGCGTGCCGGCTCGGGAGTACCCGCGTGAGGTCCTCACGCTGAAGGGGTTCTCCCAGCCGGTGGTGGCGCGTCGGGTGGGCGTCGTGGCGCCCGCCGCCGCGCCCGTGTGATCGCGCGGGGGGCGCGGCGCGCTGGTCCGGTGGGCCGTGCTTGCGTGGGCCGTGCTTGCGT
>JAAZAA010000057.1 GCA_012514535.1 Myxococcales bacterium | reverse complement strand
GGGCCCTGCTCGCCGCCGCAGATTGATGTGAGGGACCTGTGGGCTCCCCGGGGGCGTACTCGTGGCGGAGGGGCCGCGGAGCGTCGAGGAGGGCTTCTGGTGAAGTGGTCAGGCGACGGGCGGTCGACGCGGGCGTGTCAAAGTGGCAACGTTGGTGTCAAATTGTCCAACGTGGCAGTCAGATTGGCAAGGTTCTAGACAGGTTGGCAGTGTGCCCTGAGGGAGCGCCGACCAGTTCGACGTCTTCGGCGCGGGCGTCCCGCTCCGTTCGCATGGCGGCGATGGCGGCGACGGTGGAGACGGTGGAGGCGGTGGACGCGGGGGCTCGTGGGGGGTGCGGCAGCGCTGGACCGCGGGAGCGGACGGACGAGGGGCGCAGGGTCGAGAGAACCCCCCTGCCCGAGGACGCGCGGAGAGCTCGGCGTTGAGCGGGTGAGAGGCCGCTGAGAGGTGCAGCGCCCCGTGGTCGGGGCGCTGTGGAGGCGCCTCGGACTGGCTGTGTGTGCAGTCCGTGAGAGCGCGGGTGGCGGTCGTGTAGCGGGCGTCGAGCGCGAGCGTGGCGGTCGCGGAGCGGCGCTGTGCTCGTGGAGGCGGGCGGTGGGGGACAGGGCTCGAGATGAATGCGGCCCTCCGGGAGGTGTGCGCCGGAGCGAGTTTGCGGAGCGTGGCGCCGAAAAGGGGGGCTGGAGCGGAGGGGGGAGGAGGTTCCGAAATGGGTGCGGCCCTCGCCGAAGGGGGGCGAGGGCCGCGGGGGAGCGTGGACGGGGTGGGGTTACTTCACGGGGGTGGGGACGCAGGCGCCGCAGTCCACCACGCCGCCGCAGCCGTCGGGCATGAAGCCGCAGGCGTCCGAGGGGCACGTGGCGGGTACGCACGGGATCATCGGGGGCTCCGAGCCCACGCAGGCGCCCAGGTCGAACAGCATGTAGAGGAGCACCTTCTCCTGATCCGAGAGGTCGCCGCCACAGTGCTCCGGGAAGAGCACGTGCTCGAAGGGGTTCGAGCCGCCTCCGCCCGCCACGACGTGGAAGCCGCTGTAGGCGACGCGGCCGCAGGCGGCCTCCTCGGGGGCGCCGTAGGGCGTGTTGAAGGAGAACTGCTGCACGCGGTTGGCGACGGCGTTCCCGCTGTCCACGCCGTCGACGAAGACCTCCGTGTGCTCTCCGGGCTCGATGCACATGCTGCGCGGATCCGTGAGAGAGAACTTGTGGTCCTGGTCGGCGCCGGTGATGCCCTCGCTGTCGAGCCATTCGGCGAAGGACTCGATGCGGGGGCTCGCGTTCTCTGGGGTCCAGTCGCTCACGCCGTCCTCCCAGTAGCCCGGGAGGGTCACCTGACCGGTGCCCGAGCTGGGCGTCGAGCTGTACGTCGGCTCCCAGCTGGCCGTGTCGGCCAGGCCCGTGCTCAGGGGATCGCTCTCGGAGTAGGGCGCCTCACCGTTCGCGTAGAGCCAGGTGTGGGCGAGGTGGCTCGCGAACATCCGGCCGCCGCGGTTCACGTAGTGGCGCACGTGGTCTCCGTGGGCGTCGCGTCGCTGGCCGTTGGAGTCGTAGCCGGTGCCCTGGCAGTCGAGGACGACCATGTCGTAGCTCCCGATCACCGACGCGTCCTCGAGGAAGCGAGTGTCCAGGTAGGGGCGGCACTGGCTGTCCAGGAAGTCGTTCCTCGCGGCGGTGGAGGACCCGCCGCAGTTCGCCGCGCGGCAGTTCTGCGCCGAGGTGGTGTTGCCTGTGCCACACGCGCTGCAGCTCCGGCAGCTGCGGGCGACGCAGTTCTCCGACAGGAAGGCGAACTTGTCCGCCTGGGAGCCGCCCCCACAGTGCTCCGTGCGGCACGTGTTGGTCCCTGTGCCGTTGGAGCAGTCGTCGCAGGCGGCGCAGCTCGCGCTGGTGTCGTCCAGGGGCCAGGCGCCGCCCGCCGGGCGATCGCTGGTGTTAGCGCCATGATAGATGTGCACGGGCTTGTCCGTGCCGGGCCCGCCGAACACGTCCGCGGAGAGCCCCATCTTGTGGAAGACGCACTCCATCGCGTCGATGCGTCCCGTCGACACGGCCATGCGCGGGATGTTCACCGCCAAGCCGTCGTCCAGATCCCGAGGCAGGCGCGCCGGGTTGCCGGGGAGCGCGGTGGGCAGCTCGCTGGTCTTGCACGCGTCGCTCGCGGGCACGGTGATCTTCGCGGCGCGCCGGAACTTGCCGGCCTTCACCACCAGGAGCAGCTCCGTGTCGACGGGCACGTACTCCTCGAGTTCGAAGTAGCCGCTCGCGTCCGAGACGGCGCCCACGAGGAGCGGCCCGAACTCCTGATCGTCGCAGCGATCGCAGCTCTGGCCGTCGCCGTCGGGGAGGCCCCGGGGGATCGCCGGGAGATCGCCGACGTCGGTGGTGCGCAGCAGGTAGACCACGGCGTTGGGGATGCCGACCTGGTTCGCGGTGTCGTCGTCGTCGCGGCCCGGGCTCACCACGCGCCCGCGGAGCACCGTCACCTGATCCTCGTCGCTGCAGTCGGGGATGTGCGAGCAGACCTCACAGTCCGCGAAGCCCGAGGCTTCCTTGCACTCGGTCGGGTTGCCGCTGCACACCTCGTTCGCCGCGCAGGTGAGGCCCTCCTCGGCGCAGTCCACGACGTTGCCGCACTCGTCGACCATCATGCCGCAGGCGAAGCCGGCCTCGGCGCACGTCTGGGGCTCACACTCGTCCGGCGGCGCGGGGTTGAGGCCGAGGCACTCTCCAGAGCTCGAGCAGGTCCGCCCGCCGCTGCAGGGGAAGCCCTCACCGCACTCCGCGTGACACTTGTCGGCGCGGCAATGCATGCCGTCTTCGCAAGGGGTGTCGTCGTCGCAGGCGCGCCCGCACGCCTTGCCGAAGAGCTCACGGCAGGCGGAGTCGTCGCCACCTCCGCCACCGCCCGAGCCTTCCCCGTCGACCTTCGCTCCGCCGCCACAGGCGAAGGGCACGAACAGGAGGGAGACCAGCGCAAAAGCACGTCGTAATCCGATCGAGAACCCCATCCTTCCATCTTCGTTCCCGTCGCCGCGACGCGACAATGGTCAAGTGGTCGGTTTTCCGGTGTGCCTCTAGCGGAGCGGACGATTTGTAGTTTGCGCTCGCACCCTGTGCCGACTGACCGGTGCGCGAGGAGCGTCGGTCTTGAAAAATGCTCATGGTGAGAGGTTTGGTCGACCTCCGGGACGGAGCCGGCGCGGAGACGTCGCGGTGGTTGCGTCTCGGGACGGCCCGGAGGTCGTGACCTCTGGTGTCGGCGAGGGATGTCAGCCAGTGTGCGCCTCGTGAAGCCGCGGGTCTTGTTCGTGTCGAAGCCCATCGTGGCGCCGTTCCACGATGGTACGAAGTGTCTGGTCCGAGACATCGCGTCGCACCTCGACGCGGTCCACCCCGTCGTCATGGCGACGGCCGGGGCGACGGCGCCGCTCGGGTCGGGGGGCGCGCCGGCCTGGGAGGTCGCCCCGGTGTACGCGAGCTCTGGTCATTTCACGCCGAGCTTGCGGGAGAACCTGCGGGCCGCGCTCTGGGTGGGGGCGCGATCGCGGGCGGACGTGTGGCATTTCGTGTTCGCGCCGAACCCCAGATCGAGCGCAGTGGGGCGGGTGCTGCGCACGCTCCGGCGGACCCCCGTCGTGCAGACGGTGGCCTCGCCGCCCCGGGACATGAACCGCCCCGAGAAGCTCCTGTTCGGAGACGTGGTCGTCGCCCAGAGCCGCTGGACCGCGGAGCGGCTCCGGGCCGGGTACCCCGACGGGGGGAGCGCGCCGCGGCTGGAGGTGATCCCGCCGCCGGTGCCGACCATCGAGCGCCGGAGCCCGGAGGCGGTGGCCCAGGTGCGGCGGTCCCTGCAGCTCGAAGAGGACGCCCCGGTGTTCGTGTATCCGGGGGATCTGGAGGTCAGCTCCGGGGCGGAGCGGGTGGCCCGGCTCGTGGCGCCCCTGACGGAGCGGGAGCCCCGAGCGCGCGTCGTGTTCGCCTATCGTCAGAAGACGCCCCGCGCCGACGAGATCGCCCGCGGGTTGGCGGCCCGCCTCGACCCCGGCAAGGTGCGCTTCTCGAAGCACCTCGGCGACATCCTGGCGCTCATCCAGGGCGCCGCGGGGGTGTTGTTCCCCGTGGACGATCTCTGGGGGAAGGTCGATCTGCCCATCGTGCTCCTGGAGTCGATGGCCCTGGGCGTCCCCGTCCTCGCCCTCGACGAGGGACCCCTGCGGGACCTCGCGGGGGCCGAGCTCTTGCCGGGGGACGAGGGCGCCTGGCTCGACGCGGCGACGGGGCTCCTGGAGGGGCGCGGCGCCGAGCTCGGCGCGCGGGGCAAGCAGGCGGCGGAGAGCCATTTCGCGGCGCCGCGCGTGGCGGCGCGTTATGAGCAGCTCTACCTGGAGCTGACGTCCGGCGCCTATGACCGATGAGTCCAAGGCGTGCTAGGAGGGCGGGGCAATCGCCATGAGCAAGACCACCTCCGAGCTCCGCCAAGCGTTCCTCGAGTTCTTCCGCCGCAACGGCCACGAGGTCGTGCCCAGCGCCTCCCTGCTGCCCGCCAACGACCCGACCCTGATGTTCAACAACGCGGGGATGGTCCAGTTCAAGGACGTGTTCACCGGGAAGGAGTCGCGGCCCTACACGCGGGCGGCCTCGAGCCAGAAGTGCATCCGCATCAGCGGCAAGCACAACGATCTGGAGGAGGTGGGGCCCTCGCCGCGGCACCAGACGTTCTTCGAGATGCTCGGGAACTTCAGCTTCGGCGACTACTTCAAGGAGGAGGCGATCGTCTTCGCGTGGGACTTCCTCACCAAGGACCTGGGGCTGCCGCCGGAGCGCCTCGTCTTCACCTATTTCAAGGGGGAGGAGGGGGTCGCGGGCGCGGACGAGCAGGCCCGGGATCTGTGGAAGAAGGTGACCGGCTTCGGTGAGGACCGCGTCGTCGGCCTCGGCATGGACGACAACTTCTGGCAGATGGGCGAGACCGGCCCCTGCGGTCCTTGCAGCGAGATCTATTTCTACAACGGCCCCGACGTGGATCTGTCGCGCTTCGGCGAGGAGCAGACCGCCGAGGGCCATGGCTGGATGGAGATCTGGAACCTGGTCTTCATGCAGTTCGAGCGCCTGCTGGTGGACGGCCGCGCGGAGCTCCGGGAGCTGCCGAAGCCGAGCATCGACACGGGCGCCGGCCTCGAGCGGCTGGCGAGCGTCGTGCAGGGCAAGACCAGCAACTACGAGGTCGATCTGCTGCGCACGCTGGTGGACACCACCGCCGAGATCTCGGGCAAGGCCTACGGCGCCAGCATGGCCCCGGACGACGTGAGCATGCGGGTCATCGCCGACCACGCGCGCACGACGGCGTTCCTCATCGCCGAAGGGGTGATGCCGGACAGCACCGGGCGCGAGTACGTGCTGCGCCGCGTGATGCGCCGGGCGGTGCGACACGGTCACCGGCTCGGCATCGCGGAGCCCTTCCTGCACCGGGTGGCGGCGCGGGTCGTGGAGACGATGGGGCAGCAGTACCCCGAGCTGCGGGAGCGGGCCGATCTCATCGCCAGCGTGACCGAGGCGGAGGAGGTGCGCTTCCGCCAGACGATCGAGCGCGGCCTGTCCTTGCTGGAGGAGCGCTTCGACAAGCTCGCGAGCGCCGGCTCCGAGCAGCTCGACGGCCGCGACGCGTTCCAGCTCTACGACACCTACGGCTTCCCCGTCGATCTGACGGAGGTGATCTGCAAGGAGCGTGGGCTCACCGTCGACATGGCGGGCTACGAGGCCGCTCTGGAGGAGGCCCGCAAGCGCTCGAAGTTCACGGGTGTGGAGCAGGCCGTCGAGGCCGTGTACCGGGAGGCGCTCGAGCGCGTCCCCGGGGGCGAGGTGCGCTTCACGGGCTACGAGCGAGACGTGGACGAGTCGCGCATCGTCGCCATCGTCCGCGCCGGGGAGCTCGTCGAGAGCGCCAGCGAGGGGGACTCGGTGGAGCTCGTCGTGGAGCGCACGCCCTTCTATGGGGCGTCCGGCGGTCAGATCGGCGACCAGGGCGTGATCGAGGTGGGCGGCGACGCCGGAGGGAGCGCGGCCCGGGTGACGATCACCGACACCCTCAAGCCCGTCGGAGGGATCGTGGTGCACCGGGGCGAGGTCAGCTCCGGGACCGTGGCGGTCGGCCAGGACGCGAAGCTGTCGGTGGACGTGGCGCGCCGGGAGCGGACTCGCCGCAACCACTCGGCGACGCACCTCGTGCACTGGGCGCTCCGGCAGGTGCTGGGCCCCCACGCGCAGCAGAAGGGCTCCCTCGTCGGGCCGGACCGGCTCCGCTTCGACTTCACCCACAACCACCCGCTCACGCCCGAGGAGATCGAGCGCGTCGAGCAGCTCGTGAACGAGGCCATCCTGCAGAACACGCCCATCCGCACCGAGGTGCTGACGATGGAGCAGGCGCGCAGCCGCGGCGCCACCATGATCTTCGAGGAGAAGTACGGCGACGTGGTGCGCATGCTCACCATCGGGCCGTCCACGGAGCTGTGCGGCGGCGTGCACGCGCGCGCGACGGGCGACATCGGCCTCTTCAAGATCGTCAGCGAACAGAGCGTCGGCGCAGGCGTGCGGCGCATCCTGGCCTCGACGGGTGAGGGGTCGCTCGCCTACGTGCACGATCTGGAGGCGACCGTCGCGGAGGCGGCGCGGGTGGCCAAGACCACTCCCGAAGAGCTCACGGAAAAGATCGCCCGCTTGATGGAGCGCCAGCGCACCCTGGAGAAGGAGGTGGAGGCGCTGCAGCGGAAGCTGCTCAGCGGCGGCGGCTCCGGAGGGATCGACGCCCTGGTGGCCCAGGCGCGCGAGGTGGCGGGGGTCAAGGTCCTGGGGCTCCGGACGGAGGTCACGGATCGCGGCGCCCTGCGGGAGCTGGCGGAGCAGCTGCGCGACAAGCTCGGTGAGAGCGTGGTGCTCGTGGGTTCGGCCAGCGAGGGCAAGGCGCAGCTCGTCGCCACAGTCTCCAAGAGCCTCACGGAGCGCTTCAAGGCGGGCGAGCTGATCCGCCCCATCGCGGCGCAGGTGGGCGGGTCGGGCGGAGGGCGCCCGGACATGGCCCAGGCCGGGGGCACGGAGGTCGCCAAGCTCGACGACGCGATCGAGGCGATCTACGGCGTCGTGGCCGGGGCCTGAGCGGCGAGCACGGGCAGGCGATTTACGGCGTCGCGAGGGGCGCCTGAGCGGCGAGCACGGGCAGGCGGGCTTCGGTCTCCTCGAAGCCCCAGAAGTCCGGCTCGGGGACGAGGCGGATCCCGAAGCGCTCCCAGACGCGCTGGCGCACGTGGTGAGCGAAGCGGAGCACGTCCCGCGCCGTGGCGCCGTCGTGGGCGACGAGGGCGAGGGTGTGCCGGCTCGACAGGCCGACGGGGCCGAGCCGCGTCCCCCGGGGGAGTCCGGCGCGCTCGATGAGCCACGCGGAGGGGACCTTCAGCCGTCCATCGGGTTGGGGGAACGCTGGGGGAGGGGCTCCCGCGACGGCCGCGACGCGGGCGACGTCCTCCGCGTGGACGAGGGCGTTCACGAAGAACGAGCCGCAGCTGCGTCGGTTCGGGTCGCTGGCGTCGAGGACCATCGACTTGCGCTTGCGGAGCTCCAGCACGGCGGCGCGCACCTGGCGCAGGGACGGGCCCGCGCTGGGCGCTGCGGTGGCGGGCGCGGTGTCGGTGGGCGCGGTGTCGGGCCCAGCCGTGCGGGGAGGGACGTCGAAGTGGCGCGCGAGCTCCCCGTAGGCGAGCTGGGCCGGCGCGCCCTCGCGCAGGCGGAAGGTCACACCGAGCACGACGTAACGCTCCGGCCACCGGCTCTTGAACAGGCTGTCGCGGTAGCCGAAGCCGCAGTCGGCGGCGGGGAGCTCGGACACCGTGAGCCCGTGGCGGTCGAGCACGCGGACCCGCTCGATGGTCTCCGAGACCTCCTGGCCGTAGGCGCCCACGTTCTGAATGGGCGTCGCGCCGGCCAGCCCCGGGATCCCGCTCAGGCACTCGAGGCCCTGACAGTTCGCCTCGACGGTCTGGGCGACGAGGTCGTCCCAGGGCTCGCCGGCGGCGACGCTGAAGGAGCAGAGCCCCGCGCCCGCTCGGACCCGGGTGAGCCCGCGGAGGGCGATGCGGAGGACCAGCCCCCGGACGCCGGAGTCGCTGATGACCAGGTTGCTGCCGCCGCCGAGCACGTGGACCGGGAGCTCACGCTCGTGGGCCCAGCGGAGGGCGTCGACGACCTCCGCCTCCGTCGTCGCGGTGACGAGATATTGGGCGGGGCCCCCCACGCCGAGGGTGGAGAGGGGCGCGAGGGGGACCTGGGATTCGACCAACACGGCGCGGGTCTAGCACAGGCTCTACTTGCCGCGGCCCGTCGTCTTGCCGTGCCACGGGGGCGGCGGCTCACAGCGCGCCAGGCCGGGCGCCTCCCGAGGGTGGGGCCAGGGCATGCGGCCCCGTCGGTTCAGCTGGCGGAGCAGGTCGGCGCTGAGGGCCGCCCCGCTGAGGCCCAGGGCGGGGAGGCCGATGCGCTCCACCACCTCGATCAGGGCGCGGGCGCGCTGCGCCGGGCTCGCGCCTGCGTCGAGGAGCACCAGGTGATGTCCCTTGAGGCGACACAAGCCGCCGCTGCGGTCGGAGGGACGCTGAAATGGTTCGACGCGGACCTCGACCCCGGCCGCTTCGAGCAGGCGGCAGAGCTCCTCGTAGAGGGCTTCCCGGGTCACCGGAGCAGTATAGACCTGCGGGCGCTCCCCACCGAACGGCCCCGACGTCGCGCCCGCTCGGGTCAGACAATCACGAGCAGTTTTGGGCGGTTGGCGTCGGCGACGTCGGGCGCGTCCGGGAGGTGCTTTCTGCGTCGAAGCGATTGGTTCCCCTTTGGGGGGCGTGGTAAGACGCGCGCCGTGCGTTCGGCGCTGCCGGTGGTGGAGGCAACGAGGCCTTCCAGGAGCGTCGGGCTGAGGACGTGAGAACGACGGTTCTCCCCTGATGAAAGAAAACTGAATGACCTTCACCGAAGCGGCGGCGCAAGTCCTGCGCCTCGTAGGCAAGCCCCTCCATTACAAGGAAATCACGGACGTAGCGATCGAGCGTAACCTGCTCAGCCACGTAGGCAAGAGCCCGGAGGTCACCATGGGTGCCCGCCTGGCGGCGCTGGTGAAGAAGGGGGACAAGGAGAACCCCCTCGTGCGCATCAAGCCCGGGGTGTTTGCTCTTCGTGAGTGGGACGAGGCGACGATCGAGAAGGGGCTCGCGGATCGCACGCCGGCCTTGCAGCTCGCCGCCGAGCGCTCGACCCAGGAAGCCGAGAAGCAGGCGACGGAGGACGCGGAGACCGAAGACGTCGTCGAGAACGGCGCTCGCCCGCCGAGCCCGCGGTCCGTCGCCTCTCACAAAGAGCTCGGAGAAGTCGCCGAGCCCACGGACGACGAGGAGCGCCATCGCGCGGCCCTGTCGGCGGCGGCCACGGAGCTGTTCGAGCAGGAGGAGGACGACGATCAGCCCATCTTCGGCGTGCCCGAAGAAGAGGTGGACGCGGAGGTCGACGGGGACGGCGACTCCAAGCGCGACGGTCGGCGTCGCCGACGGCGCCGCCGTGGGCGAGGCAAGCGGGAGGACGAGCTGGGCGAGGTCGAGGACGATCTGCCCAGCTACACCCTCTCCGACGCGCCCGCGGATCTGGGGGATCTCGGGGTGGAGGCGGAGGAGGACGACGAGCAAGCTCCGGCAGCAGCCGAGCCTTCCCAGCGCCCCGCCCGCGCCGAGCGGGACCGTGACCGTGACCGCAGCGAGCGTGACCGCGGCGAGCGTGACCGCGGCGAGCGCGACCGCGGTGAGCGTGACCGCGGTGAGCGGGAGGCCGATCTCGAGGGAACCCCCGCCGAGCTTGGGCGGAGCTTGGCGGACAACGTGGCCCGGGCCCTGTCGGGCTTCGACCGGAGCCGTGGCCCGGTGTCGCTCCAGAACGTGGCGGACGCAGTGCGCCGTAAGCTGCGCGGGAACGGGGAGCTCAGCCTGACGGCGGGCGCGGTGGCCGCGGCCGTGGCGGCGGACAACCTCCGTGCGGAGCGAGAGGGCCGCGTGCCGCGGTTCCGCATCGGCGGCGGTCGCGTGGCGTTGGCGGAGTGGAGCCGCGATCGGCGCGCCGAGGCGCAGCAGCGCGTCGTGGAGACGCAGGTCGCCAAGCTCCGCGAGATGACCCGCCGCGCGCTCCTCGACGCTCTGCGTGGGCTCTCTCAGAAGGGGCTCGGCGAGCTGCTGGTCGTCGTGCTCGAGCAGGCCGGGGTGCAGGACATCGCGCCCGTGCGGCGGCCGGGTACCCACGGCGCCGAGCTGCACCTGCAAGGGGTGGTGCGCGGCGCGACCGGCGCCATCCCCGTGGCCATCCTGATCCGTCGCGACGGGAAGGACATCGGGCGGGAGCGCGTGACGGAGCTGCGCGGCGCCCTGCACCACTACGGTCCGGCCACCCAGGGCTGGCTCATCACCACCGGGCAGGTCCTGAGCGGCGCCCGGGAGGAGGCGGCGGTGCCCGGCGCGGCTCCGGTGACCCTCACCGACGGGCTGGAGCTGGCGCGCCTGTGCGAGCAGTTCGGGGTCGGGGTGATCACGACCCGTATCGAGGTCCCGGTGGTGGACGTCTCCCTGTTCGACACGCTGCAGGGCTGATGGACACGACGAGCATCCAGGGGGCGGGCGCCTCGCGGGGCCTGCCCGGTCCCTTGGCGGGCCCCCCGGCGCCCGCCGAAAGGCTCACGCCGCCCGCCGAAAGGCTCACGCCGCCCGCCGGAGCGGGAGCTCTGCGACCCCGTGGACCCCGTGGCGGGCTGGGGAGCGGGCTGGGGGGCCTGCGGGGCTCGGCGCTGCTCGTCGCGATCGCCTGCGCCGCGGGCTGCGCCCGCACCCCGCCGTCGCTGTTCCCCAGCGCCGAGGTGGCCCTCGATCGCATGCGCGCGACGAGCGCCTGTAGCCGAGCCGTCCAGGGAGAAGCGACCCTGGACTACTTCGGTGAAGGAGGCCGGGTGCGGGGCAAGATGCTCTACCTGGGGGCTGCTCCCGCTCGACTGCGTTTCGACGTCTACAGCCCCTTCGGGGTCACCCTCTCGACGTTGACCTCCGACGGGGAGCGCTTCTCGCTCCTCGATCTCCGGACCAAGGAGTACTTCCACGGTCCCGCCACCACCTGCAACGTGGAGCGCTTCACGCGGGTGCCCGTGCCGCCCTTCGCCCTGGTCGAGCTGCTCCGGGGTCAGGCGCCCGTGCTCGTCCACGCGCCGGACCAGGCTCACGTGGAGTGGCGCTCCAGCTTCTTCGGCGGTGGGCGCTACGTGCTCGAGGTGCGCGGCGCGCACAGCGCGCGTCAGGAGATCGAGCTGAAGCCGCGCCCTGAGGATTTCGACAAGCCCTACGCGGAGCAGCGCCTCCGGGTGGAGTCGGTGCGCGTCTGGCAGGAGGACTACGAGCTCTACCGGGCGGAGCTGGCTGGCCACAGGACCGCGCGGCGACGCCCCGTGGAGCCTACCCCGGAGGAGGTCGAGCTGGGGATTCCGCCTCTGCCCCCGAGCGGGCCGATCTGCGACGCGGAGCTGCCGCGCCGGGTGCGGATCTCGGTGCCGGAGTCGGGGCAGGATCTGGTGATCCGCAACGAGCAGATCTGGCACAACCCCGGCTTGGCGGAGGGAGTCTTTCGTCAGACGCCGCCGGCGGGGGTCACCGTCCGCGAGTCCGTCTGCGCGGACTGAGCCGGAGCTACCGCCAGTATCTCAACGGACCAGGACGCCCGCCGATCTCGGGTCTTGGCTTCGTTTCCGCTGCTGAGCTCCGGGAGGGATCACGCCGGGGGCAGCGCCGGTCTCCAGGGCCTCGCGGACGAGGCCGGGCACGTCGCTGATGAGCCCGTCCACCCCGAGGCCGCCGAGGCGAACGGCGTCGGCGGCGTCGTTGACCGTCCACACGTTGACGAGGGCGCCCTCGGCCAGGAGCCGCTGCACCTGGGTCGCGGAGAGGCCCTCGACCTGGGGGTGGACGCCAGCGGCGGTCGTCCAGCTCCAGGCCGGCGCGTTCTTCAGCAGCCTCTGCTCGGCGTGGACGAGCCAGGCTCGCGGGATGTCGGGGGCGCGCAGGGCGCACTCGACCAACATGCGCGGGTAGAAGCTCGAGATGAGGACGCGATCGCCGCCGTGTTCGTTCAAGAGGGCACAGGCCGCGCGCACCACGTGGCTGGGGGCGGGGACGTCCCCCTTGAGCTCGACGTTCAGCCAGGCCCCTGTGTCCCGTTGCCAGGCGAGCACCTCCGCGAGGGTGGGGATCGTCTGTCCACGAGGGAGCCGCACCTGGGCGAGCTGGCTGGCGGACAGCTCACTCAGGGCGGGCCCCGCACCCGACACGTCGGCCGCACCGCCCGTCAGCTCTCGAGGGAGCCTCGGATCGTGAAAGACGACGAGGAGCCCGTCGCCGGTCGCGCGCACGTCGAGTTCGACGCCGTCCGCTCCCTCGCGCAGCGCCTCCTCGAAGGCCAACAGGGTGTTTTCGGGGTGAGCGTGTCGGGCGCCGCGGTGACCGAGGATCCGCGGGCGCTGGTTCGGCCCCCGCTTCCAGGCGAGGCAGCGCTCGCGATAGCGCCCGCCCCCTGCCCGCCGGGTCATCCAATCAATGATTGAGCTCATCGGCGATCTGCGCGGCCACTGCCTGGGCTCGCTCCAGCTCCGAGCGGGGAAAGGCGATGCCGCCGACCACCGGGTGCCCGCCTCCGCCCCAGCGCGAGCAGATGTTGCTGATGTCCACGTCGCGGTCGGTGCCGCTCCAGGGGTTGTAGCCGACGGAGATCTTCACCGCGCTGGACATCAGTCCGACCATCACGGAGTAGACGGCCTCGGGGAAGAGCGCGTAGGTGGCGAACTTGGCGACCGCGTCGACCGTGGCCTCCGTGAGATCGACGTGGACCACCCGCCCCCGCAGGTGACCGCGCTCCCGGACTCGCTTCAGGAATCGATCGTAGCGGGGGCCCAGCCCCTTGAACTTCGCCGTGACCAGCTTGGAGCGCGCCACGAGGTCCAGCGGCTGCTCGAGCAGGGCCGGCACCATCTTGGCCAGATAACGATCGTCGCCGTAGTGCTCGACCACCGCGGCGAGCTGCATGATGGGGTTGGAGAAGTCCGTCGCGAGCTCGGGGCTCTCGAAGCGCGCGGAGTCGATGGCGTCCGCCCACTCGATGAGAGGCGCCAGGTCGGGCAAGGCGACGCCGAAGCGTTGGCTCGCCACGTCGGCGATGAGCTTCGTGCAGGAGGTGTACTCCGGGTTGAACACGAAGCGATCGGGGGCGCTCGCCTGGAGGCTCTGGAACGTGGCCTCGTCCTCAGGGCTCGCGAAGGCCGTCCTGTGGTGGTCGAAGTACCAGGTGAGCCGCGGCACGTCGTAGAACCGGTAGTCCAGGATGGCGTTCTCCTGGCCGACCAGCAGGCGCGCGTCGGGCTTCTGTTGGTTCGGCCCGTAGCCACAGGCGCGATAGGTCAGCCGGGCTTCCGGGCGGAGCCGTCGCAGCAAGTGGGTGAACGTCACCGCGCTCGCGAGGCCGTCGAAGCAGTGTCCGTGAGTGCCGCAAACGAAATGCATGCCCGCTGCAGTCTTACCTACCCTCGGCCTCGAGGGAAAAATCGAGGTTTTCCTCGTCGCACGTCGTGGCCAGGGCAGTCCGCAGCTCGGAGAGGGCCACGCCGCTCGGGATCTGCAGCGTCGCGTCCAGGTGGAACATCGGCGTGCCCGTCAGGGGTGCGTTGACCACACGGGAGCTGAAGGACGCGACGTTGATCGAGCGCGGAGCCAGCACCCCCGACACCCGCTGCACGATGCCGGGCCGGTCGATGCCGCTGACCTTCAAGCGGTAGGCCAGGGCTCCGGAGGGCGGGACCACGGGGTTCGTGCGACGCCCCGTACACGTCAGGCCGAGCTCCCGCTCGATGCGGGGGCCGAGCCCCTCGACCCGCTCGAGGGCCTCCGGCGGACCCGTGAGCAGCAGGATGAGGGCGAACTCCCCCCCGAGCTGAGCCATCCGGGTGTCCTCCAGATTGGCCCCGGCCTCCCGGATCCAGGAAGACAGGGCGCTCACCAACCCCGGGCGGTCAGGCCCGACCGCCGTGAGCACGAGGCCGGGCCTCGTCGCCAGGCTGGATGGGTCTGGGTCGTTCCCGAGTTGCCCTATCTGACCTCCCGAGGCCGCCCCTGGGCCAGGAGGTTCTCGCGTGCTCGTCATCCCAGGAAGGGGTAGTCGACCTGGGCAGGGGCGGCAACCGTCCAGCGAAGTCCGCGCGACGGCTGACGTATGGGCAGGAGCGTGCGATAACAAGGAACGAGGACTTGTCTCTGAAGATTGACCGCGATCACTCGCGGTTCCGCGCCATCGTGCGGGGCCGCATCCGCAAGAACCTGCGCCAGTACATCTCCCACGGGGAGATGATTGGTCGTAAAGGCAAGGATCTGGTCTCCATCCCGATCCCCCACATCGAGGTCCCGCGCTTCACCTTCGGGTCGAAGCAGCAGGGCGGGGTGGGGCAGGGGGACGGGCAGGCTGGAGATCCGATCGGAGGACAGGAAGGCGACGAGCCGGGCACGGGGGAGGCGGGCCAGGGCGAGGGCCAGCACATCCTGGAGGTCGACGTCACCCTCGACGAGCTCGCCGACATCCTGGGCGAGGAGCTGGAGCTCCCCGACATCGAGGACAAGGGCAAGAGCAAGATCATCAGCGCCAAGGATCGCTACACCGGCATCCGGCGTGTCGGGCCCGAGTCCCTGCGACACTTCAAGCGCACCTACAAGGAGGCCTTGCGTCGCAGCATCGCCGCGGGTGTGTACAACCCGCGCGCCCCGGTCATCGTGCCCCAGAGCGAGGACAAGCGCTTCCGGGCGTGGAAGGAAGATCAGCAGCCGATCGCGAACGCCGTCATCATCTACATGATGGACGTGTCCGGCTCGATGGGAGACGAGCAGAAGGAGATCGTCCGCATCGAGAGCTTCTGGATCGATACCTGGCTGCGACGCCAGTACGACGGCATCGAGAGCCGCTACATCATCCACGACGCGGTGGCGCGCGAGGTCGATCGTGACACCTTCTTCAGGACGCGTGAGTCCGGCGGCACGATGATCTCGAGCGCGTACCGGGCTTGCGCGGACCTCATTCAGCGTGAATACCCAGCGGAAGAGTGGAACATTTACCCCTTCCATTTCTCCGATGGGGACAACTGGTCCATGGATGACACCCTGACCTGCGTAGAAATTCTGAAGAACGAGATCCTGCCGGTCTCCAACATGTTCGCTTACGGCCAGGTGGAGAGCCCCTACGGCTCGGGTCAGTTCCTCAAGGATCTGACGGAGCACTTCGGCGGCGACGAGCGCGTGGTCACGAGCGAGATCGCGGATCGCGACGCCATCATGGGCAGCATCAAGGATTTCCTCGGGAAGGGGAGGTGACCGGAATGCCTCCGTTCGGTCGTAAGACGTCCCTGCCGAGTTACTTGCGTGCCGAGCAGGAGAAGATCGAGGGCATCGCGCGCTCCCTCGGGCTCGACTTCTTCCCCACCGTCTTCGAGATCCTCTCCTACGACCGGCTCAACGAGGTCGCGGCCTACGGCGGGTTTCCCACGCGTTACCCTCACTGGCGCTTCGGCATGGAGTACGAGCGCCTGTCGAAGAGCTACGAGTATGGCCTCTCGAAAATCTACGAGATGGTCATCAACAACAACCCGTCCATCGCGTACCTGTTGGAGGGCAACAGCCTCACCGATCAGAAGCTCGTGATGTGCCACGTGTACGGGCACGTCGATTTCTTCAAGAACAACTTCGCCTTCCGGTCGACCGATCTCGACGCGGGCGCGCTCGTCACGGACATCGCCCGTCGGGGCGAGGACTACAATCCCGAGCGCAAGTGGATCGACAAGATGGCGAACCACGGCTCGGCGATCCGGCGGTTGATGTCGCGCCACGGGGTGGAGCCCGTCGAGGAGCTCATCGACGTGTGCCTCAGCCTGGAGAACCTGATCGATCCGTACTCGCCGTTCATCGTCCGCCACGCGGAGGAGCCCGTCGAGGAGGAGGAGCCGTCGGACGTCGAAGTGCCGCGCCTGCGCGCGAAGGACTACATGGAGTCCTTCATCAACCCGGCCGAGTACCTCGAGGAGCAGCGCAACAAACTCCGCGCCGAGCGCGAGAAGAAGAAGGGCAAGTTCCCGGCGTCACCGCGGCAGGACGTGCTGCAGTTCTTGCTCGAGCACGCGCCCCTCGAGCGCTGGGAGCGCACGATCCTGTCGATCATCCGCGAGGAGGCCTACTACTTCCTGCCTCAGATGCAGACGAAGATCATGAACGAGGGCTGGGCCAGCTACATGCACTCGCGCATGATGACCCAGCACGTCTGCGACTGGAGCGACATCATCGACTACGCGGACAACAACGCGGGCGTGATGGCGACCAGCGGCAAGCGGCTCAACCCCTACAAGCTCGGGGTGGAGCTGTACCGGAACATCGAGGAGCGCTGGAACAAGGGGCGCTTCGGACGCGACTGGGATGAGTGCCGGGATCTGGAGGCCAAGCGGAACTGGGACCTCCGCCTCGGGTTGGGGCAGGAGAAGATCTTCGAGGTCCGCGCGCTCTACACCGACGTGACCTTCATCGATGAGTTCCTGACCCCCGAGTTCGCGATGGAGCACGGGTTGTTCACCTTCGAGTGGTCGGATCGGAACGATCGCTTCGAGATCCAGACCCGCGAGTTCAAGAAGGTGAAGGAGAAGCTCCTGCAGCAGCTCACGAACTCGGGGAACCCCTTCATCTTCGTGGAGGACGGCAACTACAAGAACCGCGGGGAGCTCCTCCTGCGGCACGACCACCGGGGGATCGATCTGCGGATCGACTACGCCCAGCGTTGCCTCGAGTCCCTGACGCGCCTCTGGAAGCGCCCGGTCACCCTCGCCACGAAGGTCGAGGACAAGCCGATGCTCATGAGCTACGACGGGGAGAAGCACCAGCGGGAGAACGCGGAGCCCTGACGCCGTCGGGAGACTCTGCGCAGCTGGGCGGCGGGACGCACGGTGGTGCAACGGACGGGGTGGAACGGACGGGGGCAGCGCGCGCGGTGGTCCGTTCCTTGGCGGCAAGGCGGTTCGGCGTGATGTCGTTCGCCGCCCTGTCGTTCGCTGCGCGCTGGCTCCTGCGGAGCGTCGTCGTGTCGAGCATCGGCCTGTCGAGCATCGGTGCGGTGGCTTGCGCGGTGGCTTGCGCGGCGGCGCCGCCGGGGCCGCGAAGCGTCGAAGAGGGAGGAGGGGAACCCTCTGTCACCGCGCAGGGGCCCAACGCCAGCGCGCCGCTCCCTGGGGACGGCAGCGCGGCGAGCGATGGAGGGACGGCTGTTCCCAGGCCGGCGCCGCAGGACATGACGAGCGCGCCCGCGGCGCGCCAGGGGTCCCTCGTCGAGCGCGGGCTGGCCCGCGGCGATGGCTCTCCAGCGGACGAAGCGCTGCGCCGAGGGGACGCGGCCTGGCGCGGCGAGCGCTGGGAGGAAGCCCTGGAGCTGTTCGAGCGGGCACGCTCCCTGGCTCCGCAGGATCCGGCGCCCTGGGTCGGGATCGCCCGAGCACGCTCGAGGGACGCGGCGCTGGTCTACGGGGCCGCTGCGGGGGACGCTTCCTTCGAGGAGGTCGTCGTCGCCCTCGACCGCGCTCTGGCCCTGCAGAGCGACTTCACGCTGGCGCGCTTCGAGAAGGGGCGGGTGCTGCTGGCCCTCGGACGACCGCTGGAGGCCAAGGCGCTCCTGGAGAGCGTCGTCGAGGACGCGCCGGAGGACGCGGAGGCCCAGTCCTGCCTTGGGGTGGCGCTTCTCGCGAGCGGCGACGTCGCGCGAGCCCGGGAGCGCTTCGAGCGCGCGGCGCAGCTCGAGCCCGATCGTGCGGAGCGCTTCGGGAACCTGGCGACGACCCAGATGATGGTGGGAGGCGTCGAGGACGCCGTGCGCTCCTACCGCAGCGCGGTCCGGTTGGATCCGAACAGCGCCCAATACCAGAACGATCTGGGGGTCGCCCTGCTGGCGGGCGGTGACCTCGAGGGGGCGATGCAGCACCTGAGTCGAGCGGTGGCCCTCGAGCCCCGGCGCGCCACGTTCCTCTCCAACCTGGCCTACGCCCACCTCGCCGCTGGGCGGCCCGAGGAGGCGCTGCGCATCGCGCGGCGCGCGACGGAGCTCGATCCGAAGCTCGGCTCGGCGTGGATCAACCGCGGCACCGCGGAGGCTCGCCTGGGTCGGCTGCCCGCGGCACGGCGCGCCCTCGAGCGCGCGCTCCAGCTCGATCCCACCGACCCCCGCGCTCGGGACGGCTTGGCGGAGCTGGACGAGCTGGAGGCGAGCGCCGCCCCGTGAGTCGCAGTCTCGCACTCTCGGGAGGTCGGGAGAGTGCGGGTGAGACCGGCGACCTTTGGATCAGCGCTCGGCCGGGGCGATCGGGAGGAGCCACATCGGACGCGGCTTTCCGCCGCGTACGCGGAGCAGCGCGGGCTTGCGGGAGGTCACCACTCCGACGAAGGCGTCGATGCCGTGCTCCTCGCCCGACACCTGGGCGTCGAGGCGGGCATGGATCCGGTAGAGCCCCGGCGCTTCGAAGAGCCCTGGCGGGCACATCTCCGGCAGGCGGCTGGCGACGCGCATCGTCCCTCCCGCGCCGATGAAGTCGAAGGCCTGTCGCTCGGGCGCGCGATCGTCCGGGTACACGTTGCAGGTGGCCGAGCCCTGGGGGCCGATCACCTCGTAGGTGACGAGCTCCCGCCGGAAGAAGAGGTGGCGGCCTTGGGGGGCGGGGTTCTTGATGACGATCGTCAGCGTGGCCTGGATGGGATCCGTGATCGCGCCGGGCGACAGCACCTCCAGCTCGAGGGGAGGAGGGGCGTCAGGGTCGCGCGGCGGCGCCGGGGGCGGCGCGTAGCTGGCGTCGAGGGTGAAGGCCTCTCCGGTGAGCTCCTTCACCGGCTCCGGCGCGTCTCCTGCGGGATCCGCGGACTTCGCCAGGAAGGGTTCGGTCTGCGTGACCGGCTTCTCCACCCGCTTGCCCTGCCGCCACACCGTGCGGGTCTTCAGGGGCCAGCCGAACTTGGGCGTCACGACGGCCCCGGGCACGAGCCAGTCGGAGTCGCAGTAGAGGCGCGGATCGAACTGCTGCGCGAGGAGCATGCCGGGCTCGAGCTCGACCAGGAGCTCCCGGTCGACCTGCGTCGGCCTATCGGCGGCGGGCAGCTCGCAGACGTGCACCTCGTCCGTCTTCTTGGTCTTCGCCGCGTCGGGATCCTGCGGGGGGCGGATCTCGAGGCGGAGCAGGCGCATGTCCCCGGCGATCTGGACGGGGCTCTCGGATGGATTGGCGAGGATCGCGAGCCAGGGCAGATCCGCGCCGCGTTGGCTCACGGCGAAGCCGAGGCCGAGGGTGCTCGGGGGCGGCTCGGCCGCGCGGAGGCTCCGGCGCGCGTCGCCCGCGAAGGGGGGCTCGGGGCGCGGGGGCGCAGGCGCGTCGTCTTCCTCTTCCTCTTCTTCGAAAGCGTCTTCGGGCAGAGCCCCGTCCTTCGCGGCATCTTCGGTCGAGCTGGGGGCGACGGCGCCCCGCCCTCCGCAGGCGGTGACCAGGACCGCGAACAGGGCCAGAGCCCGAGGCGGGGCGGATCGGAAACGCATGGTCCGTCCGATACCACGAGGCCCCGGGCGATCCATACCGTCCTCGGCGCGCCGCCCGTTCCTTTTGCCGACCCCATTTGGTACGCGCGTGATCGTGGAGCAGCTGCTGAGGAGCACGGGGCCGTACGCCATCCTGGACATCGACAGCCTGGAGGCGCGAGGGCTCGACGTGGCGCCAGCGGCCCAGGCGATGTTGGGCGGGGGGGCGAGCTTGCTGCAGCTGCGGGCCAAGGGGCGCTCCGCGCGGAAGATCCTGGCGTGGCTCGAGGCTCTGGTCCCTCTGGCGAAGGAGGCGGGCGTGCCGCTGTTCGTCAACGATCGCGCCGACCTGGCCGCGGTCGCCGGAGCCCCGGGCGTGCACGTCGGGCAGGACGACTTGCCCGTCACGGAGGTGCGGCGTCTGTTCCCGGAGCTCCGGGTCGGTGTCTCGACCCACTCCCTCGCGCAGCTCGAGGCGGCCCTCGCGGAGCGCCCGGACTACGTCGCCTTCGGGCCCATCTTTCCGACGCGGAGCAAGGCCCAGCCCGATCCCGTCGTGGGGCTCGAGCTGTTGGCGCGCGCGGCGACTTTGGCGACGGCGGCAGGGGTCCCTCTGGTGGCCATCGGAGGCATCGACTCACGGAACGCTCACCAGGTCCGCGCGACGGGCGCCGTCCCTGCCGTCATCGCGGCCCTGTTGCCGGAGCTCGCGGCGGACACCCCGGAGCCGGCCCTCGCCGTGATCTACGCCCGCACCCGCGCGCTGTGCGCGGGCGGCGACGGCTCAAGTCCTGCGTAGCTGGGTGACCATCGCCTCGAGGACGAGCCCGGCCTGACCGTTGCGCTGCAGGTCGGTCATGGCCCGGGTCACGACGCCGTAGCGCTCGGCGAGCCGCTGGGCTTCGTCCGTCTCCTCGCGGATGGCTGCGCGAGCGCGCAGGGCGTAGGTGTGCGCCAGGTGGCTCAGGAGCTGCAACAGCTGGTCGCGCTCTTCGGGGCGCTGCTCGGCGAGGGGCAGCGCGCCCGCCAGATCCGGCGCCGCCAGGGCCGCGTCCGCCGCCGCCACGAAGCGCTCCCGGGCGGTGCGAGCCTCCTCCTCGGCGAGGGCGAGCCCTTGGGACACGCTGCCGCCTGCGAAAGCCGCCACCTCCCGGGGGACGCCGCGGGCCTCGAGCAGGTCACCCACGATCTGCTCGGGGAGCGGGCGGAAGCGCACCGCGAGGGTGCGGGAGCGGATCGTGTCCAAGAGCCGCCGCGGCTGATTCGTCAGCAGGATGAAGTGGGTGCGCGGGGCGGGTTCCTCCAAGGTCTTCAGGAGCGCGTTGGCCGCGGAGAGGGTCAGCTCGTGGGCGTCCCGCACGATGATGCAGAGGGCCCGGCCCTCGTGGGGAGGGAAGCCGACTCGGCCCAGGACGATGCGGCGGATTTGCTCCACGCCGATCCCCGTGGCTTCGCTGCCGGAGCCGAGGACCGAGGCGGGATAGAGGCCGCGCTGCACGAACAGCACGTCCGGGTGTTGGGGCACGCGGGGGGGCTCGGGGTGGAACGTGACGGCGCGGCGACAAGCCGAGCAGGTCTCACACCCGAGGGGATCTCCTTGCTCGCACACGAGCGCCTGCGCGAGCTGCAGGGCAGCGAGCTCCTTGCCGACACCGTCGGGTCCCTCGAAGCGATAGGCGTGGGCGAGATGTCCGCCGGTCAGGGCTCGGCTGAGCGTCTGCACGACCGTCGGTTGCCCGAGCAAGGAGGAGAAACCCATGCCCGAGAATAGGGGATGGAGAGGTCAGGGGGTCAAGGGTGCGTTCCCCTCGACCCCCCCTTCGAGCCTCTCCGTCGAAGCGCGAGGGCGCCTCGGTTGGGAGGGCGGGTCCTCAGGCGGCGGAGCTCCGCGCCTCTGGACGACCCGACGCCATCCGTCCCGAGTCCGCTGTCGGGTTCACGGACGAGGCGGCGCTCGACTCCGCGAGTCGAACGAAGGCGTCGAAGGCGGCGCGAGTCGCCTCCTGATCGCCGCTCACGGACTCGGCGACCGCGAGCCCGTCGAGCACGGCGAGGGTGAGGATGGCGAAGGCCTCCGGATCCGCGACGTGCGACGTGAAGCGCTCCTCCAAGAGCTTGCGCGCGTCGCTCTGCAGCACCGCCGCGCGTCGCCGCATCTCCGGGTCGCGGCGGATGGCGCTCCAGATCTCGATGTTGAGCCCCTTGGTGGTGTCATCCCCGTGGAGGGGAGCCCACAAGGAGCGCAGCGCCTCGTCCAAGGGGCTCGCGCTCGTCATGCTCAGCGCCGCGCGGATGCCCGACACGACACGCTGGTACGAGAAGCTCTGCACCTCCTGCACCAGGGCCGCTTTGCTAGCGAAATAGTAGTGCACGATGCTCTTGCGGAGCCCCAGCTCCTTCCCGATCTCCGCGAGGGTCGTCGCGTTGAACCCCCTGCGCGCGAAGCACTTGGCCGCTGCGGTCAGGATGGCTTCGACCCTCGGATTTCCCCAATCCACAGAACGCGGCGCAGCTCCACTCTCCGGCTGCGCTTCTTGACTTGCTCCGTTGACGCTTGCTTGTGCAGTTTCCATGGTCCCCATCGAATCGGTGAGCGGGCCCGATGCCCGCATAGGTGATTGCAGTGCGGGAGCGGCGCCTCCGTTCCGTCCCCCCTTTGTGATCAACCCCTCGAGGCGAGGAGTCGGAAGAATGCGCTCCTCACACATACCCTCCGTCCTTGCCGGTTGTTGCCCAACCGGTTCGGCGCGTCAACCCTCATGTGTCCCCCCACCGATTATTCATTTCGCCTTACTCTCGTCCGCGGATCGCCATCCCAGCTGTCTCAGGATCGAGCAGCGGCGCGCGTCGTGGATCACGCAGGAAACATGCGCGAACGCGCGGGCAGAGTGCACCGCGCGACGGGG
>JAAZAA010000358.1 GCA_012514535.1 Myxococcales bacterium | reverse complement strand
GCCTTCGGGGTGGAGGCCTTCGGGGTGGAGGCCTTCGGGGCAGCCGCCGTCTTCGTGCTCGCCTTCTTGGCGGACGTCTTCGCCTTCACGGGCTTGGCGGGCGACTTTCCCTTGGTGCTCGCGGCCTTGGCCGAGGCGGGGGCCGGAGAGGCGGAGGCGGTCCGGGACTTCGCCTGAGCGGAGCGCGCGGCTCCAGTGCCGGCGCTGGACCCGCGCGCCGGCTTCTTGGTCGTCGCCTTGGCTGAGGGAGAAACTCGAGAGCTTCCGCCAACTTTCGCCTGGCTCGCCTTGGCCGGACCTGCCTTCTTCTTTTTTTGGGTCTTTGCCGCCATCGACTGGTTTCAGGAGCTCGCCCGTGACGGTTCCCGCGCCGTGAAAGGGGGATGTTCGGAGTGGTGGAGCCGAAGCTCCGTGCTCCCAAGTGGGGGAGCAGAGCGCCTGGGAAGCTAGTCGGGCGCAATGCACCCCGTCAACTGGCATCTACAGCCGAGGTCCGTCCCCAATGGCGCGCGCCGGGTGGGGCGTGGTCGTTCTCCCACATGGGTGAGCCCCCGGGAGGCGTCCGCCCCGCCAGAGCGAACTCGGCTGAATTTGGCTGGGAAACAGGCGCGAAGGCCCGCCTCCCGGTGCGCGGCGAGGGGCCGTCGGCGGGCGCCGCTCACGGGACACCCGGTCCGCAGCGGGGCGCTGGACGGGGCTCAGTGCTTATCGAAATAGTCGGGGAACCGGTCGCTATTGCTCAGCGGTCCGCTGCGCGCGGTGAGTATTTCGTGACCGTCCTCCGTGACCAGAATGGTATGCTCGAACTGCGCGCTCAGGCGCCCGTCGACGGTGACGGCCGTCCACTCGTCCTCGAGGATGCGGACCCGGTAGTCGCCCAGGTTGATCATGGGCTCGATCGTGAAGGTCATCCCCGGCCGGAGACGCGGCCCGGTGCCGCGCCGGCCCGCGTGGGACACTTGGGGCTCGGCGTGGAAGGTCCGCCCGATGCCGTGACCCACGAAATCCCGCACCACGGAGCAGCCGTGGCTGTGGGCGAACGCCTGGATCGCCGCGCCGATGTCGCCGATCCGCGCCCCCGGGCGGACCTCCGCGATACCGAGCTCCAGGGATCGCCGCGCCACCTCGGTGACGAGGACGGCCTCGGGGCTCGGGGTGCCGACGTAGAAGGTGACCGACGTATCCCCGTGAAATCCCTTGTATTTATGCGTGACGTCGACGTTGATGATGTCGCCGTCCCGGAGCTTGCGGTTCGAGGGGATGCCGTGGCAGACGACCTCGTTGATCGAGGTGCAGACGCTCTTGGGGAAGCCCTTGTAGTTCAGCGGAGCGGGGACCGCGCCCTTGGCGAGGGTGTCCTGGTGCACGAACTCGTTGATTTCGTCGGTGGTGACCCCCGGGCGGATCAGGGCGTCCACCTTCGACAGGGTGTCCGCCGCGAGTCGCCCTGCTTCCCGCATGAGCTCGATCTCCTCGGGCGTCTTGATTTCGATGGCTGAGGTTCGGAAGCGCAGTTGCATGAATGGGTCTCACATACGGGCGGCGATGATGGCGTCGTGAACCGACGGCTCGTCGGGTTCGACGCGGGCGTGGATCCGCGACTCGCTCTCGCCGCGGAACCATTTCAAGAAGAGCACGGCACGCCGACCGATGAGCTCGAGGCGCCGGGAGCGGATCATGCCATGAGAAGGGTTGTCGGGCCCGATGTCGAGCACGAAGCTGGGGGCGGGGTCGAGCCCGGCGATGGTCTTCTCGAGGGCGAACACGAGCTCGAAGCTGGAGTGGGCCCCCCGAGAGCGCTCGTTGATGGTCTCGAGGCGGCCGAGCGCCACCGTGTCGGCCTCGGCGGCGCGGACCGCGAGGAGGTGTTGTCCGTCCGTGAGGGCCGGGTTGGCCAGGCGCAGGGAGAGGGTGTCGTCGAACCAGCGAGCCCGTTCCCCCTCGTGCGCCGGCAAGGCCCGGGCCGGCGGCTGCCCCGCTGGGGGGGCGGCGCAGGCGACCCCTCCGGCTGCCGTCGACGCGACGAGCAACGGGACCACCCAACGGCGCCAGGCCGGTGCTGGGGAGGAGCTGTGGGGACGGCCGGACATGGCGCGCTTCCCATACTGCGGACACTCCGGCCTTGCCAGCCTTTCCCTCGCTCCGGCGTGTCGTGCGGTCCGATGCTTGGCGTCGCTCCGCGCCTGGGTGGCCGTTGCCGGATCGCCTTTTCGCTCCGGCACCCTCACTCAATCCGACGGACGCCTCACGCTGGATTCGGCGCCTCGGGGGACGGCGGGGGCGCGCTCTGCGGCGAAACCCGCTGGGCTCCTGGGGGGAGGAGGGGACCGGAGCTGACGTCCAGGCGCACGCCTGGCGCCTCTCGGCGCAGCACCGGGAGGATGACCTCTTCAGCGACCAGGTTGTTCCCCGGGCAGCCCGAGAATTTCCCCCGAAGGTGCAGCCGAACGTGCCCCGACGTGGCCTCCAGGAGGTAGAGCTCGCCTTCGTCGGCTTCGACGAGGGGAGCGATGACGGTCCGCAGGACGCCGATGATTCGCTCGCTCCCCGGGCCGGCCACGTCCGCCTCGGTATCCAACACGTCCCGCTGAGCCTACCACCTTCCCCTCCCGATGCCGAGGGCGGGGCTCGTGATGGGGCCAGCATGATGGGGC
>JAAZAA010000056.1 GCA_012514535.1 Myxococcales bacterium | reverse complement strand
TCTTAACGGACCAGGACGCCCGCCGATCTCGGGTTTTGGCTTCGCCCAATCCTCGGGGAAGGGGCGCTGCGCTCCGGTGCTCAAGTACCCACGTACGTTCCGCTCCGGTGCTCGCGAAAGCCTCGCCAAAACCCGAGCTTGACGGGCGGCGCCCGCGCCTAAGGTATCGGGGATGGGGCGAGGGGACGTGAGGGGGGGACGTGGTCCTCGAGCGACGGACGTCGCCCCCGGAGGTCGCCGTGTGGGCGGCTCCGGGGGTACGCCTCTGTGGGGAGGGCTACTCCAGCGTGACGGTCAACTCGACAGGCCCAAAGGCGACGCGGTCTCCGCCGTGGAGGGGGGTCCAGGCGCCGGGGCTCACGGGGTGCCCGTTGATCGTCGTGCCCCCGGTGCTGCCCTCGTCGCGCACGAGGAGCTGACCGCCCTCGAGCTTCAGCGACGCGTGGACCGCCGACACCTGGCCGTTCTCCAGGAAGATCGCGCACTGGCCCCCGTCGCGACCGGCCTTCATCTCGAGACCCGGCAACACCGTGAACACCCCGGCGGGTCCCTGGAGGGTGGCGCGGCTGGCGCCGCCCACAGGAGCGCCTCGCGCGACGCCGCCGCCCATGGCCGCACCGGCGGAGGCCATCATGGGGCCGCCCACGGCGGGGCCGCCGATCGGCGCGGGCGCGGGGTAGTGACCGGCGAAGGCCGGCGCGGCCGCGGGCGCCGCCGGACGTCGCTTGCCCCCCATGCGGAGCATGACCACGAGCAGGAGGGCCAGCACGACGAGCGCGAAGGCGCCCCCGAGGATGAGCAGGATGGGCAGAGGCGGTGTCGTGCCCTTGAGCTGCAACACCGTGTCCGCCGTCGCGCCCGAGGTGCGCCCCGCCCGGTTGTCGAACACCACCAGGCGCACCACGGCTTGCTCCCCGGAGCCGTGCAAGATCTTGTCTTTGTCGGGCGCTTCGAACTCCACGAAGCTGTCGTTGGCGACGACGGCGCGCCCCTTCATGTCCATCGCGATCAGCTGTTGCTGGGTCTGCTTAGCCTTCTCGACGCTGGCGCCCGCGAGCTCCGCGGGGAGCTGCTGGCCGGCGGGGACGAAGTAGACCTCCGCGCGCGAGGCATCGCCGCCCCAGCAGAAATCGCCGTACACCCGGAAGGTGCCGCCCGGGTAGATCCCGCCTCGCCGCGCGGCGTCCTGCTGGGTGGCCTCGACGTTCACGTCGAGGGGCCAGGTCGTGGGATCGATGCCCACGGGGACATCCTTGAAGGAGTTGTCTCCGAGCAGGGGCGGGTCCACGTTCGTGAACACCAGGCGGAAGCTCTGGGTCGTGGTGGGGGCGATGCAGGCGACCCGCCACTTGACGATGTACATGCGGGCGAAGCGGCTCCGCACCGCCTCGACGATCTTCGGTGCCCGGCTCGCTTGCCCCTGGCGCATCACCGTGAAGAAGCCGCCGATCTCGGGGTCGGCGAGGTTCTGCATGAACTCGAGGGAGTTCTGGCGGTACTCGTCGATCACGCTCGGCGGGAAGAAGACGCTGATGACCGGGACGGGGGTCTTGGGCAGGGCCGAGTTGTCCTCCGGGAAGCGTCCGCCCGTGAGGTACTGGGAGAGCTGCAGGGCGCCGGGGCCGGTCGTCGCTGGATCGGCGCCGCCGAAGCCGGTCGACAGCACGACGAGGGCCTGGTGCAGGGGCACCTGGATGTCCTCACCGGCGTTGCCGAGGGCGCTGAAGGCGTCCGTGGCGGCTTGTTTGATGATCGTGAGCAGGGAGCGGTTGCGCCCCTGGGACGCGAAGGTCCGCGTCACGCCGTCGATGACGGCCGTCGCGTTCTTCTTCTTCGCGGCGGGGAGCCACTTGGAGTCTTCGACGACCTGGCGGTCGTTGAAGAACATGATGTTGACGGTGTCGTTGGGGCCCATCGACTCGACGAAGCGCTTGGCGAGCTCGCGCGCGTCGGTGAAGCTGCTCCCCATGCGCGCGTCGGCGTCGATCAGGATGAGCCACGCCGTGCCCACGCCGGGGGTCTGCTGGGACTCGCCCCAGCGGGTGTGGCTGAGGTAGCGCGCCTGGCGGTCCGTCCCGTCGACGTGCACCGCGAACAGGGCGTTCTCCGCCGGGAAATTGAAGGGCGTGTAGAGCGCGAGGGGCTTCTCCAGCGCGTCGCTCATGCAGTCGAGCTGGGCGTTGCCCCGCAGCGTCGCGCAGGGACGGACGGCGTCACTGACGCGCTTGCCCTGGGAGACCTCGATGACGGTGGTGAGCACGGGCCCACCGCTCTCGACGGCCGCCCGGGGATCGACGCGGAGCAGACGCGCCTGGGGCGCGGCCCAGGTCGACCCCGCGGTGAGCAGGACGAGCAGACCGAGGAGGAGACGCAGACGCAGGGAAAGGGAACGGGCGGCTGTGTGGAATCTCATGGTGCGCTGGGTGCCGCGCCGGTGGGGCGCGCGCTTCGGACCCCAGCATAGATCCGCAGGCCGATGAATGTTCCGCACAAACGCGCGTCAGCCCGGGTTCTCGGTGGTTTCGGGGCCTGGCGCCCTTGGATCGCCTCGATGGGATCCCACGGCCGGCCGCACATTCGGGCGCGGAGACACTTCGCGAAGTGCCACAAACGAGTGAGGCCCACCTCGAGGGTGGGCCTTTGTGTGCGAGGGGCTCGACCCGCCGACGCGCACCTTGCGGTCTTGTGTGAAGGGGCGGCCTCGCGTGAAGGGCGGATCGATGGCGGTCGCGGAGCGGATCCGCTCCGGTGTCGTCGCTCTCCGCCGGAGTCTCCTCCGCGGTCGCTCCGCGGTCGAACCGTCGCGGGGCGGCTCAGCGATCCCGCTGGTCGCGGACGCGAGCGGCCTTGCCCGTGAGGTTGCGCAGGTAGAACAGGCGCGCCCGGCGCACGACACCGCGGGAGAGGACCTCGATCGCCTCGATGCGGGGTGAGTGCAGCATGAACGTCCGCTCGACGCCGACGCTGAAGCTGGTCTTGCGCACCGTGAAGGTGGAGCGCGCGCCGCCGCGGCTGCGCTTGATCACGAGCCCACGGAACACCTGCACGCGGGTCTTGTCGCCCTCGACGATGCGGTAGTGCACCGCCACCTGGTCGCCGACGCGGAATTGCGGCAGGTCGCTGCGCAGATACTGCGACTCCAGCTGATCGATGATGTTGCCCTTCGACGTCGTCGCTTCGGTTGCCATGGCGTTCTCCAAGACCTGCCGTCTGCCTCGTGATTTGGCGCTGTTGTTTGGCTCTCTTTGGCGGGCGGTCGCTCCGAAAAGGGAGGGCGCCCGGAGCGCGGTGGGCCCGGCGGGTGGCGCATTATGCACCCCAGTTGGGGTTCGTCAACGGCGGGCGGTACCGGGAAGCCGGGACATCGGGGGAGCCGCGCGGTGCTGGCCCGCGGGAGCGGCCGTCCGGCGGGCGCAGGGTCGAGAGCAGGAGAGTCGAGAGAAGAAGAGCGGAGGAGGCCGGCGCGGAGGGGCCGGCGTGGCGACATTTGAAGCCGGGGCGGTTTGCAGTGGGAGTGAACGCGAGGGTGGCGGGGCGGGGTACGGCTGGGTGTGCAGCGCTGGGGAAGGGGCGGGCCGCCGCCGGCTTGTGGGGGGGGGGAGGCCGGTCCGCGCGCGACGGCGGGGGAGCACCCGCGGGGCAGGAGTGCGCTGGCCATCGGATCCGGCGGGAGGGGCCGGGCGGTGGGCCGGGGCGCCCGGTGGAGTGTGACGGAGCCGGTTGACGGGATCGGCGGCGGGGGGTAAGCCCGCTGCCCCTTTGGGCCCTCGACGCTGAGGCGTGGGTCTCCCCGGGGCGCTCCGCAGTGTCGGAGCGGCCGGTCGCCGAATGCGCGGCGCCGGACCACGGGGCGGCGGCACCTCTCAGCCAATCAGGAGAAGGATAGCAGACCATGAATCAGAATCCCGGCGTCATCGGCCGCAAGATTGGCATGACCCAGGTCATCGAGGCGGACGGCACCGTCATCCCCTGCACCGTGGTGCAGGCGGCCGTCACCGTGGTGGGGAAGCGGACCCAGGAGAAGGACGGCTACGACGCCCTCATCCTCGGCATCGAGCCCCGCAAGGAGAAGCACACGAACAAGCCCCTGGCCGGCTTCTACAAGAAGCAAGGCGTGGAGCCGAAGCGGGTGCTGCGTGAGCTGCGTTGCGCGGCGGAGTACGCGGCGGGCTTCGAGGTGGGCCAGCAGCTCAAGGTCGACGAGATCTTCGAGCAGGGACAGTTCGTCGACGTGCAGGGTGTCACGCGCGGTCGCGGGTTCACCGGCGTGATGCGGCGTCACAACTTCGCGGGCGCAAAGAGCAGCCACGGCTCCCACGAGTACAAGCGCCACGGCGGCTCCATCGGTAGCAACATGACCCCCGGTCGCGTGCTCCCTGGCAAGAAGATGGCCGGGCAGTACGGCAACGAGACCATGAGCATCCTCAATCAGCGCGTCGTGCGCGTGCTGCCGGAGGAGAACCTCATCCTCGTGCGCGGCGGGATCCCCGGCTCGAAGAATGGCCTCGTGGTCGTGCGCGGCGCCGTGAAGAAGAAGAACGGCGGCAAGTCCGCCCAGAGCTGAGCGAGCTTCAGCTGAGCGAGCTTCCTCCCCCGACCGCTGCACACGACGCGCCCGGGACCGCAGAGCTGCTGGTCCCGTGGCGCGTCGAGCGCATTTTGCACGACGACGCGGACTTTCTGGTCGTCGACAAACCGAGCGGAGTGGTCGTCCACGGTGGGGACGAAGAGCTCGCCGACGACCTGGTGCACCGGCTCGAAGCGTGGCTCCGGAGCCAGGGGCGCGACACTTACCTCGGGGTGCACCAGCGCCTCGATCAGGCCACGAGCGGGCTCTTGTTCTTCACCCGGCGCAAGGACGTCAACGCGGCGGTCGCCGCGGCGATGGAAGGGCGCCAGGTACGACGGACCTATCTCGCGGTGGTGACCCTCGGGGGAGAAGGCGCGGCGCCGCGGGGTGGGCGCTGGCGAGAGCCGACGAGGCGTCCGGAGCTGCGCTCTCGCGGGCGCCTCGAGCATCAGCTGCATCACGTGCGCGGCCGCACGGAGCTGGTCACGGGAACGGGGCGAGGACAGCGGGCCGTCACGGAGTACGAGGTGCTCGAGACCGTGGGGCGGCGAGCGCTGGTGCGTCTCCATCCCCATACGGGGCGTACCCACCAGCTGCGGGTGCAGCTCGCCGCAGCGGGGGCGCCCATCTGTGGAGATCGTTTGTACGGAGGCGAGCCTGCGCCGCGGTTGTTCCTCCACGCGACGGCGTTGGGGGGGACGGTGTTCGGTGGGCCAGATTCCGGGAAGGCAGGCGCGGGCGAGACGGCGCGTGGCAGTGGAGAGGCTTCCGGCGCGAGGTGGACGCGGGAGCCGCCCCCTGCGTTCCGCGACTGGCTCGTCGCGGGGGCGGTGGGCGTGCCCACCAACGTCACCGAGGCCCTCGAAGACGCGGGTCTGCGTCGCTTCGCCTTGCGCGGGCAGACGGACGCCTACCGGCTGGTGAACGGCGCGGGGGATCTCCTGCCCGGGCTGGTCGTCGACGTGTACGGAGCCTGGGCGGTGCTGTCGTTGTACGACGCGGAGCTGGTGGCGCGGGCGCGCGCGCTCGGGGAGCAGCTCATCGCGCTGGGGTTCCGCGGCGTCTACTCGAAGACGCGGGTCCGCGCCGATCTGCGCCGTCAGGAGGCGACGGAGCTCGCGCCCGAGGGGCCGCTCCTGGGCGAGGCCGCGCCAGCGGGGCTGGTGGTGACGGAGGCTGGCTTGCGGGTGGAGGTGGCGCTCGCGGACGGCCTGTCCACGGGGCTGTTCGTCGATCAGCGGGACAATCGGCGGCGCGTGAAGCAGCTGGCGCGCGGCGGGCGCGTGCTGAATCTGTTCGCCTATACGTGCTCCTTCAGCGTGGCGGCGGCCCTGGGCGGCGCCAGCGAGGTGGTGAGCGTCGATCTCTCCGGGCGCGCGCTCGAGCGAGGGCGGCGCAACTTCGAGCTGAATGGGCTCGACCCGTCCGCGCACCGCTTCTTCAAGGAGGACGCCGTCAAGTGGCTCGGCCGCGCCGCGCGGCGAGGAGAGCGCTTTCGGGTGGTCGTGCTCGATCCGCCGAGCTTCTCGACGGTGGGGAAGGGGACGTTCAGCGTCGCGAAGGGCTACGGGGAGGTCGCGGCGCTGGCGCTGGCGCTGGTCGAGCCCGAGGGGCATCTGCTCGCGGTGACGAACCACACGCGCACCAGCCTCGAGGCGCTGCGGAAGATCCTGCATCGGGCGGCCCAGCAGGCGGGGCGCACCTTGGTGACCTTGCGAGACGCGCCGAGCGGCCTCGACTGCCCCGAGGGCCCGGAGGGGCCTTGGCCCAGCAAGAGCGTCTGGGCCAAGGTGCGTTGACGACGAGCGGTGACGAGGACGGGGACGACGACGAGCGGTGGCGTTGACGAGGTGTGTTGAAGAGGAGCGGCGACGACGATGACCAGGCGACGCAACCCCTATGCCGGTCAAGATCCGGCCACCCGCGAGGCGAAGGCGCGCGGCTATCCAGCGCGCAGCGTCTTCAAGCTGCAGGAGATCGATCGGCGCACCCAGCTGTTTCGTCCAGGCCTGCACGTCTTGGACCTCGGTGCGGCGCCGGGCTCGTGGAGCTTGTACGCGAGTCAGAAGGTGGGGGCTCGGGGGCGGGTGCTCGCCATCGATCTGCAACCGATCGAGCAACGCTTCGAGCCCAACGTGGTCGTCCTCCAGGGGGACGCCTTCGATCTGGAGAGTGATCGACTTGGGCAGTTCGCGCCCTACGACGTCGTGTTGAGCGACATGGCGCCGCGGACGAGCGGAGTGAAGTTCCAGGATCAATCCGCGAGCCTCGAGCTGTACCTGCGTGCCCTCGAGGTAGCGGCGACGTTGGGTAAGCCGCGCTCCTACTTCGTGGGCAAGCTCTTCATGGGGCCGGATTTCGACACCGCGGTGCGCGCGACGAAGGTTCACTACTCGAAGACCCGCGTCATCCGTCCCGAGGGAACGCGCTCCGTGAGCAAGGAGGTCTTCCTCGTCGGCATGGGGTTGCGGCGCTCGAACGACGGGGAGAACGAGCCGCAAGACGGCCGCACCGAGCGCGTGACGGACCGGTGACCGAGCGCGGCTAGCTCAGAAGAAAACTTTCCCCAGGATCGGACGTTCGGTAGAGCCTGGGACCATGGCCTGGCGAGCGGTCATCACCGGCTTGTTCATCGGTTCCCTGGGTGCTGGTGTCGTGCTGGCGCGTACCCATCTGCGGGGACAGCCGCTGTCGTCGTCGGTCACCGCGGCGGTCATCGACGCCCCCGCCCCCGTCGAGCCGGAGGGGGAGGAGACGCGGCTCGCGGCCGTCGGCGAGGTGGTCGGCACCGCCCCCGACGTGACGGAGACCAGCGAGGAGCTCGCGGCGCCGGACGGGGAGGTCGCTTCCGAGCCGCCCTCCCCGGACCGCCTGTCCCCCGACGCCCGCCTGGCGGCCTTGGGCAAGCAGACCGTCGTCTACGAGGAGCCCAACCGGAGATCCCGCCGCCTCGGCTACCTGCGGACGGGGGCGGTGGTGAACCGGGCGCCGGTCCCGAAGAGCACCGAGGGGTGCCCCGAAGGGTGGTATCGCGTGGCCCCCGAGGGGTACGTCTGCGTCGGGCGCACGGCGACGCTCGATATCGAGCATCCGGCGGTCGCCCTGGCGGCGGCGGGGCCCGACCGCAGCTCCCCGATGCCGTACACCTACGGCAAGGCCCGCGGAGCCCCACCGCCCCTCTACGCGCGCCTCCCCACCCGCGCCGAGCAGGAGCAGAGCGAGAAGGATCTGGCTTCCCACCTGCGGCGCGGCATCGATCCCCTGTGGACCCTGGAGGCCGTTGGAGGGCCGCCCCAGCAGATCGCGGGAGGAGAGCGCGTCCCGCGGCCCTTCGGGTATCCCGTGCTGCCCTCGGGGCCCCTCGGCGGCTTCGGGCTGAGCAACGGCGCATTCGCTCTGATCGACCTGTTCGAGGCGGAGGGGCGACGCTGGGGGATCAGCACGGATCTGATGCTCATCCCGCTGGATCGGCTGGACCCGGTGATGGCGAGTGAGTTCCACGGCGTGCCCCTCGGGGAGGGAATGGAGCTCCCCGTGGTGTTCGTGCGCAGCTCCCGGGCTCAGCTCTTCCGCGGGCACCCGAAGGAGGGCACCTTGGCCCCGGAGCGCCCCATCCACTTCCGCGAGGCGTTCTCGTTGACCGGGCGCCAGGAGCAGGTCGGGGGAGTCACCTTCCTCGAGACCCAGAGCGGGCACTGGCTGCGGGACAGTCAGCTCGTGCGCATCGATCCCCTCGAGACCATGCCCTACTGGGCGAAGGGGGAGCGGAGCTGGATCGACGTCTCCATCTTGAACCAGACCCTCGTCGCCTATCGGGGAACCCAGCCCGTGTACGCGACCCTCGTGACGACCGGACGAGATCTCCTCGGCGATCCCAAGACCACCCGCGCTACGGTGCGTGGGCAGTTCGTGATTCACACCAAGCACGTCACCGACACGATGAGCGGAGACGAGCCGGGCGACGAGTTCGATCTGCGAGACATCCCCTACGTCCAGTACTTTCACCAGGGGTACGCCTTCCACGCGGCCTTCTGGCACGACGTGTTCGGGAACCCCCGCAGCCACGGGTGCATCAACCTGGCGCCGCACGACGCGCGCTGGCTGTTCTCGTGGACGGATCCGCCCGTGCCGCAGAACTGGCACTCGGCCTTCGATTCCCGCGGGACCCTCGTCAACATCCGCCCCTGAGCGGGCGCGGGCTCAGGGACTCTTCGGCGGCGCGGTGGGCGCGGTGGGCGCCGTGCCCGGAGCCGCTTCCTTCCGCTTCCCGGCGGGCGGCTCGTCGACGCGCGGCTCAGGAGCGGGCGGTTGGGCAGAGCGCGGCTCGTCGGCGTCCGGGGCGGCAGCGCCCCGGGTGTCGCGGGGCTCGGAGTCCGCCTGGTCGGAGTCCGCCTGGTCGGGGCCTGAGTGGTCGGAGCTCGAGTGGTCGGTGTCGGGGGCGCTCTCGTCCTTCGCTGCCGCACCCTGGTCGGCCGGAGGCGCGGGGGCACGCAGGGACTCCTCGATGATGTTCGTCGGAGGGAGCGAGAGCTCCGCGACGTACACGGGAGTGGGGGCCGGACGCTCCGCCACCGGAGGACCGCAGTGGAGGGCCAGGAGCCCGAGCAAGGCGCTCGCGAGGACGGAAGGGAGGGACACCGTTTGCATCAGCCCGCGCACGATAACCCAGGCCGCGGCTCAGGGCACGGCGACGAGCTGGAACGCGACCCGAGCGTTCCGGCCCACGAGGCGGCCCACCAGCTCGAGATCCGCGGAGACGAGACGGCCATGGGTGTCCCGCGGCTGGATGTCGTGATCCGCCAAGGGGATCGAGACGGGGCTCCGGGAGCTGAGCTGGATCCGGGTCGGGGGGAGCCCGGGGGTGGCCGCGACGTCGTAATGGAAGTCCAGCTGGACGGCGGCGGAGCGTTGGACGCGGAAGCCGTTCACCTCGAGCTCGCCCGTGACCTTCGCCGTGACGCGCCGACGTTCTCCCGCCGAGCCCTCCGCGCCCTTCTCGGTCTTGGTGGTGGAGTCCTGGGGCAGGGGAGGCAGCCTTCGACCGATGTGGGGCGCCTCGTGGGACAGCTCGTCGACGCTGGTCACCACGAAGCGCGCGAAGCGGCTCCGTTCCACCTCCGCATCGGGCCGAGACGCGCCGAGGTTGAGCCAATCGCGGGCCCGGCTCGTGCGCTCGCGCTCCTGCCGCTCGTTGTCGCCTTCCATCAACACGGAGCCGAGATCGACCTCGACGGTGCCGCGGCTGCGCTGGAGCTCGAGCAGATCGAGCTCCAGCTGGCCGCGCACGATGCGGAAGGTGCCTGTGGGTTTGGCCTCCTTGGCGGGCAGGGTGACCTGCATCAGCGACCCCTCCTGGATGCGATAGGGGCGCAGGGGCCGTGGTGTTTCCGACGCAGGCGGAGCCTCCGAGGGAGCGGGCGCGCCGGTGGCGGTGGCCGTGGTGGCGGGCGCGGACGCGGGCGGCGCAGGCCAGGGTTCGGTGGGCTGAGGCGGTTCGGGTGGATCCTCGCAGGCCGAGCACGCGAGGAGGAGAGAGAGAACGGCGAGGGAGCGCATGGTTCGTTGCATCAATACCAGCCCCCCAGCGCGAGGCCCCAGCCGAAATAGTCGCGCGCCGCGTCCACCGCCCCCCGCAAGCGCCAAGTGTAGTGGTCGGGCCAGATGCCGAAGACGTCCCACTGACCGAGCTTGATGTCGGCGCCCCCGGTCCCGTGGATGCGCGCCCCGGCGGGGTTGCTCTCGAAGCGAGTGGGTTCCAGGTAGGTCCCCCCTCGCAGCACTACCCAGTTTGGGATGATCTCGCTCTCGATCCCCAGGCGCGGGGAAAAGGTCGTGCGCTGGCCGCTCCGGTTCACCTCTCGCTCCAGGAAGGACTCGATCCCGACGGCGTCGCCCACCGGGCCGTCGATGTGCAGGGCCGTCGACACCAGGACGTAGAACCTGCCGAGATCTCGATACCGCTCCCGGAGCCGCTGGCGGGTCACGTTCGCGGCCTCCTCCAGGCTCCGCTCGTCGATGGCCCGCTCGAGGTCGAGGTGGGCGTCGATGGCGGCCTTCGCTGCGGGCACGTCGCCTCCGGCGCGCTCCGCGTTGGCGTGGAGGCGCTCTCGGCGTCGCTCCCGATCGGACTGACGCCAGCGCACGTAGCGATCGGTCCGCTCGATCAGCGAGTGCGGATCGTACCAGCGCGGGTTGAACAACCGCCCGAACTGGTAGGCGAAGCCCATCGAAATCTGCCAGGGGAGGCGGACGGAGTTCGGCAAGTAGAGCTCCTCGGGCGTACCGGGGAAGAGCACCTGCGCCGTCGTCGTCTCGGTATCGACCTGGCTCTCGACGGGACCGCGGAAGGCGGCGCCGATGCGGAACGCAGCGCCGTTCGGTCGCCACAGGGTGCCCACCTCCACGTTGCCGCCGACGCTCTCGAAGAGGGTGCGCTCGGCCTGCGTGACGGCGTTCGTGTTCAGCACCGACAGCCCGATCGTGCGCACGCCGAGGCCGACGAAGAGCTGTCCGTCGAGGAAGGAGCGGGCGAGCTGCACGTTCAGGTTGACGATCTGCGATTGGAGCCGATCCCCGCTCGCCTCCGCCCGGGTGAGGGCGTACTGCTGCGTGTTGACCGCGGCGCCGATGCCCCAGGGGCCGAACTGGAGGTTCCCGGCGAGCTCGAGGGAGACGAAGCTCTGCTCCGCCGTGGTGGGGATCGTCGTGCGGCCCTTGCCCGTGTTGAAGAAGTCGGAGCCGCCGAGGCTCGAGGGGAAGGTGATGCCGAAGCCGAGATCCCAGTCGACGTAGTCGAGGGCGTGGGCCGAGCGCACCGCGGGGGCGGCGGCGTTCTGGGTGTTGCCCTCGATGAAGTCACCCACGGCGACGTAGGCGCCGCCGAGGCCCATCACCCGCGTACTGGCGAGCACGGGGCCCTGGAACAGATCGATGGCGTAGTCGTTCGTCTGGATGCGGCTGCCGTCGGGGCCGAGCTGGGCGCAGGCGGTGCGCGTCAGGCTCAGGGGGAGCGCGCCGAGGGCGACGGTGAGCAGGGCTCGCGCGAACGTCGTTTCACCGCGCCGGGGGGACGGCTTTCGGGGAGAGGCCCGCCCGGGGGAGCGCGCCCCTTCGATCATGTCACCGGCGTCCCACCCCGCTGTTCGCGCGCCAGGCGGAGCTCGGTCTTGAGGACGTTCACCAAGACGCCGACGGCGCCCGCGGCGAACACGATCAGCATGGGGCCGAGCCAGCCCGCGAGCGCGGCGAGGAAGGTGAGGAACACGAAGGTGTCGCGCTTGAACAGCGGCTGGATCGCCGCCATGAGCTTCGACTGCCCCTCACCGGCGCTCAGGGGGTACTTGAGCAGATCCCCCGAGCCGATGCGCACGAGGTAGCGGTACTCCAGGCCGCTCGCGATGAACCCGCAGCTGACGACGACCAGCCCCGCCGCGAGGTACGGCGTCCACCCGGTGGCTTGAAAGAGCCCCCAGGCGGCTCCGAAGTAGAAGGAGTAGTTCGTGAGATCGTCGCCCACCGTGTCGAGCCACTCTCCGGTCAGCGAGCCGCGGTGGGTGATGCGACTCATCTCTCCATCACAGCCGTCGAGTACGCTCTGCATCTGGAAGAGGAAGGCGCCCCAGGCCATCGAGGCGTAGTCGCCTCGAGACGCCAGGTAGGCGCCGCACAAGCCGATGGCCAGGATGCCGACGGAGACCTGGTTCGGAGTGAGGGGGGTCCGCACGAGCAGGCGCGACAGCGGGAGGGAGAGGTAGCGGTTGAGCCAGCGCGCGGTCCAGCCGTCCTGGGGCTTGCGGAGCGCGCGGAACGCGTGGCCCTCGGCGCGGCGGGCGCTGGCCGCGTCCGTGACCTCGATCGGCTCGAAGGAGAACGGCACGTCGGGGCGGAGCGGGCGCCGGCTCAGATCCACGTGCTGGGGACCGGCGGGCTCGAGCCGCGCGGGGGCCCCCCCTTCCAGCAAGGGCCCTCCGGTGACCACCTGGCGGAGGAGCTGGCGGTGGACGAGCCAGTTGGGGGGCACGGCGATGGTCGAGGCGCCCGCGGGAGCCCGCTCCAGGAGCGGGAGCCGAAGCCGAGCGTCATCGAGCAGGCGCTCCAGGGATGCCCGCTCGGAGGGGTCCTCCGGGAGCACGATGCCCGCCATCCCCGCCGCTCCGGCGTCGAGGGCGAGCCGCAGCGCGAGGGGGAGGCCGGCCACGATCCGCGCGGGATCCCCCGTCGAGGGAGTGAAGACGAGCAGCCAGGGGTCCACCGCGGCGTAGATGGCCACGGCGGGCGGCTCCTGGCAAGTCCGCTGGCGTCGTCGTCGGGTGGCGCGTTCGGGGGGGCAGCTCCACGGCGACTGGACGGGCTCCGTCCCGGCGGTGACCGTCGAAGAGGTCGCTTTTGATCGGCGGGTTCCCCTCGACGGGGGCACGATTGGGAATATAGTCCGCGCGTGCCTTACTCCGCTGAGTTCCGGTGTTTTGCTGGCTGTTCCGGCTCCTGGCCGGTGACCGAGGCCATTTATACGTGCCCCTCCTGCGGCGGATTGCTCGAAGTGGTCCACGACATGGAGGCGCTGGCGACCCGCAGTGGAGCGGCTTGGAAGAGCTTGTTCGACGAGCGGTACCGGCTCAACCAGTGGCCCTACGGCTCTGGTGTCTGGGGCAAGCGCGAGTGGGTGATGCCCGAGGTCGCGGACGACGAGATCGTCTCGATGTACGAGGGCGGCACCAACCTGTTCTGGGCCGAGCGCTACGGACGCCAGCTGGGTCTGCCCGACCTGTGGGTGAAGCTGTGTGGAAACAGCCACAGCGGCTCCTTCAAGGATCTCGGCATGACCGTCCTGGTCAGCGTCGTGAAGCGCGCCGTGATGCAGGGCAAGAGCCTCAAGGCGATCGCCTGCGCTTCCACGGGGGACACGAGCGCGGCCCTGGCTGCCTACGGTGCGGCGGCTGGCCTGCCGGTCGTCGTGCTGCTGCCCCGGGGCAAAATCTCCACGGCCCAGCTCGTGCAGCCCCTCGCGCACGGTGCGCTGGTGCTCGGGCTCGACACGGACTTCGACGGCTGCATGGCGATCGTCAAGCGCCTGGCCGCCGAGGGCATCGTGTACCTCGCCAACTCGATGAACCCGCTACGCCTCGAGGGGCAGAAGACGGTCGGCATCGAGATCGTGCAGCAGTTCGGGTGGGAGAGCCCCGACTGGGTCATCCTCCCGAGCGGCAACCTCGGGAACGCCTCCGCCCTGTACATGGGCTTCCGCATGATGCAGCAGCTCGGCGTCGTCGAGCGCCTGCCGCGGCTGGTGGTGGCCCAGGCCGAGAACGCCAACCCCCTGTATCGGGCCTGGAGCGCCGGCAAGAAGGAAGTGGAGCCCATCACGGCGCAGCCGACGCAGGCCACGGCCATCCAGATCGGCAACCCCGTCAGCGCACCGCGCGCCATCAAGGCGCTGGAGGCCATGGACGGCATCGTGGAGCAGGCGAGCGAGCAGGAGCTGGCGGACGCCGCCGCGCGCGCCGACGCGACGGGGATGTACACCTGTCCGCACACCGCCGTAGGGCTGGCCGTCCTCGAGAAGCTGCGAGCGCGGGACGTGATCAAGTCCGACGATCGCGTCGTGTGCATCTCCACCGCGAACGGCCTCAAGTTCACGGAGTTCAAGGTGCGCTACCACGAGGGGCTCATCGACGGGGTGACGAGTAACCTCCGCAACCCCGCCGTGATGCTGCCGGCCGATTACGGCCAGGTCGTGGACGCGATCGGCAAGCGCTTCTCCTGAGCGCGGTAGGTCGGAGCGGGCCCCCCGATGGGGCGGCGCCGCTCCGACGGAGCGGCGCGGATCAGAAGCAGAGCGCTCCTGCGAGTGCCCTGTGGGCTCGGAGCGCCGGCGCCCGGAGGTTCGGGGCGAACCCCAGGGCGCCTCGGGGGGCCTCAGAACGTGAGCCGCGCGGCGGCGCCGCCGAGCTGAGGGGCGACGACCGGCGCCACGGCGAGGGTCGGCTGCTTCTTCTTCGCCTTGGCCGTCTGCGGGGCGTCGTCGCTGGAGGTGAGGAGCACGATCCCGGTGATGCCGAGGGTGATCGCGATGCCGAAGGCCATGTCGGCGATGAGCGCGTTCCGCTCCACCCGATCCGCGCGGGACGCGGTGGGGTCGTCGTTGTAGGCCGAGCGCGCGGAGAGAGCCTGGATGCCGAACACGGTGCCCGTGGCGAGACCCGCGCCCGCCAGGCCCAACGTGATGTACGCGGGCAGCATGCTCCGTTCACTGGGCTCCAGCGCCGGGGGCGGGGGCTCGCTGGCGGGGGGAGCGGGCGCCGCCGTGGGTTCCTCCGGGAGGAGCAGGCGCTGCTCGAGCTCGTCGCCTCCCTGGAGCTGCAGCTCGGCCTCTGCGCGTTGCCGCCCCGGGAGCGTCGCCTCGATGCGGTGGGGTCCCGCGGGGAGCTCGAGCATGAGGGGTGAGGTGCCGCTCTGGAGCACGCCGTTCACGGCGATCTGAGCGCCGCTCGGCTCCGTCACGATGGTGATCCGCGCCGGGAGCTTCGCCTTCAGCTCGTCGAGGCGCTGCCGCGCCTCGGCCACCTTGTCTTCGCCGACGTGCATGGCGCCCGGGTGGGCGAGGAACTTCTGATAAGCCCGCGCTGCCTCCGCCTCGCGCCCGCCTTGCAGATCGAGGGAGGCCGCCATCCAGTACTCCGCGTGGGGGGAGGGGACGCGCTCGTGGGCCGCCGCGAACTGCTCGTAGGCGCGCGCGTAGTCCTCGTCGTCGAAGGCGGCGCGCCCCGCCTCGAAGGCGACGCGGGCTGCTTCGCGCTGCTCCTCCGCCGAGTGCGCGCCCTCGCTGGCCCCGGCGTCGGCGGCGTCCTCGGCTCCGGGTTGCGCCTGCTCGGGGGAGCCCGCCGCGGGGGGCGCCGGGGTAGGGGAAGGTGCTTGAGACGGCGCCGAGGGAGCAGCGCGCGTCTCTCCCGAGGGCGTCGGCGCGCTCTGGGCCGCCGCCAGGGGCGCCCAGGTGCCCAGCAAGAGTGCGGTGATGCTGACCGAGGCGGTCAGCTGCCGGAGGCGGGAAGGATGCTGCATCGGGGTCTCCAGGGGGGTCGGATCGTCGAGGACTCGCCGCCGAGTAGGCAGGGAGGCTAATCTGCGAATGTCTCGGGCCACAAGTCCGCCCGGCTGCAATCGGCGGCTTTTCTCGAGATCCCAGTAACTCGCCATGAACACGTCACAAACCGGGGCCGCGGCGCGCAGCGGACGGTCCGCGCCTCCACCGCCCGACCCACGGCCCACGCCTCGCTTCGACGGACCCACTGCGGAGCTGGCCTCCGTGCAGGCCCGGCTGCGGGACGCTCGTGAGGCGGGCGACGAGGAGGCGGAGGCGCGGCTCAGCGGCGTGTTGGCTCGCGCGTTGGCGGCGCGGGGGATCGAAGCGCGGGAGGTGCTCCGTCTGGGCGAGCGCGCCTTCGCGCTCGGAGGCGACGGCGCCTTGGCGAGCGACCTGTCGTCCTGGTGGGCGAGCGTCGGTGAGCCCGCACGGGCCGCGGCGATCCTCCAGCGCGTCGAGGGGCGGGCGAGTCCCGAAGATCGGGGCGCGGTGCGGACGCGTATCGGGGTGCTCCTGGCCCGCGCGGGGAAGGCGGAGGAGGCGGCGCAGGCCTTCGAATCCGCCCTCCAGGCGGCGACTCACGATCCGCTCCCTGCCGAGCTCCTCGGGACTCTGCGGGGCTGGGGAGCGATCCGTGGCGAGCGCGCGGCGCGCGCCTTCACGGAGGCGGCGGCGCGGCGGGCCGCCGCCGGCGACGTGACCGGCGCCTTCGAGAACAGCGTGCGCGCCTTCGAGGCGTGCCCGTCGGATCCGGCCGCGGCGGAGCAGCTGGCCCTGGCCCTCGAGGAGCGGGGGCGACCAGGGGCCGCCGAAGAAGTGTTGCGAGAGCAAGCGCGCTCGGGCTCCGCGGCGCGTCGCGCGGCGATCCATCAGCGGCGCTTCGGGCGCCTCATCGCCGAGCAGGACTGGTCCGCGGCCCTCGGGGCGGCCCTCGACGCCGAGCTCGACGCGGCGTTCGACGCGGAGCGGCTCGCGGAGGTGTTGGCGGGGTCGCGCGCGGAGCCGCCGCGCGACGTCGAGTCGCTGTTCGTGCACCTGGCGGCGGGAGAGCCCGTGCTCGTGGACTGGCTCCTCGCGGCGCTCGACGCCGCGGTGTTCGCGTGGGGCGCGAGCACGGTCCAGGGCCTGCGCGCGCGGTTGCTCGAGCTGTACCCACGCCCCGAAGCGCGCGCGCAGCTGGCGCCGGAGCTCGCGCTCGGTGAGGAAGAGATCCTGCGCCGGATCGCGGCCCTGCGCGAGCAGCTCGTCCACCTCGGGGACGCGTCCCAGGAGGGGGTGCGCCTGGAGCTGGCACGACTCCAAGGGGCCCGGGGCGATTGGTTTGCGGCCCAGGAGGTCTTGCAACCGCTGCTCGCGCCCCGACCCGGGCCGTCCCTCGAGGCCGCCTGCCTGGGTGCGGTGACGGCGCTCCGGGCTGGCATGAACGAGGGGCGGGCGCTCGCCCTCTGGCACGTCGCTGGCCACGCCCAGGGGCGCGTCCGCGCGGTCGTGGCGAGCGTCGCGGCGGAGCTGCTCCTCGACGCGGGGCAGCTCGCGGAGGCGCGGCTCGCCGCGGAGATGGCGGTCGACGCGGATCCGTCCTGGCAGCGGGGCGTCGCCGCGCAGGCGCTGGTGGCTCAGCGCGATCCGGATTCCGCGGCGGCGGTCCTGCTGGAGCGCTCCCTCGCCGTCGTGCTGGCGCGGGGGAGCACGTGCCAGGTCCTGGCCGACTCCTCCGAGCGACGCGGAGCCCTGCGCCTCGCGCTCACCTGGACCCAGCGCCAGCTCGCGCAGCGCCCCGGGGATCCCGAGGTCGCGAAGGAGCTCCTCCGGCGCGCGGCGGAGGCGGGAGACGGCGAGCGGCTGGCGGACGCTCTCTCGTGGCTCCTGTCTCAGCCCATCCCCCTCGCGCGGCTCGTCGGTCCTGCGGCGAGCGCGCTCGGAGCCCTCGCTCGGCTCGCCCCGGAGCGGGCTCCGGAGGTGGCCCGGCGCGTGCTCGACGTGCTCGGTCCGCGCGTCGAGGCGGTGCGGGAGGCGGTGCTCGAGGTGGCCCGGACCTGCCAGGTGCCGGACCTCGAGGCGCAGGTGCTGGAGCGTTGGCTGGTGACCGCGTCACCGCAGGTTCGCGCCGGGGCGCTCGTCGAGCTGGCGCGGCTGCGGGCAGCGACCGGAGAGACGGCGGCGGCCGCGCGCGCCCTGGGCCGCGCCCTCGCCGCGGGCGCCTCGGCTACGGTGATCGCCGAGCGCCTCGAGGCGCTCCCTCCCGCGGACGAAGGCGACGCGCTGCTCGCCGTGCTCGAGGCGCAGGTCGAGGTGCTGCAGCCCGCGTCGGGGGTGCGGGGAGGGACGGGTGCAGGGGCGTCTTGCGCGCGTTGGCTCCGAGCGGTGCGTGAGCTCGGGGCGGCCCGCTGGGATCTCGCGGGGGACGTTCACGGAGCGGTGCTCGCGTGGGTACGGCGTCTGGAGTGGGGCGGCGCCGAGGCGGTGGAGGAGCTCGCATGGGACCTCCACACCTTCGGCGGACCGGAGATGGCCGCTCGGGAGCTGGAGCGCGTGGCGGAGGACGCGGCGACGCCCGCGACCGCGGGGCGCCTCCTGGGGCTCGCCGCGCGGTTCGCCCTCGAGGCGCAGCGCCCCGCGGACGCCTTTCGGCTCGCTCGGGAAGCGCTCACGAAGCACCCCGCCAACGCGGACGTGTTGACGATCGCCGAGAGCGCGGCGACCAGCCAGGACGTCGACGAGCTCGTCGCCCTGTACCGCACCTTGGCCCAGGCCACCCTCGGCCGTTATGGCGAGCGCGCGGTCCATTACCGGGCGGCGCGGCAGCTCGAGCGCCGAGGTCATCACGACGTCGCGCTCCAGCACGCGGTGGCGGCGTTCGAGGCGGTCCCCGGGGAGGGAGTCGCCTTCGTGCTGATGGCGCGCCTGGCGGATCGGGCCGGAGACTCCGACCAGGTCGTGGGCGCCCTCGAGCGCGTGGCGAGCCGCACCCCCGACGACGGGGCGCGGGTCCTCTGGTTGGCTCGCGCCGCGGCCCTCGCGGACACGAGCGAGTCCGGGCGCAGACAGCGCATCGACGTGCTCTTGCGGGCGGTCGCGGTGCGCCCCGACGCGCCGACCCTGGGGACGCTGGCGGAGGCGATGCGGCAGCTGCTCGAGGTCTGTCCGGACGACGCGGAGGTGGTCCACCTCCGCTTCGAGCGGGCGCTCGGGGTGTTGTTGCCCAAGGCGGGCGGCATGGAAGGGAGCGCCTTCGCCGTCCGCGCGGCCATCGCGGCCCTCGAGCTGTTCGGAGACGACCAGCTCGCGCTGCGAGCGCTGCAACGCGCGGCGGAGTGTGACAGCGACATCGAGCAGTTCGCGGAGCTCCGGCCTTACGCCGAGCGGCTGGCGGCGTTGGGCGCTCCCGCTCGCGCCTTCGTGGCGTGGTGTGTGGAGCGGGCGGGCAACCGCCTCGCGTCCTGTGGTCGCGCGCTCGCGGAGCTCGCCGCGACGATCGCGCACGGGCTCGGCGAGAAAGAAGCCCACGGGCGCCTCCTGATCCGCGCGGCGGTGGAGAGCCCCCACGACACCGCCCTCGTCGGACTTGCCCAGACGTTCGCGCGAGAGCTGGGCGATCCCGAGCTGCTCGCCACCGTCGAGGGGATCCTCCCCGCCGACGATCGCGCTCGGCAGATCCTGGCGCAGGCGGCGGACAGCTCGGTGGACGTCGCGTTGGATCTCCTCCTCGAGGTGGAGCTCGATCCCTTGAGCCCGGAGGTGCAGCGCCAGCTCTACGAGGCGCTCGCACAGCGGCAGGAGGAGATCGGCAGGCTCGACGACGCCGAGGACAGTTATCGAGCGCTCCTCGCGCGGGATCCCGTGAACCGGGGCGCGCTGGAGGGGCTCGAGCGGGCCGCGGAGCGGCGCGGTGATCACGAGGAGCTGGCGCGCTTGCTGCTGCGTCGGGCGGAGTGTGCCACGGACGCTGCGGAGGCGCTGCAGCTCCGCCTCCGGCGCGCGACGCTCCTCGAGCGCAGCGTCGGTCGGGTCGAGGAAGCGCGGCAGGAGCTCGAGCGGCTGCTGAGTGAAGAAGGAGAGCACCCCGATCTGCTGCACGTCCTGGCGGATCTGCACCGCCGGAGCGGGAGCCCCTCCCGGGCGGCGACGCTGTGGGGTCGGGCCCGAGCCGTGTCCACCGATCCGGAGCAGCAGCGGGAGCTCACGTTGCTCGCCGCCGAGGCGCACCTCGAGGCGGGGCAGGTGGACGGTGCGCGCCGCACCCTCGAGCAGGTGACGTTCGAGTCGACCTCCCGCCGGCTCCTGGAGCTGCGGGTGAAGCTGGCGCGTCAGAGCGGGGATCGCGGCGCGTTGGTTCGGGCGCTGAGCGAGCTGGCGAAGGAGGAGAGGGCCGAGCCCGCGCAGGCCGCGGCGTTACTCGTCGAAGCCGCCACCACCGCCGAGGCCGGCGGAGACGCGGAGCGGGCCCTCGAGCTCGCCGTCCAGGCCGCCGAACTCACACCGCAATCGGCGGAGGCGCAGCTGCTGGCGCGGCGCCTGGAGTACCTGGCGCGGGGCGCAGGAAACCTCGAGCAGGCGCAGCGCACGGTGGCGCAGCTGCGCAACCTGCAGGAGAGGCTCAACCATCGCCAGATCGAGCTCCGGGCGTTCTTGTTGGCGGAGGCGCTGGACGTCACGGAGGGCGGCGCGGCGGGCCTACGGGAGCTTGATCGCGCCGTCGAGCGGGTGGGGAGCCGGGCGCTGGTCGCGGTCGGGCTGGCGGAGCGCCTGGACGACGATCCGCGGCGCGCGCTCCAGCTGCTGGACGCGGCTCTGGGCAGCGATCTGCACGGGCTCCGGGGGGAGGGGCAGGTGCTCATCCGCGCGGGTCGCGTCGCCCGCTCCCTCGGCGAGCTGGACCGCGCTCAGGCGTATCTGTCCGCGGTGGCCCACGACGATCCGCGTCAGGTGGAGGCCGCCGCGGAGCTCCGGGAGATCGCTGCCGAGCGGGGGCGCGCCGAGCGAGACAATCAGGCGCGCGCGGAGCGCGAGGCGAGAGCGCGCGCGGAGCGTGAAGCTGCGGAGCGTGAAGCGAGAGCGCGAGCCGAGCGTGAAGCCGCGGAGCGTGAAGCGAGAGCGCGAGCCGAGCGTGAAGCCGCAGAGCGTGAAGCGAAGGCGCGCGCGGAGCGTGAAGCTGCGGAGCGTGAAGCGAGAGCGCGAGCCGAGCGTGAAGCCGCCGAGCGCGAAGCCGCGGAGCGTGAAGCGAGAGCGCGCGCGGAGCGTGAAGCCGCGGAGCGTGAAGCGAGCGCGCGAGCCGAGCGTGAAGCCGCCGAGCGTGAAGCCGCGGAGCGTGCCGCGAAGGCGCGGGCCGAGCGCGAAGCTGCCGAACGCGACCTTGTCGAGCGTGCGGAGCAGGCGCGTGCGCGAGAGGAGGCGGCGGGCGCTTCCCCGATCAGCACCTCCGCCCCGCCGTCCAGCGGGGGACGGCGTTCCTCCAACTCGAAGCTCCTGGTCGCGCCCCCCGCCAGCCCTCGGGAGCAAGAGCTCCGGGCGGCGTTCGAGCACGGCGACCCCGAAGCAGCGCGCGGGCTCCTCGAGCTCCTGGGCTCCGATCCCGCCCGCGCCCAGGATCGTCTCCTCGTGGCGGAGCGGCTCACGTTGCTCCAGCCGGGGGACGAGTGGGCGCTCCGCCAGTTCGCCGCGGCGGCGGAGGTCGAGCGCAACGGCCCCCTGGCGGCCGCGATCCGCCACGTCTTGGGGACCTTCGGCGTGATCCCCTTCGAGGTGGCGCCCGAGGTCGGTCGTCTGCGAGAGCAGCCGGATCTGCTCCGCCGCGTCCTTGCCAGCGGGCTCCAGTGCGCCGGCACCGAGGCCACGGCGCTGGTCTGGGAGCACGCCACGAACCTCTTCAAGCAGGAACCGAGCACCTACGGGATCACGGGGCTGGAGCGCGTGGCGGCTGGACCGCTGACGCCCCTGTCCCGACTCTACGCCGACGCGGGGCGGCTCCTCGGCGCCTCACGGACCCCGGTCTTCCAGCGGCGCGGGACGAACTCGATCACCCTCTCCGTCGCGCTGCTCGTGCCTCCGGCGCTGCTCGTGACCGGCGAGATCGAGGAGTCGAGCGCCGAGCTGGCGTTCCACTTCGGTGCGATGCTCATGGCCACGTCGCCGGAGCTCGCGCTGCTCTTCGGCGCCCCCCCGGCAAACGTCCGCACGTTGCTCGCGGCGCTCCGCGCCGCCTTCGGCCCTCCCAGCACGGAGCGCCCGAGCGGCGAGGTGACGCGCCTGGCCACAGCCCTCTGGGAGGCGCTCCCGCCCCGCAAGCAGCGTCGCCTCTCTCAGCTCTGCGCCGATCCCGCGGAGCTCGCCTACGAGAAGGTCACCGCCGTCGCGCGGCAGGTGTTGAGGCGCGCCGGGCTCGTGCTCTGCGCGGACCTGGCGACGGCGGTGGTGGCTGCCTGCGAAGAGGAGCGGCTGGCTCCGCCGCGCACCCTGGCCGAGCTGGGCGTGCGTTGCCGGCAGAGCGCGGCGGTGGCGGATCTGGTCCGCCTCGCCCTGAGCCCGGAGTACGCCGAGGTGCGCTGGAATGCGTCGTAACCCGGAGGGCCGTGGCCACGCCTCCATCCCCGCTGGCCGCTCCGGGGCGCGACAGGGCTGTCACGGATCCGGAGGCCCTAGGCGTCGCTGGGGGCCCGGGAAAGCCTCGCCCAGCCGTGGCACGTTGCTTGCCTAGAGTATCGTTCGTGCCCAGACTGCGCGGAGCCATGCGAGCCGTGATGGAGCGACGCCCGGCCCGGAGCCTGCCCCGCAGGGGCAGCGGGCTGCTCCTCGCGTGGCTCGGCTGCGCCTTGGGGCTCGGAGCGCCGGGCTGCTCCGTCGAGGCGCTGGAGTTCGGCGGCGGCCCCGCCACCCGCAACGAGTGCTCCGAGCATCGAGAGTGCGGTGGCGGGAGGTGTGTCGGGGGGCAGTGTCGCGCGGAGCAGGGGGAGATCGAGACCCTCCTCCTCGAGATCACGCCGCCGGCGGATGCTCCGGAAATCGCCGGGGTGCGCTTCGTCGAGTCCGTCACGGAGCTCGACCCGGCCGGGGGTGAGCTCACGGTGGAGCTCGCGCACGTCTCGTCCGTGACGGGATCCATCTCCCCCACGGCAGAGCCGTTCCCATGCCCCGCGCCGGTCCCGGGAGACGCCGCCGAGCCGAGCGCGGATGGCACCCTGCCAGCGCGCGTCACCTTGCGGCCTCAGCAGCGCCAGCTCGGCCTGGCCGTCCCCAGCTACACGAGCGACGCGACCTTCGTGGACGGCAGCTATCGCTTCCGAGCGCTGGTGCCGCCCGGGACCTACGACGTCTACGTCGAGCCCCGGGGGGTGACCGGTGAGTGTACGCCGCCGCCCCAGCTCTTCCGGGAGATCCACGTCGGCGCGAGCGAGGTGGGGATCACGCTGACGCTCAACACCCCGGAGCAGCTCGACGTCGTCGTGCGCTGGCCGCACCCGGAGCCTCTCCTCGATGGGTGGACCCTCGACGTGATCGACGGCGACACCGGGCGCCTCCTCTCGACCCAGGGCGTCTTGGGGGAACCCGTCGCGGCCGACGAGGGGTTCGACTATCGCGTGCACCTCGCCTACGTCCCCGTGCAGCCGACCGGCGGCAAAGCGGAGCTCGTCCGCCTCTCGCCCCCCGAGGGCGTGACTGCGCCCCACGTCATCGTCGACCGGAGTGTGGTCGAGCTGTTCGAGCACGGGGTGGGGATCATCGACCAGTTCCAATCCTTGCCCGCGCCGGTGCAGGTGATGGGGCAGGTGAGCGCGGAGAACAGCACGACGGTCGTGCGGGCGACGGTCAGCTTGGCCGCCACGGAGCTCCGCGCGATCAGCCCCGGCACCATCGCCGCCTTCGAGCGGGTGGTGGAGACCGACGAAGGCGGGCAGTTCACCGTGGACCTGCTGCCGGGGACGTACCGCGTCGTCGCGTTTCCTCCGGTCGGCTCGGGGCTGTCGCCTACGGAGGCGATCTGGCGGATCAGCGCGAACCAGGACGTTCAGGCGGGCCGTGTGGTGGAGCTCGCGTGGAACGCCAACATCCATGCGCGGGTGCTCGGGCCCGCGTCGGGGGTCGTCTCGGGCGCCGCCGTCCAGGCCACCGCCGCCTCCGCGGAGATCACGGCCGCGGGCGTCTTGGAGCGCGTGCTCGGCCGGACGTCGTACGCGCCGCGCGCCGACGGCGCCGTCACGGACGCGGAGGGCCGCTTCTCGGTCGTGGCCGATCGCGGAGTGTTCGATCTCGCGGTGCGCCCGGGCACCGGCTCCGGGTTCTCCTGGCTCGTCCTGCCCAGCGTGAACGCGAAGGGCCCGGAGGCCGCCCTCGGGGACGTCCGCTTGCCCCTGCCGGTGGTCTACAGCGGCTTCGTTGACGCCGCCGTGGCCTCGGGGGCGTCCTCGGCGCTGTTGCGCGCCTACGCCTACGTGAAGGGGACCGCCCTCACCAACGACCCCGCCGAGGCGACGGCGGTGCTCCAGGTGGCGGAGAGCCGAGTCGAGCCCGACGGGAGCTTCCAGCTGCTGATCCCTGCGCACCTCGGGTCTCGCTGACCGGGGCCGCTCGGAGGCTCATCTGGGCTGCTCGACGCGGAGGAGGGCGGACGCTCTCTCCGGGCTCCGTTCGACCGTGGCTGAAAATCGATTTTTCAGGGAATGAATTCGGCGCTTCGGTGGTCATCGGGGTGCTGGCGAGCGGAAGGGCGACGGTATAGGGTCAATGGAGTGAGGCGCCCCTCCACTGCCGCGCCGCGGGCTCCGACCGGTGAGCCCGACGTGCAGGGTTCCGCGGACGAGCCGCGTTCGTCGGTGACGGAGGTCGTGCCCTCCTCGGGGGCAGCGGCTCCGGTATCGCCGCGAGCAGACGCTCCGATCCAGCCGTCGCCGGGATGGCGCGATGGGGCCGCGTTGGCGGGCGCGCTCCACGAGGTGTCGAACGCCCTCACGGTGGTGCTCGGCTGGCTCGACGCCGTGGACCCGACGGACGATCCGGCGAAGGTCCTCGCAGCGCTCGAGGTCGCTCGGGAGCATGCGCGACGGGGACGCCTCCTGGCGCGTCGAGCCATCGGCGCCGAGGAAGACGTCGACGCGGAGCAGCGCGGCGCGCGGGCGCTGGCGCGCTTCGCGGTGATGAGCGTGCGACCGCGCGCGCTGGCGGGTGAAGTGCACGTGGAGCTGGAGGAGACCCTCGAGGAGGACGTCCCCCTCGACGACGAGGCGCCCGCTCTGCAGGTGCTCACGAACTTGTTGCTCAACGCCATCGACTTCACCCCGCCGGGCGGGCGCATTTGGGTCGCCCTGAGCAGTGACGCGACGCACCTGCGCGTCACCGTCACGGACGAGGGCCCTGGGATCCCCGCGGAGCGTCACGCCACGCTGTTCGCGGATCCGGTGAGCACCCGCCGCGGCGGCGCGGGCATCGGGCTGACCCACTCCCGCCGGCTCGCTCGTGAGCGCGGCGGCGATCTCCGGCTGCTGCCGAGCGAGCGCGGCGCGTGCTTCGAGCTGTCGTGGCCCCGCGGCACGGGCGCCAACGAGAGCGCGGCGGCAGAGACGCGGACGAGCCAGGCGCTGCACGGCGCCCGCATCCTGGTGGTGGAGGACGATCCGGCGATCGCCTCCCTGCTCGAGCTGAGCCTCGAAGCCAAGGGAGCGGAGGTGCTCCTCGTGAACGGCGCCGAGGGGCTGGCGCAGCTGCTCGGGGGACGACCGATGATCGACGCCGCGCTCCTCGACCTGTCCCCCTTGGCAGGACGGCTGAGCCACTGGCTCGACGCGCTCCGGGGGCACGCCCCGCAGGCTCCCCTCGTGCTCGTGAGTGGTCATCCGAGCGGCGTGCCGGACGAGGCGGCGGGTCGCTTCTCCGCCTGGGTGCGCAAACCCTTCGAGATGGGCGAGCTGCTCCAGACCTTGGCGGGGCTGCTGCGACAGCAGTCGGAATCGTGAAAGCTTCTCGGGCCTTGACATGACGCCCGAGCCGCCTAACTTCCCGGCGCCAGCGACGCCCCGGGTCTCCGAGGTCGTCCACCCTGCGAAGGTGGCGGAATGGCAGACGCACCAGCTTGAGGTGCTGGCGGGGTAACTCCCGTGGAGGTTCGAGTCCTCTCCTTCGCACAAGGAAACCCCTGTGAGCCTCACGGCTCCCAGGGGTTGTCGCTTTCTGGGGGCCGGCCTGGAGAGCGAGGCCGTGGGACACGTCCGCTCTCCGTCGGCTCGCGGGCTTACGAGGACGACGCCAGCGCGTCGCGCAGGGCCGCTTCGTCGGTGAGATCGAGGCGCAGGGGCGTGAGGGAGACGTAGCCGTTGGCGACGGCCCAGCGGTCCGTGTCCTCTTCGACGGGCTCGATGGGGACGACCGTGAACCAGTAGTGGTCGCGCCCGTAGGGGTCCTTCCCGGGGACGACCCTGCCGTCGTAGTGGCGGACGGATTGGCGCGTCCAGCGGAGCCCGTGGGGGCGCTCGGGCACGTTGACGTTCACCAAGCCGAGGTGCCGGGCGGGCACGAGCAGGTCGAGGGCGCGTGCGACCCAATCGCTCACGACGTCGAAGTCCGGCTCGTCCCCCGCCGGCGTGCTGAAGGCGATGCCGCGGATGCCGAGGAGCGCGGCCTGCTTGGCCGCGGCCAGCGTCCCCGAGTGCCACAGCCCGTTGCCCAGGTTGACCCCGAGGTTGATCCCCGAGAGCACTAGATCGACGCGGTCCCAGTGGTAGGCGCCGAGGGCGACACAGTCGGCGGGGGTGCCGTTCACTCGAAACGCCTCCCGGCTCGGCCCGAGGGGCGTGCGGCGATAGGCGAGGGGCCGCGAGGCGGTGATGGCGTGGCCCATGGACGACTGCTCCACGTCGGGGGCGACGACACGGACGTCGCCGAAGCGGGTGGCCACCTTCGCCAGCGCGGCGATGCCGGGGCTGTAGATGCCGTCGTCGTTGGTCACGAGGATTCTCATGTCGCCCTCCCTACGGCCGCTTACGGCCGTTCTCGTGGCGCGGAGAAGCCGTCCTCGCGCCTTCAGGGAGCTCGCCGTCCGGTCGCTCCTTCCTCCCTGAGCCCCTCCTCGCGACACCGCGGAGCTCGCATGCGGATCTGTCTCCTCCACAACCCGAGCGCCGGCACCGGCTCGCACTCCTGCGAGGACTTGGAGGAGCTGCTCCGCGCCGCAGGCCATCAGGTGCGTTCCCACCCGGTGCCTCGGCGGAAGGATCCCCTCCCGGAGCTCGGGGACGCCGAGCTGGTGGTGATCGCCGGGGGAGACGGCGCCGTGCGCAAGACGTTGTTGCGCAGCCGCGAGATCGGCCGCCCCTGCACGATCTTGCCCCTGGGCACCGCCAACAACGTCGCCACGTGCCTCGGGCTCCGTGGAGCGCCCGAGGAGCTCGTCCGGCGTTGGCCTGACTTTCGTGTGCGCTCGGTCGATCTCGGGGACGCCCGGGGCCCCTGGGGTACCGAACCGTTCGTCGAGGGGGTCGGGGTGGGCCTGCTGCCCCGGGCGATGGCGCTCATCGAGCGGCTGGACTCCCGCAGTCGCTGGACCTTCTCGTCGCCCGCGGACGAGCTGTACAGGGATGCCTGCGGCGTCGCGTTGGTGGCCGCGGAGCTGTCGCCCTTCCCCGTCGAGTTGTGTGTCGATGGTGAGACCGAGCGCGCGGACGTCCTGGGGATCGAGATCTCGAACTTCGGTCGCGGTGGCCCGGGGCTGTCGCTGGCTCCGGGCGCCGATCCCGGCGACGGCCTCCTGGACGTGGTGCTCGTGACGGACGCCGACGCCCTCGTGTGGCTCGCCATGGACGGCTTCGCCGGAAGCGCGCTGGACGTGGCACTTCCGGTCCGGCGTGGGCGGCGGGTGGAGCTGCGCGCCGCCGAGGTCCCGTGTCGCGTCGACGACAAGCTCACGCGGCTCGGCCGGGGAGCGACGGAGGAGCGCCTGGAGGTGCGGCTGGTGGGCGGCGCCGCGGAGCTCCTGGCGCCGCTGCCGGTGGAGCGAGCCGCGAGCGCCCGCCCCTGACGGCGTCCGGGGCGCCCTCAGGGGCGCTGGAGCAGCTGCTCGCGGACGAAGGGGCCGTGCCCCTGGAGCCAGTCGTCCCAGGGTCCATCGACGGGAGCGCCAATCTGGAGGAGGCAGCTCGAGTCCGGACAACCGTCGAGCTTCCAGGCCGTCCAGGACACGGCGTTGACGTTCATCCAGTCGTGCCAGTCCTGCGCGAGCGACTCGCAGACGATGCCGTCGAGGCCGCCGTCCGCGTGGGTCGCTCCCCACTCGGTGACGAACAAGGGCACGCGGCGTCGCAGGGCCACCTCGGCCTTGCCGCGGTTCGTGTGGGTGCAGGCGTAGAAGTGCAGGGCGTACATGATCCCGGGGCCGTCGATCGGATCCATCGCCGCGACGTCCACGTCCTGGCACCAGTTGGGCGTGCCGAGGATGACGATGTTGTCTGGATCGTGTTCCCGAATGCTGTCGATGACCGCCTTGTGATAGGGGACGAGCGTCTCGCTCCAGTCCACCTGCAGGGGCTCGTTGTAGGGCTCGTAGAGCACGTTGGGCAGGTCGCCGAACTCCTCGGCCATCATCCCGAAGAACTCCACGGCGGCGTCTCGGTGGTCGTCCAGGTGCGCGTCGTGGTCGTGCCAGTCGATGATGACGTAGACCCCCGCGGCGACGGCGTTCTCCACGATCCGCCGCACCTGACCCAAGGCCTTCTCGGGGTTGCTCAAGTAGGCTCCGTCGGGGGCGACGCCCATCGCCGCGCGGATCACGGAGACGCGCCAGGTGTCGCGCATCCACTCCAGGGCCTCGAGGCTCTCCGCGTAGCCATCCGGCTCCCAGTTGAGCCACATGCTGGAGACGCCCTTGAGCTGCACGACGTCCCCTGCCTCGCTGCGGAGGAAACCGTCGGCGAGCTGGAGCTGTCCGAAGGACTCGACCGGCGTCCCCGACCAGTCCGCGATGGGCTCATCGAGGTGGATCGCCTTCGGTTTGCAGGTAGGGCACGCCGAGGTGCCCTCGTCACAGGCGCTCAGGGAGACGCCGAGGGCGGTCAGGGGGAGGAGAGACGCGAAACGGGCAAGCATCGACGGGTGAATGCCTCGGAAGGCGGACTTCGTCGGAAAATGTGCCGGACTTGCGCTGACCGCCTCGGGGCGGGGGGCTGGAAGGAGCCGTGCGCGGGTCTCGGGCCCATGTCACACCGAGAAAAGGAAGCGGGACATGGCAGAGGAGCGGGGAACGAAGCCCTTCGTGGTGGTGGTCGGCGTGGATTATTCCGAGCTGGGCGCGGTGGCCCTGGAGCGCGCCTTCGAGCTCGCAGCGGATCGGCCCGCGGCCGAGCTGCACGCCGTGAACGTCGTGAGGAACTTCGGGGAGTTCGTCATGCTGGAGTCGGCCCAGCCCTCCGTCTATGGGGTGTCGCTGCGGGAGGCGAGCCAGCGGCTCCAGGACTACGTGGACGCGGCTCGCCGGCGCTTCGAGGAGCGCCATGGACGCTCGGCGCACATCCGCTGTGTCACCCACTTGAGGGCGGAAATCCCGGCGGAGGAGATCGTCGCGCTGGCGACGGAGGTGGGCGCGGACGTGATCGTGGTGGGCACCCACGGTCGCCGCGGGGTGCGCCGGCTCGTTCTCGGCTCCGTGGCCGAATCCGTGGTGCGCCTCGCGGACTGCGCCGTCCTCGTCGTGCGGCAGCCCCGCGGCGCAACGGTGAGCCCGAGAAAAGAGGCAGAGGTGCTCCGGGCAGAGACCCCGTTCCCCTCCTCGAAAGAACCCCCGGCAGAGCGGTCGCCCGGGGGCCGCGATTACTCACCACGCTGACCGATCCGTAGCTGCACCGGTGGACAACCCTGCTCCCAGCCAGCGGAGAACCGAATGACCGGAGCCGAGGAGACGCCGTCCCGGAACGACGCGGGAGCTCCGTCGGCGCGGGGCGCTGGGAACGGCCGCAAGCCCCGAGTGCCCCCGGCCAAAGCGCTCTTCGTCCAAGGGGTCCTCCTCGCTTGGCTGGCGGTCGGTTGCGCCACCTCCCCCTTCACGGGGCGTCGGAGCTTCCAGCTGCTCCCGGAGGCGCAGGTCCAGGAGCTGGGCGCGAGCGAGTACCAAAACATCCTCGAACAGAGCGAGCTCACGGACAACGAGCGCTTGGCGGCTCAGGTGCGGCGCATCGGTGAGCGCATCGCTTTGGCCGCGGAGGTGGCGCTGGAGGGGGAGGGCGATCCGGGGCGGCTCGAGGGCTACGAGTGGGAGTTCAACGTTGTCGAGAGCGACGAGGTGAACGCGTTCTGCCTGCCGGGCGGCAAGGTCGTGGTGTATACTGGACTGTTGACCGTTGCGCGGGACGAGGACTCGCTCGCGGTCGTGATGGGGCACGAGATCGCGCACGCCATCGCCGAACACGGCAACGAGCGCATGAGTCAGGTGATGGCAGCGCAGCTCGGCGGGGTAGCCCTCGACGTCGCCTTGCAGGATCGCCCCACGGAGGTGCGCCAGCTCTTCGCCACGGCCTTCGGCGTGGGCGCGACCGTCGGCGTGCTCTTGCCCTTCAGCCGCACCCACGAGCGGGAGGCGGACGAGATCGGTCTCTTTCTCTCCACCATCGCCGGCTACGACCCGCGCGCGGCGGCGCCCCTCTGGGAGCGCATGGCGAAGGTGGCGGCCAGCGCGCCCGAGTTCCTGTCGACCCATCCGGACCCGCTGGAGCGCGCGGAGCGGCTGCGAGAGCTCGTGCCGGAAGCCCTCGAGTATCGGGAGAAGTACGGCCCCGAGCTGGAGCGGCGCGTCCGCGCTGCGGATGCCCAGGAAAAGAAGCAGGAGAGAAAACGGGAGAAGCGAGACGCCTCGCTCCGCTGGTGGCCCTTCGTCGCCGCCGCACCCACTTCGGATCCATCGGTCCAGTGACCTGACGAGCGGGGCTCCCCGGGGGCCGGCGGACCGTGGCATGCTCGGGCATGCGCTCCCCCCGGATCCCCCGCACCCTCGCGCGCGTCTCTCTGTCCGGGCTCGTCGTCCTCGCGGCGGCCGCGACGACCTTCGGGTGCGGCAGCGGCGGGGCCGAGGTCCGCACTCCTCCTCCGCCCCCGCCCGCCACCTCTGCTCCGGAGCCGCAGCCGGAGCCCGTGGTGTACGGCGCGCGGCCCCGCGAGCTCACCGCCGTCGTCGACCCCCGTCTCCAGGAACCCTTCGAGCCGGGCCGAGTCGCGGGCACCGTGGCGGTCTACGACACCGGGGACGGGGTGCTGCGCTGCGGAGATCTCGAGCGCTGCGCGCGCGGCCACGTCCCCGCCTCCACCTTCAAGATCACGAACACGTTGATCGCCCTCGAAAACGGCGTGATCGGCTCGGCGGAGGCGCCGCTCGCCTGGGACGGGCAGCTCCACGCGGTCGAGGACTGGAACCGGGATCACACGGTGCGCAGCGCGTTTCGAGCCTCGTGCGTCCCTTGTTTCCAGCAGATCGCCCGCGAGATCGGCGAGTCGAGGATGCGCGACTGGCTCGCGCGGCTCGAGTACGGCAACCAGGACTGCTCCGGCAGCGTGGACTTCTTCTGGCTTGGCGGGCCCCTGCTCATCACGCCCCTGGAACAGCTCGATTTCCTGTGGCGCCTCGACGCGGGCGAGCTCTCCCTCCGCCCCGAGACCCTGGCGGTCGTCCGGGACGTCATGGAGATCGAGAGCCGCGACGGCACGGTCCTGCGGGGCAAGACTGGCTGGGCCGCTCCCCCGGAAGTGGAGCAGGAGGTCGCCTGGTTCGTGGGGTGGGTGGAGGTCGAGCGGCGGCGCGTCTTCTTCGCCACGATCATCGACGAGCGCGCGCCGGAGCTCGACCTGGCCGCCGCGCGGCGGGAGGTGACGGAGCAGGCGCTGCGGGCGCTCGGGCTCGACGTCTGAGATGTGAGCTTACTGTGAGTTCACCTTGCCGGCTCACTGGGCACGCTCACACGTGAGAGCGCTCGCTGCGCCGCGGGATGTCCGCGGGCAGGATGACGCTGGTCACCACGAGGTCGCCCACGCGGAGGAAGCGCCCCTCGAGGCGCTGCCCCGGGGCGAGGGGCCCCAATGGGCGCTCGGACCAGGCCATGAAGGCTGCTCCCGCCCGGTCGAACTCCGTCTCGACCTCGTGGAAGCCCAGAAAGAGTCGGCTCACGGGGAACTGACACTTGTAGAACGCCTCCTTGGCGGAGAACACCAAGAGGGCATGGTGACCCAGCTCCGTCGCGCTCGAGCAATGGGAGTGCGCCCAGCGCCGCTCCCGCTCCGTCAAGATGCGGCGCTGGAGGTCCGCCTCGAGCGGCGCGTCGATCTCCGCGTCGAGCCCGAGGGAGATGAGCTCGCGGGACACGACGCACGCCGCCCAGCGTGTGTCGCCGTGACCGGTGTGGGTGATGGAGCCCGCCCACCCGGGAGGCCAGGTGGGGGCGCCCTGTTCACCCCGCACGATGCCCGCGGCGAGCGTCGTCGGGTCCGCGCCGAGTCGCGTCAGCGCCAGCCGCGCGCAGTGCCGCCCCGCCTGGTACTCCCAGAGGCGCTTCGTCGACCAGCGGGGGCCGACGATGGCAGCCTCCTCGCCCACCAGGGGCGTCAGGGGCGTGGAGGCATCGGCGACGGCGGTCGCCACGGGGCCCGCGAAGAGGTCCCGGAGCCGCGCCTCGAGGTCCGCCATCCCGTCGCGCGCCGTCCCTCAGGCGTCCTGCGGCCAGAGCCGGGAGATCACGCACGCGTTGATCCCGCCGACGCCCATCGACAGCTTGCCGACGACCGAGCGTGGCAGCGGCACCGGGCGGTTGTAGACGAGGTCCTGCCCGAGCCGCTGGATGCTCTCGTGCACGTCCGCCTCCGAGAGCGGGGTGGGGTGCAGGCGTCCGCGGGCGCAGCCGAGGTACTGCGCCGTGAGCTCCCAGCCGCCGCCGACGCCCATGCCGTGACCGAACGTGCCCTTGCGCGCCGTGACGAGCACGCTCTTCGGGACGACGGTCTGCAGGTTGGCGAGCTCCAGGTAGTCGCCCGGCGTCGCGGTGGCGTGGAGGTCCCAGGAGCCCACGGACTCGGGGGTGGCTTCGGCGCGCCGCAGGGCCTGCAGCATGGCGCTGCGGGGACCTTCGGCGGAGGGGGTGATGATGTGATCCGCGTCCGCGGAGACGCCGACGGACACGGGCTCCAGACCGAGGGGGCGGAAGCCCATCGCCTTGCCGTACTCGAGATCACCCACGATCCAGATGCAGGCTCCGCCCGCCACGTGCGTCCCCTTGAGGCCGCTGAGGGGCTTCGAGAGGTCGCCGTCCGCCGACAGCACGCGCGCGTTGTAGAAGGCGCCGACCGTCATGGGGTGCGGAGGCGGATCCGCCGAGCCCACGACGACGAGCTTGGCTTCCCCGCGATCGATGGCGTCGAGGGCCAGCTTCAAGCCGACGCCGAAGGTCGAGCAGGCGGCGATGGGCGCGAAGGTGAACCCCGTGATCCTGCCCAGCATCGAGATCTGAGACGCGGGCGTGTTGGGGATGTTCCAGAGCAGGTTCGCGGAGACCTGGTTCCAGGGCGGCTCCGGCGTCTGCCATTTCTCCATCATCTGCGCGAGGCGCCGGCGCTTGTCGCGGATGACCTTGAGCTTGCCGCTCTCGACGTCGCCTTCGACGCGCTGCCCTTCGATCTCCCGCAGCTCCGCCAGGTACTCGCGCAGCTTCTCGGAGCGCTCGCTCCAGTAACCGAACCAGGCGTCTTCCGCCGCCTCGCGCTCGTCGGGGTCCTCGAAGGTCGCGGGATCGCGCACGGGGACGTCGCCGCCGTGGGCCAGGTACTCCCGGAGCGCGGCGTTCCGCTCGGGCGCCGCCCAGAACCGATTCCAGCGTCGCTGCGCCCGATGGAACTCGATGGCGGTCCGACAGACGGTGGGGTACGCGCCGAGGGCGTTGCCCACGTAGACGTGCGCCTGAGGACCGAGCTCCATCAGCGCCCGCTCGAGGCCCGGGTTCTGCCCGAGGGACTGGATGAAGGCGCCGATGCCGTAGAGGCTCGTCGGATCCATCTTGTCCGTCAGTTGTCGGAACCGGCTCGGGGGGAAACGCTCCTCGATCCACGGCTGGTACGCGGCAAAGTCGAACTTTGGATTGCCTACCAGGAAGTTGTCGGGTCCGAAGCCGTTGAACGGCGTGAGCCAAGACTCCGCTCCATCGAGGTTCCGTTCGAACTCGTCGATGTTCGCCGAGTGGGGAGCTACCAGCCCCCAGCCATAGATCGCAGCTCTTCGCATGCAGTGCCTGCCCGGCGGGAATGTGCCAGTGGCAGCAGCGGAGTCAACAGTTCCTCGCAAGGACGGGCGCGAGGAACTGCGTCGTCGCGGTAGCGCGAGCGCGAACGCCAGTTCGCATGGGTCGTTTTGCTCCCGGTCCCGGCGAAGATCGGGGTATAAAACGCCGATCCCTGAACCGGATCCATCGAGAACGAGACCGATCATGAGCGACAACGCCCCCGTCCGCCCTGGCATCAGCGGCATGAGCCTGTACGTCCCGGCCCTGCGCGTCCCCCTGGAGGCGTGGTGCGAATGGACCGGGAACCCCTGGGAGAAGGTCCGCAACGTCGTCGGCCGCAGCTTCCGGGTCCCCGCGCGCCACGAGAACGTCTACACCATGGCCGCCAACGCGGTGCTGCGGCTCATCCGGAGCTACGACATCGATCCGCGCCGGGTGGGCTTCCTCGGGCTCGGCACCGAGTCGAGCACCGACAACGCCGCCGGCGCGGTGATCGTCCGGGGCATGGTGGATCGGGCGCTCGAGGAGCTCGGGCTCCCCCGGCTGGCGCGTCAGCTGGAGGTCCCGGAGTTCAAGCACGCGTGCCTCGGCGGGGTGTACGCCCTGAAGAGCGCGCTGCGTTACGTCTCCTGCGACGGCGCCGACAAGCTGGCGATCGTCGTCGCCGCGGACGTCGCGGAGTACGAGCGCGGCAGCACGGGGGAACAAACCCAGGGCGCCGGCGCGGTGGCGATGCTCATCGAGCGGGACCCCAAGATGTTGGCGGTGGACCTGAGGCGCGCAGGGAGCGCCTCCGATTACCGCGGTCCGGATTTCCGCAAGCCCTTCGCGCGCCACTTCCACGAGGCGTACGCGGAGCGCACGAAGCGCATGAGCGACTTCCCGGTGTTCAGCGGGCGCTACTCGACCTTCGCCTACCTCGACGAGACGGTGCACGCGGTCGAGGCCATGCTGGAGCGGGTCGACGCGCGCGCAGGGCAGTTCTACCGGGACGTGCGGGCGCTCTTCTTCCATCGCCCGTACCACCACATGCCCATCCAGGCGATGTCGTTCCTCTACGTGCGGGGCCTGGCGCGCAGTGACCGCCACGAGGAGGAGCTCCGTCTGCTGTGCGAGGAGGCGGGGGTGGAGGTGTCGGCGGTGCTCGCGGAGACCACGTCGCTCCCAGATCTGTACGCGCGCGTCCTCGACGGGAAGGCGGACGAAGATCCCTATGCGGCCACGAGCGCGGTGGCGGCGGTCCTGCGCAAGCGCTCGAACTTCCGCGAGCTCCTGGCGCAGAAGATGGGGCTCGGGAGTGAGGGCGCCCGCGACCTCGGAAACCTCTACAGCGCCGCGCTCCCCGCGTGGATCGCCGCGGGCTTCGAGGAGGCGGTGCAGACGGGGAAGGAGCTGGCGGGCTCACCCATGGTGATGGTCGGTTACGGGAGCGGCGACGCCGCCGAGGCGATCCCCATGGAGCCGGTGCCGGGCTGGGAGGCGGCCGCGCGTCGCATCGGCTTCGCGCAGGCGCTGGAGGGCGCCGTCGATCTCACGCGCGAGCAGTACGAAGCGCTGCACGACGGGCGCGCGGTGCCCGCCCTGCTGGTCGAGCCGCGGGACGAGTTCGCGATCCTGCGGGTGGGAGAGACCTACGAGCAGACGTTCCAGGATCTCGGCGTCGAGTACTACGGGTACGTGCGCGGCGCCGCCGCAGAGTGACCGCCGCGCAGTGACGCGCCGCCGCGCGCGGTGGCGTCGTGCAGCGCCGTTCGGCGTCGTGCGCCGAGGCGTTGCGGGAGCAGTGGTGCGTCGCGCGTCGTGGCGCAAGGGCATCGTGCAGCGCCGTGCCGCGCAGTGGCCGCGCTCGTCGTGCGTCGCTGCGCGCGTCGTCGTCGTGCGCGGTGGCGCGAGGGCATTGCGCAGCGCCGTGGGTCGTCGTCGTGCGCGGTGGTGGCGTGGTGTGGCGGGTCGTACGGGACCGTCGCTGGGGGGCGGAGTCGAGCGGCTCCGCCACGCGGTGATGCGTTGCGCCGTCGAGCGGTGGTGCGTCCGCCGAGTCGTGCGGCGCCACTGCGGACATGCGCCGCCGCGCGGCAATGGTGGGTTCGACGGCGTCACGTAGTGCCGCGCGCCGCCGTGGAAGCGCTCATGAGACGGACCCAGGTTGCATCAATCCCGCGAGGCTGGAGTGGGCCTCCGGCGTACCGGGGTCACTGAAGGTGTGGAGGTGTCGCGATGTCACGACACGAGCCGACGACGAGTCGACGACGACGCGCCGGGACGCTGCGGGCTAGCGGAAAATGGCAGCTTGCGCGCTCCAAAGCGATTGTTGACGATGGCTGTCGGTGCTCCCCAGCCGTTTCGGGGCTCCGCGTCCTCCTCCTTCATCTTCAGGAGCCATTGTGCAGTCATCGCTTAACGTATGGGGGTCCTGGCTGGGTCGTGCTGCGGGGTTCGTCCGCTTCATGGCGTCGGCCGCGGCGGTTGCTTACGCGATTCGCTTGGCGCTCGCGGGGGAGTGGCTCCTCGCGGGCGCTTTCGTTTTGTTGGTCGTTCCCCTCTCCGTGGCCCCGGAGTTCCTGGAGCGGCGCCGCCGTCGGGCCATCTACCGCACCGGGAGCGTCGCCGAGATCCTCGAGGCGGCCCTCCGCGAGGTGCAGCACTCCGACCAGGAGCGGATCGCCCTGCAGCGAGCCCTGGCCCTGGCCGCCCTGGGCGTCACCGGGCCCGCCCGCCTGGCTCTGCAAGCGTGGCGGCACCGCCACCTGGACGACGACGAGCACGAGCAGCTGCTCATCGTCGAGGTCCTCATCGAGGCCTTCGAGGGGGAGCACACCGGGGCCCACGGGCGCGCCGCTGCCCTGCGCTCCTTGCCGCGGCCGGAGAGTCCGGGGCGCGAGCGCCGGTCCCGAGCGATCCGTGAGTGCATGGGCGCCATCGTGCGCGCCTTCGACGGGCGCGCCGAGCAGGGGGATCTGGAGCTCCTGCTACGGGGACCCGAGGTGTTGCCCCTGCTGCATTGGGTGACCCGTTATGCGGCCGCGGCGGTCTGTGCCCAGCGCGGCGCTCGGGACGCGGTGGCCACCCTGCTCGAGGGGGCCCCCGAGTGGCCCCAGGACAGCGCCTTCGCGCTGCTCCATCGAGACCTGACCATGGTCATCGCCACCCCGATGCCGGCCCGACGGGTCGCCTGAGTCTCCAAAAATCGTACACGGACCCTGCGGGGGTCGTGTGGCTCGGGCGCCAGGGATTTGGTAAACGCGCTTCCATGAGCGGCCATTCCAAGTGGGCGACGATCAAGCGCAAGAAGGGGGCCAATGATGCGGCCCGCGGCAAGCTGTTCACCAAGTTGATCAAGGAGATCACCACCGCGGCCCGCTTGGGCGGCGGTGACCCCGACGGCAACCCGCGTCTGCGCAAGGCGATCAACGACGCCAAGGCCCAGCACATGCCTGCGGACACCATGAAGCGCGCCATCCAGCGCGGCACCGGTGAGATCGAAGGCGCGAACTACGACGAGGTGCTCTACGAGGGGACGGGACCTTCGGGGACGCTGTTCCTGGTGGAAGGCATGACGGACAACCGCAACCGCACGGTCGCGGAGCTCCGCAAGATCTTCGAACGGAACAACGGCGTGCTCGGGAGCTCGGGCACCGCCGGCTGGGCCTTCGATCGTCTGGGCACGATCAGCCTCGAGGCGAGCGCCGTCACGGAGGAGCAGCTGATGGAGGCGGCGCTCGAGGCGGGCGCGGAGGACTACCGGAACGAGGGCGACGTGTGGGTCGTGTACACGCCCGTGGAGGACCTCTTCAACGTGGTCGCGAAGTTCGAAGAGGCGAAGCTGCCGATCTCCGAGAGCAAGATCGCCTACGTGCCCAAGACGAAGAAGAACGTCAGCGGACGGGACGCGGAGGTGTGCATGAACCTCGCGGAGGCCTTGGACGATCACGACGACGTGCAGAACGTCTTCAGTGACTTCGACGTGTCCGACGAGGAGCTCGCCCGCATCACGGGTTGACGGTTGGTTGAGGCTCCCCGCGCGCGACCCGCCGACCCACACCTCCCGACGGATCCAGGGTTCGCCGCCGGACCCTGGGCTCGCGCGCACCCCCGGCCTCTCGCTCTGGGCCCCTCGCTCTGGGCCCGCTCTTCGAGCCGAGCGCTCGAGCTTCGCCGTCCGCCCCGGAGGGCCTCGGGGTCACAACCCTGGCTGACGGAACTGGACGATCGAGAAATAGGTGAAGATGGCGTGGGAGATGATGATCGGGGGCAGTCTCCCGATCAGCTTGGCCATGAACGTCCAGACCAGCCCGCAGAAGAGGGCGGCGACGAGGAGCAAGGGGTTCGGCCCCGCCACGGGCGCGGCGAGGGTGACGACGGTGGGGAGCATCGTCGCGCCATAGAGAAGCGCGGCGATGGGCCAGCCGCGTCGCTCTCCGAAGGTGGCCGTGCTCCGATCGAGGACCCAGCCGCGCCAGATGAGTTCCTCACAGACCACCACCGCGAGAATGATCGTCGTGATGAGGACCGAGCTCTCGACGACCTCCGGAGCTCCCACCTGAAAGTAGATGTTGAGGAGCCACGCTTGCTGTGGTGTGCCGACCCCCGCCAGGGTCTCGCGGCCCGCCCAGGAGGCGACGAGCAGGACGACCCCCACCAGGGCGCCGAGGGTCAAGTCCCCGAACCGCGGTCGGAGGAGCTCCCCCAGGCGTCCTCTCCGGTGCAGGTCGTTGGCGGCATAGGCGGCGACGAGGACATGGGGGCCGAGGAGCACCCACCAGAAGAGCATCGCCCCCGCCCACGCAGGCCGAAAGGCCAGGCCGACGGCCGTCATCAGGAGGAGGAGCGCGCCACAGACCAGGATCACGGCGTTCCCTCGGTGCTGGAGTCGACGGGCCCGGGCGTGACGTCCGCGGGAGGCGCCGTCAGGGCATCCAGGCGGGCTCCCACCCAGTCGAGCAGCTGGTGGGCGATGGCCTCTTTCGGGAGCGTGGGGAGCGGGGTGGTCTCGGTGTCCGTCACGAGCAATACGCGGTTGTCGTCGCGGCCCAAGGACTCGGCGGCAGCGTTGGCGACGACCAGGTCGACCTTCTTGCGCTGGAGCTTGCCGCGGGCGGACGCGGAGAGGGCGTCGTCGTCACCGGTCTCGAGGGCGAAGCCGACGAGCACCGGGGTGGTCCCGCCGCGGGCGGCGCCGATCTCCGCGAGCAGATCGGGGTTGGGCACGAGGTCGAGCCGCAGCTCGTCGCCTCGCTTCAGCTTGTGCTCGGCGGCCGTCCGGGGGCGGTAATCCGCGACGGCCGCGCACATCACGAGGGCGTCCGCCCCCTGGAGGTCGTCGCCGAGGACCGACCACAGGGTGCTGCGCATCTCCTCCGTGGTGCCCACGTCGAGGCGCTCGACCCCCGCGGGGGTGGGCTGGTGCACGGGGCCGGCGATCAGGGTGACGCGCGCTCCTCGGCGAGCGGCCTGGGCCGCGATGGCGAACCCCATCTTTCCCGAGGAGGTGTTGGTGAGGAACCGCACGGGATCGATGGGCTCGCGGGTAGGGCCTGCGGTGACGACCACGTGTCGCCCCCCGAGGCTGGCGTCGGAGCGGAGGCTGTGGGTGAGGGCCGCGACGATCTCCTCCGGTTCGGCCATCCTCCCCATCCCCGAATCTCCCGACGCGACCTCTCCGACGACGGGGCCAATCAGCTCCGCGCCGCGCGCCTGGAGGAGGGCCACGTTCTCCCGCACGGCGGGCGCGTGCCACATCGTCGGGTGCATGGCGGGCGCGAGCAGCAGGCGACCGCGCAGGCACAGAGCGGTCGCCGTGAGCAGGTCGTCGGCGCGCCCCTGACGCAGGCGCGCGAGGACGTCGGCGGTGGCCGGGGCGACGAGCAACACGTCGGCGCGCTGCCCCAGGGTGACATGGAGCTCCCCCGGCGCGGAGAACATGTCGTCGTGGACGGGGGCGCCGAGGCCAGAGAAGGTGGCGGCGCCGACGAAGCGCTGCGCCGTGTCCGTCAGCAGGACCTCGACGTGGGCGCCCGCCTTCTTCAGGAGCCGCAGGAGGAGCACGGCCTTGTAGGCGGCGATGCTGCCCGTGACGGCGAGCAGGACGCGACGTCCGGACAAGGCCCCGCGGGAGGGCGCACTGGGGTCGGGGTCCGTCGACGAGGGGGCTGAGCCGGGATCGAGGGGAGGGCGTGTCATCGGGGTCGTCCCCCGCGGAGCGGTCCGTGAGTGGCCCACGGCGGTGTGTCGCCAAGCCCTCCGCGAGTCCCCGAAGACCTATCATGGCTCGGGCCCCGAAGGGATCCTCGAGGGCGCGCGGTAGGGCCCGGGCGGAGGTGGGGCGCAGCGACCTCAGCTCCGCCGGCGAGCCCGCAGCACGTAGGGGCTGTCCGCGTCGAAGAAGCGCCAGGGCCGCTCCCGCCACTCCCCCGCGTAGTCCACGCCGATCCGCGGAGAGGTCGCCACGCGCGGAGCAGGGCTGCCCGGCGGGGGAGGCGCGAGGTAGAGGGGCGGCTGGCAGAGGTCGGCGCCGTAGAGGGCCCGATCGATCCCGAACGCCTGGCACAGCTTGCCGGGGCCGTTGGTGAGCTCGCGGCGCCTGGCGTCCATGCGGCGCCTGCGCGCCATGAGCTCGACCCCTTGAAGGGGCTCCACTGCCCGCAGCAGCACGGCTTGGGGTTGCCCGGGCGCCCCTGTGACGAGGTTCACGTGCCAGTGCATGCCGTACACGAAGAACACGTAGGCATGCCCCGGCGTCCCGAACATGACCTCCGTGCGCGGCGTGCGTCGCCCGCCGAAGCTGTGGGCGGCGCGATCCTCGGGCCCGCGGTACGCCTCCGCCTCCACGATCCTCCCGGACACGGTGCCCTCGGGGCCCTCGTGGACGAGGAGGGCCCCGATGCAGTCGCGGGCGACCTCGAGCACGTCCCGAGCGTAGAAGCTCCGTGGGAGCGCCGCGGCTCGCCGCCGTCCGCGCCGCGCGGGCGCTGGTCTCTCGGGAGGACCTCCCACCGCGGCGACCTCAACCGACGAACCCGAGCAGTCGTCCACCCTGGTACACGATGAAGCTCGCGGCGTAGGCGAGCGCCGTCATGTAGGCGAACATGAAAGCGGGCCAGCGCCAGCTCCTGGTCTCCCGACGCACGACCGCGAGGGTGCTCATGCACTGGCAGGCCAAGGCGAAGAAGACCATGAGCGAGAGCCCCACGAGCGGCGTGTAGGTGTGGGAGCCGTCGGCGCGACGTTCTTCGCGCATCCGCTCCCGCAGGGGCAGGGCTTCGTCGTCGACGTCGCCCATGCCGTACACCAGAGCGAGGGTGGAGATGAACACCTCCCGCGCCGCGAAGGCGCCGATGATCCCCGTGGCGATCTTCCAGTCGAAGCCCAGGGGAGCCACCACGGGCTCGAGGGCTTTGCCGAGCTGGCCTCCGTAGCTCTGGGCCAGCCGTGAGTCTCTGTCACGCGGCGCTGCTTCGGCTGCGGTGACCAGCGCGTCCGATCCGAGGGAAGTCTCCGCGTTCTCCGTGACGACGGCGGTGGCGACGACGGCCTCGCCTTCGGGGGCCACGTCCTCGCGGGGGAAGGTGAGCAGGCCCCAGAGCGCGATCGTGCAGACGAGGATCACCGTGCCCGCTTCCCGCAGGAACTGCCCGGCGCGCTCCGTCATCATGCGCACGGTGCTCGCCAGGCGCGGCAAGCGATAGGGGGGCAGCTCGAGGATGAGGGGAACGCGCCGTCCACGAATCACGGTGCGCCCCAGCACGGCCGTCGCGAGCAGGGCGATGACGACGCTGAACAGGTACATCGCCACCATCAGCAGCCCTTGCAGCGGCACGCCGAACAAGCTCTCGGGCGGAAAGAGCGCCGCGATGACGAGGGTGTAGACGGGCAGGCGCGCGGAGCACGCCATCAGCGGCACCACCATCATCGTGAGCAGGCGATCCCGCTGACGCTCCATGGTGCGCGTCGCCAAGATGGCGGGCACGGCGCAGGCGAAGCCGCTGAGCATCGGGACGAAGGCGCGGCCGTGCAGGCCGAGGCTGCGCATGATGCGGTCCATCAGGTACGCGACGCGCGCCATGTAGCCGGAGTCTTCCAGCAGCCCGATGAAGAAAAAAAGCAGCAGAATCTGGGGCAGGAACACGATGACGTTGCCGACGCCGCCCAGGACGCCCTCCGTCAACAGGTCCCGCAGCAACCCCTCCGGCAGTACCGAGCCGGCGACCTCCTGGAGGGCTGCGACCCCGTCCTCGATCCACCCGATCGCAGGGTCGGACCAGGTGAACAGAGACTGGAAGAGCAGCAGCATGATGCCGAGGAACGCGGCGAACCCGTAGACGGGGTGGAGCAGCACGCGATCCACCTTCTCGGAGACGCGCGCGGGTCCGCCCTGCTCCGCCGTGGTCGGGCGGAAAAAGTCGCTCTGGTGGCCGTCGAGGTAGGCGTAGCGGGCCGTGACGGTCGCGAGATCCGCGTCGAGCCCCGTCGCGTGGATGTCGAGGACCCGCGCGCGGAGCTCGTCCGGGATCCCTTCGAGCTCGTCGTCCTCGTCGAGGCTCGACAAGGCCCACAGCGCGAGGGCACGATCCCGCTCGACGCTGCCGCGCCAGGAGGAGGGGAGGGCGTCGGCGACCCGGTCGGCGGCGCGGATCAGCTCGGGGGGATAGGTGACGTGGACCCGGGGTTGGGGGGGCTGCGCGCACGCGCGCGCGATGGCGGCGCGGAGCTCGTCGATGCCTTCCCCCGTGCGCCCGTTGGTGAGGACGCAGGGCACCCCGAGGATCCGCGTGAGGGCCTCCGGGTGGGGAGGTGCGTGGGGCGCCTCGTCGACCATGTTGAGGGCGAGCACGCAGGGGACCCGCAGCTCGAGCAGCTGCACCACGAGGTAGAGGTTGCGGAGGAGCTGACCGGCGTCGATCACCACCACGGTGAGGGCCGGCGGCGGCGCGCCGTTCAGCCCGAGCACCTCGTCGATGGCGATGCGTTCCTCTTGGGAGCGGGCGCTGAGGGAGTAGGTCCCGGGCACGTCCACCAGCTGGCGCTGCTCCGGGCTTCCTCCGGGCGTCACGCTCGGCAGGTGGACGACCCCCGTGCGGCGCTCCACGGTGATGCCCGGGTAGTTCCCGACGCGGGCGCTCTGCCCGGACAGGTGATTGAACAAGCTGGTCTTGCCGACGTTCGGGTTGCCGACCAGGGCGATGTGTCGTCCCGGCGTCGGAGCCCTGGGAGCGCTCACGGCGGAGCCACCCTGGCGGGCGGGATCGGCGGGAGCCTGGGGCTCCTCGAGCAAGGAGGACGTCATGGGGCCAGCTCGACGTGCACGGAGGCGGCGTCCGCTTTGCGGATCGAGAGCAAGCAGCCGCGGGCGAGCAGCTCGATGGGATCGCCCAGCGGCGCGACCCGGAGGACCTGCACCTCCGTCCCGGGCACGAGGCCGAGCTCGAGGAGTCTGCGTCGGAAGGCGCGCCCGCCCTTGTCGACGTCGACGGCGACGACACGAGCAGAGCGACCGATGGGGGCTTCGCGGAGGGTCACGCCGGGAACGTACTCTTATTGAAAACGGTTTTCAAAATACCCGGCGGGGCGGTCCGCGCTCACGAAACCCACGAAGGAGTGGCCCCTCCCGGGCTCGAACCGGGACTCCGTGCGGAAGGAGATTTTAAGTCTCCCGCGTCTGCCGATTTCGCCAAGGGGCCGGCGGGGGCGTGGAGTATAATGGAAGTTTGTCCTGAGGGACGGTTTTCCCTCCTGGACCTCCCCTGGACGGAGCGCCTGCTCCCCTGCACCATCGCCCGCGATGCGCCCGTCCTCTCCGCCCGAACCTCCTCCCGCTCCCGCACGTGTCCTCGCCGTCGGAGGCTCGGATCCGAGCGGCGGCGCGGGGATCCAGGCGGATCTGAAGACGCTCACGGCCCTCGGGGTCTTCGGAGCCACGGCGGTGACGGCCATCACCGTCCAGAACACCTGCGGGGTGACGGAGGTGATGCCCATCCCGGCGAGCGTGGTGGGCGCCCAGATGGACGCGGTCCTCGATGACATCGGCGCTGACGTGATCAAGACGGGCATGCTCCACAACATCGACGTGGTGCGAGCGGTCGCCGCGCGGGTCGGCCGCGCCGCCCTCGTCGTCGATCCGGTGATCCTGGCGAGCGACGGGCGCGAGCTGCTCTCCCGGGACGGCGTGCGTGCGCTCCTCGAGGAGCTCGTGCCGCGGGCGGCGCTGGTGACGCCCAACGTCCCCGAGGCGGAACATCTCACGGGAGTCCCGATCCAGGATCTCGAGGGCGCGGGGCGGGCGGCGGAGCGGTTGCTCGCCCTGGGCGCCGCCGCGGTCCTCGTCAAGGGCGGCCACCTACCGGGCAGCGAGGAGGAGGTGACGGACCTGCTCCGAACCGTCGATGGTGAGGAGTACCGCTTCTCCGGCCCGCGGATCGTGACGCGCGCGGGTCACGGCACCGGGTGCACCCTGGCCTCGGCGATCGCCGCTGGCGTCGCCGAGGGGCTCACCCTGCGCGACGCCGTGCAGCGCGGTCGCGACTATCTCGTTGCTGCGCTGCGACGGGCGCCGATCCTCGGTCGGGGGAGCGGGCCCCTCTGGCACCCGAACGCGGATCCGGAGGGAGCGGGCGGCGAGCCGTCCGGGGATCCCCGCGCTCAGTGACGGAGGTTGACCTCGGAGAGCTTCGAGCGCGCCTCGTTCAGCAGCGGGCTCCGGGGAAAACGCCGGATGAAGTTGCGCAGGGTGGCCTTGGCGTCGTTCCAGGCTTCGATGTCGAGCTGGCACTCCGCCAGGAGGAAGGTCGCCTCGTCGAGCACCTCCTTGTCGGCGGAGGCCTCCGTCAAGGACATCAGCAGGGGAATGGCCTCCTTCTGCCGTCCGAGCTGTCGCTGCGCCCGCGCCAGCTCGTAGGTCGCCTGGGGGGCGTGGGGGGCGTCGCGGTGGAGCTCGAGTGATTCACGGAAGCTCAACATGGCTTCGTGCCAGCGCTGCGCCCGGGCGTGGTCCAGTCCCGCCTGATAGGCGATCAGCGAGAGTTCCATGCGTGAGCGCTGCGCGGCCTGTTCGAAGACCGCCCGCTCCGTGGGGCTCAGGTCGAGCTTGGCGAGCTCGGGCAACCGCTCGAGGAGCTCGGGCCGTTTGTTCTCCGTGACGAGCTGGTAGAGCTCCGCCGCCTTGCGAGAGGCCAGGAGCCGCGCCTCCTCGCGCTTCTCGACGGCGGCGAGGCTCTTCTCCATCTGCACGAGCTCTTCGCGAGCTGCGCGTCCCTCTTCACGGACCGCCTCCACCTGAGCGTCCAGGGCCAGCTTGCTCAAGATCATGATCACCGCCACGACGACCAGGTAGGCGGTGACGGAGTGGACGAAGATCTTCCGCTCGTAGCCCTGCTGGCGCTTGGCGATGCTCTTGAGATCGGCGGCCAGCGCGTTGACCAGGTTGTTGGTCTTGATGGTCAGCGAGCGGCTTTCGACGATCTCTCGCTTGATTTCCTCCAGGTCGTATTCGTGCATGGGGCGCGGGAGCATCGGAGAGGAGGGTGGGGGCGCAGGCGGCGGGTCGCGGGGGCGACGGGGGCAGGGGGGACGGCGCATCCTGGTCAGCCGCTCCCCCGCGCGCAACCCCGGTCGCGGTCCCCGAAATGGGCGGTCTTTCGAACACACCCCCCATCTGGGGGCGGTGGTGAGGGCCAGTGGCCTCCGAGCTTGCCCTTGAATGCCTGGCGCGCACCCTGTAACACCCGACGCGCTGGCCCGGGAAGCAGGGTCGGCCTGAACGGCCCGCGCAGGGGCCGAGTCCTCTCCGCCGCAGCTGGCAAGCCGTCGGTGCTCTTTACGAGGCAGTCAAATGGAAACGAGCGACATCAAAAAAGGCGTGAAGATCATGATGGACGGCCAGCCCTACGTGGTGGTCGACTTCCAGTTCGTCAAGCCCGGCAAGGGGCAGGCCTTCACGCGCACGAAAATGAAGAACCTCCTCACCGGCGGTTCCCTCGAGCGCAACATCCGTTCCGGAGAGAAGCTCGAGCCCGCGGACGTCGAGGAGAAGACCATGCAGTACATCTACCCGGACGGGGAGGGGTACGTGTTCATGAACTCCCACACGGGTGAGCAGATCTCCGTGCCCTCGGACGCGGTCGGTGACGACGCCGGGTTCCTGATCGATGGGGCGGAGGTGACCGTCACCCTGTATCGCGGCAACCCCGTGAGCGTGAGCCTGCCGGCGCACATCATCGTCCAGGTGACGCAGACCGAGCCGGGCGTGAAGGGCGACACGGCGACGAACGTCACCAAGCCCGCCACCATCTCCACCGGCGCGGTGGTCCAGGTGCCCCTCTTCGTCGGCGAGGGGGACTGGATCAAGGTCGACACGCGCAACCGCTCCTATCTCGAGCGCGCCAAGGCGCCGTGATCCAGGGACGCGGCGTGGCTGGCGGCGTGGCATCCAGCCTGGGCGCGGCGCCGCCCGGGCTGCGCGCGCCAGTCCAGCTGCGCTTCAGGCTCCAGGTCGCTTCAGCACGACGACGCTGCTGCGCCCCTTGACGCAGGCGATCTGACGCGCGCCCGCGCTGGGGACGCAGTCCGTGAGCGCCTGGGTCACCTCGCCCTGCCAGAGCTCGACCCCGCCGTCGCGCTGCACGAGCAAGCCGAACCGGCTGGGGACGACGAGCGCCTTCCCATCGGCGGAGCGGGGAGAGCCGGGGCGCCCCGGAGTGCTGGTCGAGGGAGCGTTGAGGTGATGTCCGGCGAGCCAGACCTCGAGCTGGTTGCCGTGCCACGCGATCGGCGTCCCGGTGGGGGGCGCGAGGGCGCCCGCCCGCTGGCAGGAACCCGGGCGAGGAGCGAGGAGGGGGAGAGGTTGCGGGGGTGAGGGCATCCCCTCCCGGCTCACGAAGGACAGCTGGAGCTCCGAGCGATCGCAGGAGGGCACGACGCCCGTCCAGGTGCGCCCGGCCTGGTCGATGACGCGCAGGGGCCAGACGTCGGGGACATCGCTCCGCTGGGGGGCTCCTCCCGCGCCCAGCGTGGGATCGCTCGGTGGGCTGCCCGGGGGATCGCTGGCGAGCACCCGCGCCTCCGCGTTGCGCACCCAGAGACGTCCCGAGGAGTCGAAGTGCAGGGGGCTGAAGCGCGGCTCCGTGGGGCGCGGCGGCAGGTGGGCCATGAAGGCCCCTGCCATCTCCGGGCTCACCTTCTGCACCTTGCCCAGCGCCAGCTTCTCGAGGCGCTCACGTTCCTTGGCGGGGAGCTTCGCGCCGTACCAGCCGTCGCGCTCCAGCAGCCCGAGCGCCTCGAGCGGTCGCCCGAGGGTCGACGCCGCGGTGATCTCCGAGCCGAGGAAAGAGGCGACGCTGGCGTCCGCGCTGCAGGTCAACGCCGTACCGTTCGCGGCCCAGAGCCGGGGCGTCCCGCTCTCTCCGCACGCCGCGGCGTAGAGGCGGCGCGCCGCGTCCGCTTCGTCGGCGACGGAGGCCGCGCCCTTGCTGCCCTTGGACAGAGTCGCCAAGCGCGCGGCGATCGCGGAGAAGCTGGCCGCGGGCTCCTTGGAGTCGCGAGAGCGCCCCGCGGCGCGATCGAACCACACGAACCGAGCGCTGGCCTTCCGGTCCTTGCTGCCCACGGTGACGCGCAGGGTGATGTCGTCACGCCCGTCGTCGTCGAGGTCCCGTGAGTCGATCTGGAGCTCGAGGGTCTCCCCCGGCGCCGGGTCGGCGGCGCGGAAGCCCATGAGGACCGGGTCGGGGCGCTTCGGATCGACGACGAGCACGCTGCGCGTGGGGGCGCGGGCGACGAGGCGGGCGGTGCAGCGGGCCGTCACGTCGACGGTCACGGTGTGGGGGCCCGTCTGATCGAGGCTCGCCACGTGCTCACAGTCGGGACTGACCGGGACGAAGCCAGGCAGCTCCGCCAGACGACGGGGCTCGCCGTCTCCGTAGAGCCAGAGGGCCCCGCTCGCGGGCGTGCTCCCCCGGGCGGGTTGGCGCGTCCACGCGAGCACCTCGGGAGGAGCGCCCTCCTTCGCGGGCGCGAGGGGGAGCGCCAGGTCGAAGAGGTGCCCGTCCGGGGCGCGCAGGGGGCGCCCCTCGACGGTCCAGGTCTTCGCCTCGCGGGGCGCCTTGATCGCGCGCCGCAGGAGCACGTTCCCCTCGGCGGGCTGCTCCGCGGTCGCCGTCGGCTCGGGAGGCGGCGGGGGCTCGGGGCTGGTGGGCAGCGAGGTTGCCACCTCGAAGGGCGTGAAGGGCTTGTCCTCCTCACAGGCGGCCAACGGGAGGAGCCCGAGGAGAACCGGCCACCCGCGCGCGGCCAGGCGTCGCCCGAAGGTGCGGCGGAGCGGGTCTTCCGCGCTCCTACGACGAAGCCGGAGAGATGAGCTCACGAGCGCTCCCTCCCCTCTCCGGCGGCGGCTCCGAGGGAAGGATCCCCGCGGAGCAGGGGGTTGGGCTCTCCCAGCTCGCCCTTGGGGCCGTACACGTAGAATCCTTTGCCCGTCTTGCGTCCCAGCCAGCCGGCGGCGACCAGGTTGCGGAGCAGGGGAGCTGGTCGGTACTTGCTGTCACCGAAGTCCCGGTGGAGCACCTCACCGATCGCCAACACCGTATCCAGGCCGATCAAATCCGCGAGGGCGAGGGGACCCAGGGGGTGGTTGAGCCCGAGCCGAATCCCCGCGTCGATGTCGGCGACGCTCGCGACGCCCTCGCTCAGGGCCAGGCAAGCCTCGTTCAAGAATGGGATGAGGACGCGGTTGATGATGAACCCCGGACGGTCCTCGCTCGCGACCGTCTGCTTGCCGACGCGGTGGGCGAGGGCCGTGAGCTGGGCCAGGGTCTCGGAGGACGTCTGGAGGCCACGAACGACCTCGACCAGCTGCATCACCGGGACGGGGTTCATGAAGTGGAGGCCGCCCACCCGGTCGGCGCGCCGAGTCGCGGCGGCGATGCGCGTGATCGAGATGCTCGACGTGTTGCTCGCGAGCAGGGTCTCCGGGGGCGTGCTCGCGTCGAGCTGCCGAAAGAGCTCGAGCTTGAGCTCCTCACGCTCCGTGGCCGCCTCGATCACGAGCTGCGCGGCGCCGTGCCCGGCGAGGTCGACCACCTGGATCCTCTCGAGGAGCGCGTCCCGATCCGCCGCCGCCACCTTGCCGCGCTCGACCTGGCCATCGAGGCGCGCCTTCATGCGGTCGAGCCCCGCGCGGGCCTGCTCCCGAGAGACGTCCGACAGGGTCACCGCGAGGCCCGCCGCCGCGCAGACCTGCGCGATGCCGACGCCCATCTGCCCCGCTCCGACCACGCCGATCGTCTGTAGCTCATCGAACTGACCCATGCGTCTCCTCCTGGGTGATTCCTCGACGGCGGCGCTCGTGCGCGCACGCCGACCGAACGCAGGCTCGTGCGCAGGTACCCAGCGGGAGGTCCCAGCGCAAGCTCTGGCGCGCTGGAGGGTGGGTGGCCGGGGTGATGGCGGGGCTCCCCAGCGATGCGGTAGCGTCCGCTCGTGCGGCGCTCCCTCGGCTCTCCCGGTCCCCCCAGGCGGGCCGTCCCCTCGGGGGGGCTGCGCGCCCTGCTCCGCGGCGCCCTGCTCCATGGCGTGCTGCTCCGCGGGGTCCTGCTCGGAGGTGCTCTGTTCGTCGCGCCGTGCTCCGGGTGTGCGCCGACGTCGCCGGTCGCCCGCGCTTCCCTCCTCGTGGACGCTGGCCGGACGGAGGAGGCGCAGCGCCTCCTCGAGGAGCACCTGGAGCACGCACCCGACGACGTGGAGGCGCGGCGTCAGCTCGTCCGCGTGCTCGGGCACCGCGGGGATCTGGGAGCGGCGGAGCGCGAGGCCGCGCGCCTGGCAGCGCGCCTGGGCGAGCGGGATCCGACGCCCTGGATCGAGCTCGGCCACGCCTACGAGCTCGCTCACCGCTACGACGAGGCGCTGGCCTTCTTCGACCGGGGAGCGGCCGTGGCGCCCCAGGATCCTCGGGGACCGCGCGCTGGGGGGCTGCGCGCCGCCCGCTGGGGAGAGCTCGAGTGGGCGGCGCCGCGTCTCGAGGAGGCTCTGCGGCGCGATCCCGAGGACGCGACCACCTGGCACGCCCTCGGCCTGGTCCGTGTGCATCAAGGTAGGTACATGGAGGCAAAGGGCGCTTACGAGCGGGGGCTGCGCATCGCCCCCCATGCGCCCGAACACCGCGTGGGCCTCGCGACCCTCGCCTTGCGCCTGGACCAACCGGACGAGGCGCTCGCCCAGTACGACGCTCTGGCGGCCCTGCGGCCGAAAGACGGGGACGTGCAGCTGGGGCGGGCTTACGCGCTTTGGCGGCTGGGGCGTCGCGCGGAGGCGCGGCACGCCCTCGAGCGGGCGCGGGCGCTCGGTGCGAACCCCGCCGTGCGTGAAAAGCTCGCACGGGTGATGAATTCCGGTGATGTGCGAGAGGGCCCGACCTCGGGCGCAGAGCCCGCAGGCGAGGGCGATCGCGCGGGCAATCGGGTGGACTCAGCCGGGTCAGTGAGCTCTCCATAAACGGAGCGGAATCACTGATTTGCAAGGGTTGTTCCCGGTCATCGGAGGGCGCTACTCTCGTCCCGCATCCGAAGACGAGAGTGCAATGGTCGCACTTTGTGAAGTCGGGTGATGCGACGGGAACGAGGATGGATTCACAGACGGTCCGAACGGCTCTAGGAACCCTTCAAGCCAACCCCGACGCCGAGGATGCCTGGGCTGCCCTCGCCGAAGCATTGGCGGCTCCGGATGGCGACCTGGGGCTGGAGGAGAGCCTCGAGGTCATCGACGCCGCGCGCCAGCGGCACGTGGAGCGTGGCGAGTGGGAGGCCGTGGCCCGCCTGTTGGAGTTGTCGCTCCGGGCGACGGCGGGGACCCCGCGCGAAGCCGACTACCTACGCGCTCATGTACGGGTCCTGTCCTCCGAGCTGTTCGACGAGACGGCCGCCGCGGCGGCCGCCGAGCGTCTGCTCGAGCTGAACCCCGAGGATGCGGAGGCGCTCTCGCGGCTCGCCGAGCTCGAGGATCGACGTCGCACCTGGGCGGAGGCCGCAGAGAATTACGTCACCGAGGCGGAGGGGGGCGGCGACGAGGCGTACCAGAGCTCGATGCTGATGCGCGCCGCCGAGGTCGAGGTGCGCCATGCGCCCAACCCGCGCTTCGAGGTGATCGCCGAGCTCCTCGAGCGAGCCGTGCGCCTCGATCCCACGAACGCGGACGCCGCGCGGCTGCTGGAGACCGTCTACCGGCGCCAGTCCAAGTGGGAGGAGGCGGCGCGCGTGCTGGAGCGCGTCGCGGATCGCAGCACGGATCCGTCCGTGCGCGTCGCGGCGGGCGTGCGCCTGGCGCGCATCTACCTGCATCGCCTCGGAGACGAGGAGCGGGCCGCGCGCGCCTACGATCGGGTGCTCGTCGACGCACCGAACCAACAGGACGCCCTGGGCTACGTCACCACGTTCTTCTCACAAAACGAGCGGTGGGACGCCTTGGTGCGTGTCTATGAGCGGCCCCTCGAGACCTCGACCGTCACGGGCGAGGACAAGCTGGGCGAGATGCTCCAGATCGCGATGCTCCATTGGCGCAAGCGCGAGTCTCTGGCGGACGCGGAGGTCTGGTTCGAGCGGATCCGCAAGATCGATCCGGCGAACGACGGCATGCTCGCGTTCTATCGCGAGTACAAGAAGTCCCTGGACGACGACGCGGGGCTGGCTCAGATCCTGACCGCGGCGCAGCGCGCGATGCCGGAAGGCGATCCGCGCCGCACGGAGATCGCGCAGGAGGTGGCGCAGCTCGCGGAGTCGCAGGCGAACGCCCAGAAGGCGATCGAGCAGTACAAGAGCATCCTGCGCCAGGATCCGGACAACGCGGAGGCGCGCGCTTCTCTCAAGCGCCTCTACAAGCAGACGCAGGGGCACAACGCCCTCGTGCAGCTGCTCAACCAGCAGCTCGAGCGCACCCCGGAGTCGGCCTACGAGGAGCGCCTGGCCGTCCTGCGGGAGATCGCGGGCGTGTACCGTGAGTACGTGAAGAGCGACACGGCGCTCGTCGGCGTGCTCAATCAGATCGTGCAGCTCGACGGCAAGCTCGACGAGCAGGACATCGGCGAGGTGCGCGAGCTGGTCGACCTCTACCAGAAGCTCGGGCGCTGGCGCGATCTCCTGAGCAGTCAGCAGCTCTTGGCGGAGCTGGTCTCGGACGTCGACGAGAAGAAGCGCCTGTTCCGTGAGGTGGCGCGCCGCTGGCTGGATCAGTTCTCCAACGTGCAGCACGCCATGGACGCCTACGCGGCGCTCCACGCGCTCGATCCGACGGACGAGGAGGCGACCGAGCGCCTCGAGGAGCTCTACCGGAAGCGCCGCGCCTGGAAGGAGCTGTTCGCTCTGTATGAGGAGCAGCTCTCCGGGCGACAGGGGCACGATCGCGTGCCGCTGCTCCGCGAGATGGCGCAGCTGGCCGCGGAGCGTCTCAACCGCGGCGCGGACGCCGTCGCCTACTACCGCGAGATCCTGGATCTGGATCCCTCGCGCATGGATGTCCTGGATCGGCTCGAGCGTCACGCCGAGCGGTCGAAGGACTGGACGACTCTGGCGGAGGCCCTCGAGCGTCGCCTCGCGGCCCTCGAGGACGTCGACGCCAAGCTCGCCGTGCTGCAGAAGCTCGGCTCTGTCTACTCGGACCACCTCGGCGACGCCGAGCAGGCGATTGGCGCCTGGCGCCGGGCCCTCGAGCTCGAGCCGCGGCAGCCGCGCGCCATGCGTGTGTTGCGGGACACGTTCCTGCGCAGCGAGGATTTCGACGCCCTCGAGGAGCTCTACGCGTCCCAGCAGGATCACGAGGGGCTCGTCGAGGTGTTGAGCAACGCCGCGGATCGGGCGGCGGAGCCCGCGACGAAGATCGCGCTCAGCTATCGCGCCGCGCGCATCTACGAAGAGGAGCTGCAGCAACCCGATCGGGCGTTCCGGTCCTACGAGCGCATCCTGGCCAACGATCCGGCGGACACGCGGGCCGCCAGCAAGCTCCTGCCGCTCTACGAGGCGGACGAGAAGTGGGCGCGGATGCCCGCGCTGTACGAGGTGATGCTCCAGGGGAGCGCGTCGCCCGAGGAGAAGATCGCGTGGCTCGAGAAGCTCGTGGAGGTCACCGGTCAGAGGCTGATGGATCGGCGCACGGCGGCGCAGCACGCGCGCCGCGCCTACGAGATCAGCCCGGCGGATCCCCGGGCCGTGGAGTTGCTCGAGCAGACGGCGCGGGCGTCCGGGCACTGGGACGAGCTGGTGTCGGCGCTCGAGGGGCGTCTCGCCGAGCTCGATGCGTCGTCCCTCGAGATGGCGCAGTCCGGCGAGGTCACGAAGGCCTCCGTCAGCGAGGCGCCGCCCACCTCCGAGGAGCTGGAGCAGGCCGCCGGCGGTGGCGGGCGCCGTAAGCGCCGTCGGCGCAAGAAGACGGCGACGGTCGTCGAGGCGGTGCCGGTACAGACCGCTCCGAGCCCGGCCCACGCCGACGAACAGCGGCTGCTCTGTCTGAAGCTCGCCACCGTGTACGCGGACGAGCTCGGGCGCGTCGATGACGCGGTCGCCCGCCTGCAGGGGGTCCTCGAGGGGCGCCCGACGGACGTCGAGGCGGGCAGCCTGCTCGAGAACATCCTGCGCCGCGGGGACCGGCGCGATGGGCTGCGCTGGCTCCACGAGCTCCGGACGGAGCATGCCGAGAGCGACGCGGAGCGCGCTCGGTTGCTCAACGACTGGGCGCAGCTCGAGGAGGAGTTCGGTGAGGTGGATCGAGCCCGGCAGCTCTACTCGAGGGCGCTGGAGCTCGCGCCGGACGACGCCGTGGCTCTCGCGGCCAGCGTGCGGCTCGCCCTGGCGGCAGAGGATTGGACCGCCGCCGCCGTCGGCCTGGAGCGGCAGCGGCAGCTCGCGCCCGCCGAGGAGCGGGCGACCAAGGCGCTCGAGCTGGCGGAGCTCTACGTCGATCGACTGGCGCAGCCTGCCGAGGCGTTGAGCGCGGCGAGGGAGGCGCTGGAGCTCGACGGCGATCGCGTCCGTGCGATCGACGTGCTCCAGAAGGTGGTGGACGAGCCCGGAGTGCGCGCCGAGGCGGCGCGGCTGCTCGTGGAGCAGTTCGAGCTCACGGGTGACGCGCGCCAGGAGGCGCGCGCGCTGGTCGTCCTGATCGGCGAGACGGCGGAGGCGGGCGAGCGCATCGACCTGTATCACCGCCTGGCCACGGTCTTCGAGGAGAAGCTCGGAGAGCTCGGCGCCGCCCTGGGCGCGATCCTGGAAGCCCTCGGGAGCCATCCGGGGGAGCTCGGGCTCTGGGATCGAGGCGATCGCCTCGGGAGCTTGGCGGGGCGTCCCACGGAGCTCGCCGAGCGCTATCGGGAGACCCTGCGATCCAGCGTCGCCGAGGGGCTGGAGCCGGAGATCCTGCGGGAGCTGGCCGGCCGCGCCGCGCGCTTGCACGACTCGGTGCTCGGCGACTCCCTGGGCGCCGTCCCGTACCTCGAGATGATCCTGGGCCTGGATCCGGACGACGAGCAGGCCTTCGGGCGGCTGAAGGAGATCCTGACGGGCGCGGAGCGCTGGGGGGAGCTCGAGTCCCTCTACGAGCGGGCCACGGAGCGGCTCGACGACGAGGCGCGCCGCATCGAGATGCTCGCGGAGGTCGCGCTGATCGCCGAGGAGATCATCGACGACGCGGCCAAGGCCGCAGGCTACCACGAGCGCATCCTGCGGCTCGATCCGGCGCACGCGGCCTCTTTGGAGGCGCTGGACCGGCTCTACTCGCGTCTGGGTCGCAGCGAGCGGCTCTCGGAGATCGTCGAGCTCCGCCTGGAGGGCGCGTCCGGCGAGGCCCTGAGCGAGCTCCGGGTGCGCGCCGCTCGGCTCGCCCTCGAGCTGCACCAGCCCGAGCGCGCGGTGGGACACGTGGAGAGCCTGCTCCTCGACGACCCGAACGACACGGAGGCGAGGGAGGTCGCCGAGCTCTTGTTGGAGGTCGGGAACGTCAAGGGGAGGGCGGCGCGAGCGCTCGAGACCGTCTACGAGCTCCGGGACGAGACCCGGGATCTCGTGCGCGTGCTCTGCGTGCGCGTCGACTCGCTGCGCCCGGAGGAGGGCGAGGACCTCGACGAGGAGCTGCAGCGTCAGCGGGAGGATGAGCGGCGCGAGCTCTTGCGGCGTATCGCCACGCTCCGGAACGAGCGGCTCCACGACGACGAAGGGTCCTTCGAGGTCTTCGCGGAGCTGGCGCCCCTCGATCCCCTCGACGCGGAGCTGCGCGAGCGGCTCGTCGAGTCGGGCAGGCGTCTGGGTCGGTACGCGCGGACGGCGGAGGTCCTCGTCGCCACCGCGGACGCGGCGGAGGAGGCACCCCTCAAGGGGGAGATCCTCATGCAGGTGGCGTCCCTGCAGCAGGAGGCCTTGGGCGACATCACCGCCGCCGAGGGGACGTATCGACGGGTGCTCGGGCTCGACCCCGAGGACGCGGATCTCGTCCTGCCCGCGGCGCGGGCTCTCGAGGCCATCTACGTCGGATCGAACCGCCCCGAGGAGCTCGCGGACGTGCTGCGGCTCCAGGTGGCGCTCGAGTCCGACGGAGAGCGTCGCGGCGAGCTCCTGGCGCGCATCGGAGAGCTGTCGGCGGAGGTGCTCGGGGACACCGAGGGCGCGATCGCGGCCTGGGAGGCCCGCCTGGAGGAGACCCCGGACGAACCGGAAGCCCTCGCGGCTCTCGACGATCTCTACACCCGCGCCGGTCGCTGGGAGCAGCTCGTCGGCGTCCTCGAACGACGTCGTGATCTCGCCAGCGGTGAGGAGCGTCGCGCGCTCCTGCTGCGGCAGGCGGAGGTGCAGCGCGATCGCCTGGAGCAGAAGAGCGCCGCGGTGGAGACGTTCCAGTCCATCGTCGATGAGTTCGGCCCCGCCGCGGAGATCTACCAGTCCCTGGAGGGCTTGTTCGCGGAGCTCGAGCGCTGGGACGACCTGAACGAGACCTACGAGCGGCACCTGGACATCGTGGAGACGGACGAGGAGCGCCTCGCGGTGCTCGCCGCCCTCGGCAACTCCCGGCGGGATCACACCAAGGATTACCCCGGGGCGCTGGAGGCCTACCGGCGCGCGATCTCGATCGACTCGACCCACGGGGCGAGCCGCGCCGCCCTCAACGAGATGCTGGCGCTGGAGGACCGCACCGCGCGCATGGAGGCGGCGGAGATCCTCCACCCGATCTACGAGGCCGAGGGGGATCACGCCCGGCTCATCGAGATCGTCGAGATCGAGGTGGAGGTCGCGGACGATCCCAGCGAGCGCCTCGACAAGCTCGAGCTGGCGACCCGCATCGCCGAGGATGCCCTCGACGACGCGGCGCGGGCCTACGGCTACGCGGAGCGGGCCGTGCGCGACGCGGCGGCTCAAGGGGACGTCACCCCTTACCTCGTCACCCTGGATCGCCTCGCAGGCACCACCGGTCGGCGCCGCGAGCAGGCCGAGGTGCTCGAAGCCATCGTCCCCGAGCTGTTCGACGGGGACCTGCAGGTGGACGTCACCCGGCGCGTGGCGGAGCTCCATCGCTACGAGCTGGGCTCCCCGGAGCGAGCGAAGGAGACCTACTGCAAGGTCCTCGAGCTCCGCGCGGACGATCGAGCGTCCCTGTTGGCGCTCGAAGAGCTCTACGGGGAGTCCGGGGAGGCGGCGCGTCTCCTGGAGATTCTCGAGCGGCGGGCGGAGGTGTCCGACTCGGACGACGAGCGGCGTGAGCTGTCCTATCGCCAGGCGGAGCTCCTGTCCGGAGAGCTGAACGAGCCCGAACGGGCCATCGAGGTGTACGAGTCCATCATCACCTCGAGCCTGGACGCCAGGGCCGTCGAAGCGCTCCAGACCCTCTACACGAAGGCGGAGCGCTGGGACGACCTCACGTCCCTCCTGCAGCGCCGCATCGACGAGCGGGACGGGAGCGAGCCCGATCTGCGCGTCCAGGTCGCCCGCGTCGCCGAAGAGCGCAGCGGCGACGTGGAGCGGGCGCTCGACGAGCTCGAGCAGGCGCTGGAGTGCGACAACCAGCACGCGGGCGCGATCGAGCTTCTGGAGAAGCTGCAGGGGAGCGCCGAGGAGCCGTCCCAGCGCGCCCGAGCGGCGACGCTGCTCGAGCCGGTCTACCTGCTCCGCGCGGACTACGATCGCGTGACCGCGGCGCTCCGGACGCGCTTGGAGAGCTCCGACGTGCCCGAGGAGCGCCGGGAGCTCATCACCCGGTTGGCGCAGATCCAGGAGGAGCAGAAGGAAGACTACGCAGGCGCCCTCGAGATCTCGGCGCAGCTCCTCGAAGACGACATCAACGACGAGGAGATCGTCTCGGAGCTCGAGCGTCTGGCGAAGGTCGCCGGAGCGCACCAGCGCTTGGCGGAGATCTACGCCGCCCGGCTCGAGCACGTCGAGGTGGACGACGAGGGCAGCACGCGGCTGGCGCGGCGCGCCGCGGAGCTCTTCGTCGAAGGGGGCAACGACGCGCAGGCGTTGCCCTTGTACCGGCGCGCGCTGGCGTTCGCTCCCGAAGCTCAGGATCTCTTCGAGGCCATCGACGCGATCTTGATCCGCGCGGAGGCTCATCAGGAGCGCGTCGAGCTGTACGGCACGGCGCTGGAGCATCGCTACGAGCCGGACGACCGCGTGCGCCTCCTGCACACGGTGGCCGCCCTGCAGCGGGACCACCTCCAGGATCTGGACGCGGCCATCGAGGCGCACCAGGCGGTGCTCGAGATCGACGAGCGCGACTCGAGCTCCCTCGACGCCCTGACGGAGCTCTACACGACGAAGGAGCGCTGGGAGGATCTCGCCGAGCTCTACCAGCGGCGCGCCGAAGACAGCGCTCCCGAGGCGGCGGCGGACTTCCGCCTGTCGCTGGCGCGGTTGTTCGACACGCGGCTGGGCCAGACGGAGCGCGCCGTCGACCAGCTCGAGGAGATCGTGCGCGAGCTCCCCACCCACACGGAGGCCATCCGCTCCCTGGAGGCGTTCCGTGAGCACGAGACCCTGAAGGAGCGGATCGTGGAGATCCTGCGGCCGCTCTACGAGTCGGCCGACGACTGGAAGCGGCTCATCAAGCTGAACGAGGACCGCTTCTCCCTGGCGACGGATCCCGCCGAGCAGGTGAGCGTCCTCCGGGAGACGGCGGAGCTCTGGGAGTCCCGGGGCCAGGACCAGGGCAAGGCGCGGCGAGTCCTCGCCGAGGCGGTGCGCGTCGAACCCGACGACCCGGACGTACGCGCCGACTACGAGCGCCTGGTGGAGGCGACCGAGAGCTGGGACGAGCTCACGGAGATCTACGACCAGCTCTTGGCCGAGCACCCCGATCTCCTCGGCAAGCGCGACCTGCTCGCGAAGCTCGCGGCCGTCCACGACCGACACCTCGACGATCCGAGGAAGGCCCTGAACGCGTACGTGGGTCTGCACGACATCGAGCAAGGGGAGCTCGAGCCGGTCCTGAGCATGGAGAGGCTCTCCCTGCTGCTGAGCGACTGGAAGACCCTCGAGACGGCCCTCTTGGCCAAGGCGGACCTCGTGTTCGAGGAGGACGAGCGGGCGGAGGCGTGGCGACGCATCGGCGAGCTGCGTCAGCACATGCTCGACGACGCCCCGGGGGCCCTCGAGGCGTACGAGCAGGCCTTCGACATCGATCCGAGCCACGCGCCGACCCTGGATTGTCTGATCGCGCTCCACGAGGGGCGCGGCGAGGCGGCGCGTCTGGTCGACCTCTACCAGCAGCGCTTCGACCTCGCGACGCCGGAGGAGGACGAGCTCAAGTTCGAGCTGATGACGCGATCCGCCCGCCGTCTGGAGCAGGATCTCATCGACCGCCCGCGGGCGATCGAGTCGCTGGTGCAGGCGATCGCGCTGCGCCCGGACAGCGCCGAGACCCGGGCCGAGCTCAACCGGCTCTATCGCGCCGAGGAGATGTGGCCCGATCTGCTCGACAACCTGCGGCTCGAGGCGAGCACGGAGCAGAACCCCGAGCGCCGCATCCAGCTGCGCACGGAGGTCGGCCGCATCCTGGCGAGCAAGCTCGAGAGCTTCGAGGAGGCGATCGAAGCCTACCGCCTGGTGCTGGAAGAGCGCTCCGACGACGAGGAGAGCCTCGACGCCGTGCGGGCGCTGGGTCAGGAGCACGAGCACCTGCGGGGGCTCGCGGCCGAGGTGCTCGTGCCCGTCTTGCGGCAGAGCGGCTTGCACGAGCGGCTCATCGACGTGCTCGAGATGCGGCTCACCATCGAGGTGGAGCCGTCCACCCGGGCGGAGACCCTGCGCGCGATCGCCCAGGTGGAGGAGTCGGCCCTCGGCAACGCCAGGCACGCGCTGAAGACGCTCCTGCGTGCACTGGCAGAGACGCCCGAGGCCCTCGATCTTCATGTCGAGATCGAGCGGCTCGCGGCGCAGACCGGCGACTGGGAGGCCTACGTGGCCGCGCTCGAGGAGCGGGGCGGCGAGACCTACGACGCCGAGATCGCGCGGGACCTCCTGGTGCGCGCCGGGCGGCTCGCGGAGCAGGCGCTGTCCGACGGCAAGCGCGCCATCCGCGCCTACGTCCGGGCGACGGAGCAGGCGGGCGATCAGCCGGAGCTCCTCGAGGCTCTCGATCGCCTCTACTCCGCGTCCGGTGAGCTCGAGGAGCTCCAGGGCGTGCTGGAGAGGCGTCTCGCCCTGGAGGACGCCGACGAGGAGCAGGCGGAGCTGTACTACCGCCTGGGTCGTCTGCAGCTCGAGGAGCTGAAGCGACCCGCCGAGGCGCTCGGATCGCTCCGCCTGGCCATCGAGCGCGATCGCGCACACCGGGGCGCGGCCGAGCTCTTGGAGCAGCTGCTGGAAGAGCCGACCTGCTTCGAGGAGGCCTTCGAGGTCCTGGAGGGCGTCTACCGGGAGCGGTCACAGACGGACCGCCTCGCGGGGCTCTTCGAGCGGCGCGTGACGAAGGCGGAGACGATCGTCGAGCGCATCGACATGCGTCGGGAGCTGGCGCGCGTGCTGGAGGAAGACTGCCAGGATCCTGGCGCCGCGCAGAAGGTGCTGCAGCAAGGTCTGGCGGACGATCCCACCGACGCCGCGCTGTTGGACGAGATCGAGCGCCTGGCCCCGATCACCGGCGCCTGGGCGGACGCAGCGCAGGCGGTGCTGTCGGCGGTGGAGGCCGCGGAGGGCCTCGATCCCGTGAGCGGTCGCGAGCTGTGTGTGCGTGTGGCCTCCTGGCAGCGGGACAAACTCGGTGATCGCGCGGCGGCGGAGGCCGCTCTGGTGAAGGCGAGCGAGTTCGAGCCAGACAACGACGAAGTGCTGGCGGAGCTCGAGGCGCTGCAGACCGATCCGGGGCGCGAGCGGGACCTGATCGCGACCTTGGAGCGGCGCGCGCGCCTGGCCCTCGACGACGAGGAGCGCCTCGGCATGTACCGACGCGCCAAGGAGCTCTGTGACGGGCTCGGCGACGCTGCCCTCGGGGAGCGGCTGCTGCGCAAGGTGATCGAGCTCGACGAGGTGAACCTCTGGGCGCTGGCTGGCCTCACGGAGGCCCGGCGCAGCGCGGGGGACCATCAGGAGACCTTCGATCTGCTCGTGCGCCGCGCGGAGCTCGAGCTCGACATGAAGACGGTGCGCGCGCTGCGCTTCGAGGCCGCGGAGATCGCTCTCCAGCACCTGGAGCAGCTGGACCGTGCCACGGAGCTGTTCGAGCAGCTCTTCGAGGACGAGCCCACGGACCGCAAGGCGTCGGAGGCCCTCTGGGCCGCCTACGAGCGCGGTGAGAAGTGGCTGGAGCTGTCGCGGCTCAGCGAGCGCCTGATCGATCTCGAGGACGATCTGGAGCGACGCAACGGCTTGCGGCTCGACCTCGCGCGCCTGTTCGTGGAGCGGCTGGACGATCACGTCGCGGCCATCGACCTCCTCCAGACGATCCTGGACGAGCTGCCCGCTCAGGCGGACGCCGTGGTGATGCTCAGCGATCTCTACGAGAAGGATGGCCGGAACGACGAGCTCGCTGATCTCCTCGATGCGCAGATCCAGGGGGCGCGGGAGCGAGGAGACCAGGAGTCCGAGCTCAGGTTCCTCGTCCGTCTCGGGAACCTCTACGAGGGGCCCCTCGGGGACGGTGGCCGCGCGGTGGAGCGCTATCAGGAGGTGCTCGAGCGCGACCCGAACCACCGGGGAGCGCTGGAGGCCCTCGTGCGGCTACATGACGCCGAGGGGAGCCGCCCCGAGAGCGCCGCTGCCCTGGAACGGCTCGTGCCGCTCCTCGAAGGAGAGGAGGCCGTGACTCGAGGCGTCGAGCTCGCGGAGCTCTACCGTGAGCTGGAAGAGGGCGAGAAGGCCGCGGCGGCCCTCGAACGCGCTCTGCAGAGCGGTGGGCCCAGCGAGGAGGTGCGTGGACGCCTCCGGTCCCAGTACGAGGCGAACGGCGCGTGGGACAAGCTCGCCGCCTTGCTCGTCGAGGACGCAGAGGCCGCCGAGGAGCCAGCGGACAAGGTCGCGCTCTTCCGCGAAGCGGCGGAGCTGCATCGCACGAAGCGGGATGACACCGCCCAGGCCGCGGAGCTCTTGGCCCGCGCCAGCGAGCTCGATCCGGAGGACCGTGACCTGCTGATGGAGCTCAGTGACGCGTACTCCGCCTCGGGACGGGGTGCGGAGGCGGTGGAGGTCCTGCAGAAGGTCGTGGAGAGCTTCGCGGGCAAGCGATCGAAGGAGGTCGCAGAGATCCATCGCCGCCTGGCGACGGCTCACCTGTCCCAGGGCGACACGGAGAAGGCCCTCGACGAGCTCAACAAGGCGTTCCGCATCGAGCCGGGGAACGTCCACGTGCTCAAGCAGCTCGGCGACCTCGCGTACCAGACGGAGGACTACAAGAACGCCCAGAAGATGTACCTGGCCCTCCGTCTGCAGAAGCTCGACGACAGCTCCCCGGTGACCAAGGCGGAGGTCTTCTGCCGCCTCGGGCAGATCCACCAGAAGCTCGGGGAGCTCCCCAAGGCCAAGCAGAACTTCGAGCGGGCGCTGCAGCTCGACGAGAGCCTCGAAGACGCCAAGCGCGGCCTCGAGGAGCTGGGCTGAGCCGATGGAACCAGCCTGGCCCGGCGGGGCCAGGCTGGGTTGCCGGAGCTCGGCGATCGGCGCAGCGGCGCGTGGGCGCTGCTCAGTACCCGCACACGCAGCGGACGAGCTCGGCGGTCCAGGCGAAGGGACCGTCGGGGTCCTCGTGGGAGGCCTGGTAGCCCTCCCGCAGGCACGGTGCGTCCGGAGCTTCGTTCTGGAAGCAGAGCGGATCCTCCGGGGTCGAGCACCCGGGGTGCGCCTGGACGCAGGAGACGAGATCCTCGCAGCTCTCGACGGGGTACAGGTTGAACACGTCCGCACCGCTGGCGCGCGTGCAGGCGTGTTCCTGGCAGCAACCATCGACGCGCGACCAGTCACACGTCGGTGTCGCCAGAGGCTCGCACTGCTCGGGGCTCTCGGGGTCTGGCTCTTCCGAGCCGAACTCGCCGCTCGTCAACCCCGTGCCACCCGTGCCGGTGTCCCCCGCGTGGCCGGTGACCCCTCCGGTGCTGGCTGGTGGTCGGGGTAGGCTGGGCGCGCCGCCCGGGGCCGAGTCGGGCTCGGGCCCCCAATCCGCGCGGGCGCAGCCCCACGCGGTGGACAAGGTGGCCACGAGGGTGAGGAAGGTGAGCGGGCGAGGGCGGCGCATGACGGGACCTCAGCGGACGTAGACGGGGGGCGGCGGAGGCTCGGCCTTCTTTCGCTCGCCCATGCACGGTGGTTCCTCTCCCCAGATGAGCTCGCCGTCGCTGTAGACGGTGACGTAGGGCGTCTTGGCGACTTCCTCGGTGCCTCCCACCTGGAGGTTCAGGAGGCTCCAGTCGTTGCTCGAGTCCCAGGGGCAGCTCGCGGCCTGGGGGAGCCCGTACTCGAGCAGGACGTCTCGGGGCGCGCCGAGGACGGGGAGGAGCCCCCAGAACTTGGCGCCCGTATGGTCGAGCTCGAAGTAGTAAACCCCGGCGTCGGTGTCGCAGGCGATGGGGCCGCTGATCCGGGTCGGCACGGGCGGAGTGGCGCTCGTCCCCGTGTCACGCATCACCTGCGCCGTCACCGCGCTCACGGGGTCGAGGCCCGCGGCGATCACCTCGCTGGCGTCGAACCAGAAGCGCGTCGTGAGCTTCTCGTCGTAGCGCGGTGGGTGGATCGACTCGTTCATCGTGCGGATGTTGACCTGCGTCCGACACACGCCGGGTTCGTCGTTGAGGTTGGCCATCGCGTAGAACTCGTCGATGGGATCCTCCAGCGGCGGGAAGTACAGGAGCGGGCACTCTCCCGCGCCCCGATCGCCGTAGTGCGCCGCCAACGCCGCGACGAGGGCGGCGTTGTAGTCGATCGTGACCTCGTTCGAGCCGTAGTCGTCCCGGTCGTCGACGTGGGAGCCGTCACCCTGCGGTCCGTTCACGAGCGCGCCCCAAATGGTGTGGCGGTTCTCGGCCGGGATGCTCGGCTGGCCGTAGATGGAAGCGTGCCCCGCCGCGTGGTGGGGCTGCAGCGCGTAGCTGTCCGTGTAGCCCATCACGAAGGATTTCCCGAGGTCGTTGTCGCCGAGGATGTAATCGATCTGGCGGCGCGCCCAGCGGGTGAGGGTGTCGGCGGCGGAGTCGTCCGGAAACGCCCGGGTGAACAGCAGCGTCGTGAACTGCGCGGCGGCGTTGTAGCGCGCCGATCCCCAGCTCGCGTAGACGTAGAAGCCGTCCGGCGTCGACGACCCGGAGGCGAAGCCCTCCGCCATCTCTCGTGCGATCGACACCCAGCGGGGAGCCATCGGATCGCCACGATCCGTCATGATCTGCGCCAGCTTGACGATGACGCCAGAGCGCATGGAGTCCCAAGAGTGGGGTGAGCTCTCGGCCCAGGCAGGCACCCACTGTCCGTTGGGGCCTGGCTGGAGGATGTTCGCCTGGGACCCGAAGGAGAGCCAAGGCTTGTCGCCGGTCACGATCGCGTCGAGGTACGCCTTGTTCTTCCCGGGGTTGGCCAGATAGATCCAGAGCGCGGCCCAGGCCAAATCGTCCGTCGAGCTGTTCGACGTGTAGAGGCCGCCGTCGTCGCTCGCGCGAGCCTCGGGGTGCCGTGCAGCGAACTCATACAACGCTTTCGCGTAGTCGAGGCAGCGCTCGGCGTACTCGACGTCCGCTTCGGTCTTGCGGTGCGCGTAGGTGACGATCCCCGTGAGAGCGAGCGTCGCGGCGGCCGCGGCGGTGACGTCGGCGGCGGGGCGCCCTTCATGGACGAAGTAAGCCTTGCGGGGGCACAGATCCGTCCGACGCACCTCGGGGGGCATCCAGAAGCAGGAGTGGTCCGACGCGTCCGCGACCTGATGTGCGAAGGCGACGAGCTTGCCGTCCGCGTCGCGGAAGGTCGATTTCATGAAGTAGTCGGCCGCCCAGCGGACCTGGCCCAGCGCCTCGTCGAGGAGGCTCGTCGTCGTGTAGGAGTCGGGGTACTCGTAGACGCTCCAGGCGATCATCGACGCGGCGAAGGCCGTCGTCAGGGTGAATTTGATGTAGTCGCCAGCGTCGTGATAGCCGCCCGCGAGATCGACGGTGCCGTCGCCGTCCGGATCGAGCACCGCGCGGTGCTCGTCGATGAAGGCCTGGCTGAGGTTCACGCCGTTGGGGTCGTCCGGATCGAGCGCGATCACGCCGTCGCCGACGTGGGCGTCCCCGCGCCATTGCACGTCGGTGCAGTGCACGCCGGGACCGGACTTGTTCACGTTGAAGAACCACAGGGCCTTTTGCAGGGCCTCCGCCCAGGGACCCGGGGTGCCTTCGCAGGTGTATGTCAGCGGGAAGGGCTCCGGGGAGCAGACGGGGGGCTCGCTGACGTGTTCCGTGACGCCGTCGAGATCCAGCAGCGGGTTGCCGTCGTCCTGGGCGCCCGCGCCCGAGCCTTTGGCCTTTCCGCCGCCCCCTCCTCCCGCGCCCCTGCCTTCGCCTCCGGAAGAACAGGCGACCAACCCTGCCAGGAGGATCGCGCAGCCAACACCCGCTCGCGTCCACGTTCGCTCCGCGCCATGCATGAGCCGATGGTGTTGTGCCGACTCGTTGACGCCAATGACGGTGGTCAGGTGTCGCGAGAGGAAGGTTTCCTGCGCCGGCCCAACCGGGGAGTTGGTGCAAGTGCTCGCGCACGTCGCAGCACCGAGCGCGCGGTCGCGCGCGCCGATGCTGCGTCGATCGTCTGCTCGTTTGCTCTCGCGCGCGCCGTAATGGGTCGCCTCCTCCGCCGCGGCGTCACCGAGGGCATGCGCGCCGCCCAGCGGGGAGTGGCTCCGAGGCGCCCGGACATCCCGCCCTCCGAGAGGACGCCGACGGCTCGCCGCGCGGAGACGCGAGAAATGTCGTCGAGCGCGCGAGCCACGTAGTCGAAGGCTTGTTCCCACGACGTTCGAACCCAACGGTCATTGCCTCGTTGGAAGTACTTGGCCTCCGGCTTGCCCGTGTGGGGATCTCTCGGAAAGCCGGCCTCGGCCCAAGCCTTGAAGCCTTCCCGGACCCGAGGAGCTCCGTGACGGAGCTCGGCGGACGTGCCGTCCAGGGCGGGGGAGGAGCCAGAGGCGGGCTCGGACGACCTGGGGGCGGAGAGGGGTGTCTGCGGCATACGGAGGACTCGCTGAGACGTTCGCCGACGATGGTGGAGCACGACGCGAAAACCGCGCGTGTCATCGATTCAGGGTATCGACGCCGATGGGAGCGTTCGATGATGGTCGTCAGACGAAGGCGTGGAGGCTCGGGCTGCCGTCTTCGCGGAAGAAATGCGGCTTTTCGGCCGGTCGGCTCACGGGTCGAGCTCAGCAGCCCGCCTCCTCAGCCGGCCTCGTCAGCCTGCGTCGCAAGGAGAGCTCAGTGGTATGGCTCACAGGGCGGCTCGCGCGTCGTCAAAGCAGCAAGAGGCGTGCCGCATCTGGTGCCCGCCGCTGTCTGCCGTGACGATCATCATTGCATCGCTCACCCATCGACGGCACCATGGCTCGCGCCGAGTGCGAACGCACGGTTCGCAGGAGCAGGCCGCCCGTCGCAGGAATGACCCTGCGGGAAGAAGCGGTACCAGCCGAGAGGGATGGCGAGCGACCGCGAGAGCGCCGTTCGGCGTCGGTCGCGAGCAGGAGGAACATCGTCGCACATGTCTAGGTTCACGAGTATCGTCGTCGCGCTTGGGGTCACCGCGTTGGTGGGGTGCAAGGACAAGCAAGAGGAGGCGCCGCCCCAGCAGGAGCCGGTGCGCGTGGAGGCACCCTCGACGCAAACGGCGCCCGCGGCGCCCGCGGGAGGGCCTGCCGCAGAGGCCGAGAAGTACTTCAAGGCGCGGTGCGTGGTGTGCCACGGGACGACGGGCGCCGGCGACGGCCCCGGCGCCGCGGCCATCGATCCCAAGCCTCGCGCCTTCGCGGATCCCGCCTGGCAGGACGAGACGAGCGACGAGGACATCGCGAAGATCATCACCGAGGGCGGCGCCGCAGTCGGAAAGAGCCCGGGTATGCCCGCTCATCCGGACATCAAGGGGAAGCCCGAGGTGCTGAAGGAGCTGGTGGCCCTCGTGCGCGGCTTCCGCAAGGACGGCTGAGCGCCCGCCACCACGACGACGGGAAGGAAGCCGGAGCCATGGGCGCTGGACCCGCGATGCTCCCGGTCGCGATCCGCTACCGTCAGCTCAGCTTCGAGCGGGCGGCGCGGCGCTACGACGCGGTGTCCGAGGTCCAGCGCCTCATGGCGCGCCGGCTCGTGAAGCTGCTCCAGCTCGAGGGCGAGTCCCCGCGGCACGTTCTCGAGCTGGGCTGTGGCACCGGGCACCTCTCGGAGCTCCTCGTGGGGAAATTCCCGGGCGCCAGGCTCCTGTGCACGGATCTGTCCAGGGGCATGCTGGAGCAGACGCGCCGGCGCTTGGGGGGAGACGGCGCGCGCCGCGTCCATTGGCTCCAGCTCGACGCCAGCCGGGTGCGGGACGGGCTGCGGGCACGCTTCGACTTGATCGCGAGCAGCGCGATGGTGCAGTGGCTCGACGATCTCCCTGCGCACGTGGACGGGGTCGGCCAGCGCCTGCGGCCCGGGGGGCGCTATCTGGTCAGCGGCTTCGCCACGGACAACTTGCCCGAGCTGGCGCTGGCTTTGGCGCGCTTCGACGTCGCGCCCGGCATCGGGCACTCGCGGGAGCAACTGGAGCGCGCTTGCTCGGCGGCGGGCTTACGACTCGTCGCGTTTCAGAGCGAGAGCATCCCTCGGGTCTACCGCGACGCGCGGGAGTTCTTCGAGGTGCTACGAGCCATGGGGGCGTCCCGGTACCCGGGGGGGAGCCCCCTGGCGCCCGGTGCGCTCCGGGCGCTCATGCGGGATTACGGCGAGGGGAACGCGAGCGCGCACGGCGTGCACGCCACCTGGCGCCCCTGGTACGCGCTCCTGAGCCGGTGACGCCCGGGGGGACGGAGCGCCGGGCGCCGCGATCAGGGGCGCTCGGCCTCCTTCGGCGGCTTCATGCGCCGGGCGGCGGCCAGGGCCGCGGCGGCGGTGCGATAGACTCCCGGGCGATCGAGGTGCGGCGCCACGCGCACCGAGCGGAACCCGATGGCCTCCGCCGCGAGGGCCGCGGAGCGGGCGGGGGAGAACAAGGCCTCACACTCGGCGTAGACGCCTTCTGGTCCCTCTTCCTTGGCGTCGTGGACTGCCAGGAGCGAGGCGATCTCCCTGCACAGGGCGACGTCCGGCGGAGGGACCAGGAGAGAGGTCAGGGCGGCGTGATCCACGCGCAGGTCGAAGGCGCGGGCCAAGGGGACGTCTCCCTGGGCCAGGCGCGCCGCGGGCAGGAGGACCTTCTCCTCGATGGCGATGTGGCGCAGGAGCCCCTGGCGGAAGGTCGCGAAGGGGGCGGGGGAGAAGCGCCCTCCGGCCATCGCGGCTTCGAGGAGCGCGTGCAGGCGCTCGTGATCTCGCACGAGATAGTCGGTGATGCGGTCGAGAGGAGTCGAGGTCATGGGGGATGCGCCGCGCTGAGCGGTCCGAGGCGAACGAGTAGCATCGGGCATGCCAAGGGGCTTGATGGGCTGACCAAGCCTTAGTCTTCGCCCAGTCTTCGCCCAGTCTTCGCCCTCGGTGCGCCATCCATCCGAGCGGCCGCTCTCGTCGGTCCTTCGAGCCGCCCGGGGCGTGGGGCGGTCGTCGGCCAGTGTGCAGGATCTGCGTGCCTTTCGCCCGGGAGTGCAGGGCTTGCAGTCTGGCGATGAGCTTTCCGCTATCCCGAAAGCCTCGAGGAGGCGATCATTCCCCTGCGGATCTCACTTTTCTCGCGATCGGTACGCTTTCTGCTTGGGGGCCGTCGTGGAGAGCCTTCGCAGCTCCGATGACCTCGCGACGCGCTGGTTTCAAGGCCACGCGACCTTCCGCAGGGTGCTCAGCCTGGCGGTGGCCGTGGGGCGCGGGGGCCAGCTCACGGAGGCCGAGCTGGTCGCGATGTGTCGGCGCTGCGAGCGCTACCTGCTCGAGGTGCTCCCTCTCGAGACGGCCATCGAGGAGAGGTGTCTCTTCCCGCGCCTCCTCGGCAAGCGCCCGGACATCGACGAGGCCCTGGAGCTCGCGCGCAGTCACCGCCGCGCCCAGGCTCCTCTGATCCAGGCCCTCCTCGCGGAGCTCGAAGGCGTGCGCTGCCACCCCACCTCCGCGCGCCATCGACAGCGCCTGTTGGTGCTCGCCGAGCGTCTGGCCTTCGAGCTCGGGAAACACCTCGCGTACGAAGAGCGCGTGCTCTATCCCGCGCTCGGATCTCTGCTCACCCCGGAGGAGCAGCGCGCCGTGCTGAGGGAGATGGGTCCTCCGCGCGCTCTCGACTGACGGCCGTCAGGACGCACGTCGCTCCGCGCCGGACGCGACTCCTGGAGTACGGGGGCAGGGTCCGGTCTTCGACTGACGCCCATCAGGCGCGCCGCAGCTAGCGCGAGCGCCCTTTCGTGGGGTGAGTTTTTTGGTAGATCGGGGATCTTCCGGAACGTGAGTCCTTCGTTGGACGGCGCTCGCAGAGGCGTGTCGACGTGGCTCTCTGCGCGTGCGAGAGGCACGACGGTGGCCCTCCTCGCCGGACGAGTGTTCGCGAAAGCCCGGACAGCAGCGGGCACCTGTCCGGCTCGGGGCGCCGCGGGCTGCTCCGAGGGCGTCAGAGAACTCGTCAAGTCTTGTTCGTCATGGAACGTCGCCCACGAGCCGTGAGGTGTCGAGGATCGCGCGGAGGCGTGAGGAAAGGGGTGTTTTGCCTACTCCGGCGGTCGAAGGTGGGCGGACGTGGCGGCGTGGAGGTGGCCCGAAGCCTGCAATATCCCGCTTCCATGAAATCGGACCTTCGCCCCCGCGCTTCCGTCGGGCTCCGCAGCCACCGCGGGCGCAGCCTCGCCATCGCCAGTTCGTTCGTGCTCCTGCTCGGGTCCGCATGTGCGCCGGAAGAGGAGGCGAGCCCAGGTACTCCGCAGGACGCCGACCCAGGCGTTCCTGCGGGCCCCTCTGACCCGTCGACGCCGCCGTCGACCCCCCAGACGGAAGATCCACCGACCACTCCGCCGCCGAGCCCCGGGGAGGACTCGGACCCGGACGCGGGCATCGACTTCGGCGACGTGGCGGTGCGCGTCGAGGAGGTCAGCTCCAGCCGCGTCGAGCTGTCTTGGGATCCCATCGAGGGCGCTGAGGAGATCAAGGTCTTCATGGGGCCGGAGCCCAAGGGCGATGCGGACCAGCTGCCCGTCGAGGTGGAGATCGCGAGCCTGGATGGCGCCGCCACGAGCCACGTGATCGAAAAGATCGCCGCGAGCACCGACGTGTTCGTTCGTCTGGAGGCGACCACGGCGAGCGGGCCACTCTGGGGGATCGCCCACGCGCGGACCCACGGAGGCCCGCGAGTGAAGCTCGACACGCCCCTGCGCTCCGTGCATGCGGTGGCCCCGAACGTCCTCCAGCTCGTGCTGGAGACCCGGGAGACGCGGTACGACGGGTCGCGCCTCCAAGGGGCGCGTGGCGCCGCCTGGCAGGGGGGACAGTGGCGCGTGAGCCGCGCCGACGGGACGGAGGTCCCGGTGACGGCCGTGCGTCGTCGCAGCATCCCCGTCGGGCAACCGAGCTACCCCGTGGGGTGGGAGAAATGGGGGACCGACAACGTCGTCGACATCGACGATCACCTGTTCCTCGTCTTGGGGGAGCCGATCGGAGAGCGAGAGCTCCTCGCCGTCACGCACTCCGGCGGTGGGTCCAACACCGATCTCGACGTCGTCGTCCCGTTCAGCGACCGCTACCTCGAGTCCCCGCTCATCAAGGTCAATCAAGTCGGTTACAACCCGAGAGCCACCAAGCGGTACGCCTACCTGCACGCGTACCTCGGCGACGGGGGCCACGTGGATCCGAGCCAGCTCGGTGCCACGGTGAGCGTGGTCGCGGACGCGCGCAACGCCCTGCGCCCCAAGCGCGAGGTCGCCGCGGACCTTCCCGTCAGCGAGCGCTCCGCCCGGGACACGGAGGCCGGCGGACGGGTGCACCAGGTCGATCTGGCGAGCGTCCCGCCCGCGGAGGGCGTGCGCTACCGTGTCCGCGTGCCAGGGGTGGGGGTGTCCTATCCGACCGCGGTGAGCGAGGACGCCGCCCTGAAGGCGTTCTACGTGGTCGCTCGGGGGCTGTTCCTCAATCGCTGGTGCGGCGACCTGGACGAAAAGTACACGGACTGGAGCCGCGGCCCCGACCACTGCAGCGCCTATTTCGTCAGCGGGCGGAGCTACCGCTCCGGCATGTTCCCGACGAACACCCCCAAGAGCAACGAGCGCCCCGTGCTCGGCGGCCACCACGACGCCGGGGATTTCGACATCCGCCCCTTCCACGTCGTCGTCGCCCAGTACTTGCTGCGCGCCTTCGAAGCCAACCGAGACGCCCTGCTCGACGGCCAGCTCGACATCCCGGAGAGCGGCAACGGCATCTCCGATCTGCTCGATGAGGCGTTGCACAGCGTGCGCGCCTGGGAGGATTTGCAGAACGACGATGGCAGCGTCCGGGCCGGCGTGGAGTCGTCCCACCACCCGCGCGGCTACTACTACGCCGACGAGGACCGGCTCGCCTACTGGACCTACGACCCGGAGCCCTGGCATACGGCCTATGTCGCGGGGCTCTTCGCGCAGGCGTCCCACCTGGTGCGGCCCTACGACGCCAAGCGGGCCGATGCGCTGCTGCAGCGGGCGGTCCGCGCCTCCGCCTGGGCGACGCGGGCGGCCGCTCCGGCGGAGTTTCGCCTCTACGCGGTGAGCGAGCTGGCGCGGGCGACCTCCGAGGCCACGCACCGGAGCGCCTTCGACGGCCTCTGGTCGGGTCTGGGAGGCAACAACGCCCTGAACGGGCGGCTGTTGACCTGGTCTCACGTGTACCCGGGCTCCTTCACGGGCAACGCCCCCGTCCTCAGCGATTATCTGATGGGCTACCTCGACGCGGAGGGAGCCAACCAGAACACCGTGACCTTCGTGCGTGCGGCTCTCGGTGACAGGGCGCGGGCGACGGCCCAGCGGTTCCTCTCGTCCGAGCACGCCATGCGCAACGGGCGGCCGTCGGCGACGCCCCCCGACTGGGGCAGATCCGTCGCCACGGGGCTGCACGCCGATCCCATCTATCAAGCGCTCACGGCTCAGGGCCCCGCTCAGGAGTACGTCGACGCCCTCAGCCTGGCCGCGGACTACGTGCTCGGGGGGAACCCGAATGGCATGTCCTACGTCACCGGTATGGGCAGTGTGACGCCCCAGGAGCCTCTGCACACGGACTCGCTCGCCTTCATCAAGGACAAGGGGATGCCGCCCATGCCCGGTCTCCCCGTGTACGGCCCCGTCGCCAACATGCCGGGTTCGAGCTGGTACGCGCCGTTGGCTGCGGCGTTTCATCCTTCCTTCGGATCCCAGCCGCTCGGGCTCCGGTACGTGGACGCGCGCACGGCGGTCAACATGAGTGAGTTCAGCGTGTGGGAGTCCCAGGCCCCGCTGGTTGCGTTGTTCGCGACGCTCGCTCCCAAGAGGCTGCCGCCCCGGGAGTGGGCGGCCGGGGGCAGTGAACACCGCAGCGGGCTAGTGCCCCACCGGGCGGACTGACCGCGCGGTGGAGGTCACCCGTCGCAAGAGCCCGTCGCAAGAGCCTGTCGCAAGAGATAGCTTCAGCGATGACGACGCGCGCGCAGCTCGGTGAGTACTGCCTGCTCCTCGGCTCCTGTCAGGAGCCGTCGAGCAGCGGGGAAGAGGACGCGCTCCTCGTGCTCCAGGTGCAGCAACAGCTCCGGCTGCGCGCGCCGCGCGGCGGTCGCAAGGCGCGCGCGGGCGCTCGTCGCCTCGGGGGCGCCCCTCCGCTCGCGGAGCGCGTCGACGAGCTCCGCGAGCAGCGGATCGTGCGCCTCGTGCTGCGCGTGCATGAGGTCGAGGGCGGCGTCGACGGCCGCCTCGCGCCCCCGGAGAAGCGGGAGGAGGCTCTCCTCCTCGTCGGCGATGTGGAGGGGCAGGGCCTCCGTGAAGTACCGCAGACAGCGCGCCGAGGCGTCGACGACCTCCTCGGGGGGCACGTCCTCTTGCTCACCGAGCCGTAGCGCGATCTCCGTGAACGCGCGGATCCGCCCGTGGCACTCGAGGAACAACGTGACGAGCCCCTCGGGGGGCTGGCGGCGGCCGATCTGGACGAACATGGGTTCTTGCTCCTCGACGGCGAGCAGGGGCAGGAATCATGCCGCTGGCTCGGGGTTGCGTAGCTTTCGCCAGAGGGTGTTCCGCGCGACCCCGAGGACCCGAGCCGCCTCGGACTGGGAGCCCCCGCAGGCGTCGAGCACGCGGAGGATGTGCTCCCGCTCGACCTCGGCGAGGGTGCGGAATGGGTTGGTCGGCGCGGTGGGACCGCTGGGCGGAGGGCGATCCTGGAGCAACTCCTCGGGGAGGTCGGCGACGACGATCTCCTGGCCGCTCGCGAGGGCGGCCCCATGCTTGACGACGTTCTCGAGCTCCCGGACGTTGCCGGGCCAGGCGTAACCGAGCATCCGCTCCGCGGCGGCGGCGGCGAACCCGATGGCGCTGGTGTTCTCCCGGGTGAGGAAGTGTCGTGCCAGCGGCAAGAGGTCCTCGCGGCGCTCGCGGAGGGGGGGCACCTCGAGCGTGAGCACCTTGAGGCGATAGAAGAGATCCTCCCGGAACTGCCCGTTCATGACGCGCTCGCGCAGGTTCCGGTGGGTGGCGCAGATCACCCGCACGTCGACGGAGAACGCCTGGTTCTCCCCGACGCGCCGGAGCTCACCGTCCTGCAGCGCCCGGAGGAGCTTCGCCTGCAGGGGGAGGGACATCTCTCCGATCTCGTCGAGGAAGAGGGTGCCCCCGTCCGCCTCCTCGAAGAGCCCGCGCCGGGCGGCGGCGGCCCCCGTGAACGCCCCTTTGCCGTGGCCGAAGAGCTCCGATTCGAGGAGCTCCGTCGGCAGCGCGGCCACGTTCACGGCCACGAAGGGGCGCTGCGCCCGCGGTGAGTTAGCGTGGACGACCCGCGCGACGACCTCCTTGCCGGTCCCCGTCTCCCCGAGGACCGCGATGGGCGCGTCGCTTTGAGCGAACCGCGCCGCGCGTTTGAGGAGCACCTGCATGGACGGACTGCGCGCCACCACGTGGGTGGCGCCCTTCAGGCGTGGCGCCAGGGGGACCAGGCCACAGACGCTGCAGGTTGAGGAGGCTCGTTCCACGTGTTCCATTCTGTGACCGGCTCTGGAACGAGTCCAGGGTGACGCGGCGTGGCCGCTGGCTCCGAAAAGCACCGGAACTCGTCGGAGGCCCGGCTGGCATGGCGCGTGCTGAGGAGGGGCTCATGACAGAGCGAAGCACGCACCTCTTCCAGGCGCCGGATCCTCGCCAGACCGTCGCAGGCTTGGTGCTCGAACATTCCGCCTGCGCCGCCGTGCTGCAGAGGCATCGTATCGATTTCTGTTGCGGTGGGGAGCTGAGTATCGCCGAAGCGGCGGAGAAACGTGGGGTCGAGTTGGACGCCTTGCTTCACGAGCTGGGGCGCACCATCGCCGAGCGCCAGTCGGTGGAAGACGTGTCACTGCGGGAGCTCCCGACCGCGGAGCTCGTCGAACACATCGTCGCGCGGCATCATGACACGCTCCGCAAGAGCCTCCCCTTCGTGCAGGGGCTCGCCGCGAAGGTGTCCAGGGTGCACGGGGGCACCAACCCGAAGCTTCGAGAGCTCGACGACGCGGTCCAGGAGCTCTCGGAGATCCTGCTGGCGCACCTCGACGAAGAGGAGCAGGAGCTCTTCCCCGCGCTGACGACGGAGCCCCTGGACGAAGCTCGGATCCGTCGCCTGCTGGGCTCGATGACGGGAGATCACACGGACATTGCCGTGCTCCTGGAGCGGATCCGGGCGGCGAGCGACGACTTCTCACTGCCCCACTGGGCCTGCACGAGCTATCGCACGTTGTTCTCGGAGCTGTGGGAGCTCGAGGCGGACATCTTCATCCACGTGCACCTCGAGAACCACGTGCTCAAGCCGCGGTTCGTGAGGAGCCCCGCCTGATCCACCGTCGAACGTCCCCCCGATGCCGACGGCCGCCTGCAGACTACTTCGACCACCCGAGGGTGAGCAGGAACGCGCTGTCGGCAGCGGCCTCCACGTCGTGACGCAGCCCCGAGTCGAGCACGAGCAGCTGTCCCTCGCGCAGGTCCGCCGCGCGATCCGCGAGCCCGACCCGCACGTGACCCTTCACGACGTGGATCGACGCGGTCTCGCTCGCCTCGTGCTCTTTGATGTGGCTCCCTTCGCTCATGGCGATGAAGACGATCCGCAGGTCCGCCGTGCGCACGAGCGTGCGGGCGGCGTAGCCGTTGCGCTCGAAGGTCGCCTCGGCTCTGACCTCCTGGTCGAGCTCGGTGACGTCGAAGATGGCTCCGTGGTCTACGGGTTCTGGTTTCGGCATGGTCTTCTCCCTCGCAATCGCCAGCTCAGCGACGCAGATGAGGGGGCAATATCCGGGCCATGAACAGGGGCCGCAGGATCTGCGTGGGGGTGGCGCAAGAGCGCGCAGGTGTTGCGCGTGCGTGAGGCCGGCGAGCCCAAAGGGAGGTGCCCGGGGGACCGAGCGGGGGAGCTCGTATTGGCATGTACCCTGCAAGAAGAGCCGCCGTGAACGTTCAGGAAGTGTCTCGAGTGCTGCCGGGCTCCGGCCTGCTCTGGCTGGCGCTGCTGCCTCTGGCGAGCGCGTGTGGACCTGCGAGCGAGGAGGAGGATTGGGCCGCCCAGCCCCCCGATTGGGATGCGGAGATCGCTCCCGTGGTGGCGGAGGATCTCAACCCCGATCCGAACGTGCTCGAGGTGAAGATCGAGGCGCGGCTCGCGGAGCTCGAGATCCTCCCCGGCGTGCTGACGGAGGTCTGGAGTTACAACGGATCCATCCCCGGGCCCCTGCTGCGCGCCAAGAAGGGGGACCGGCTGATCGTCCACTTCACCAACCACCTGCCCGACCCGACCACCGTGCACTGGCATGGGGTGCGGGTGCCCGCGACCATGGACGGGACCCACGCGGTGCAGGATCCCGTCGAGCCCGGGGAGAGCTTCACCTACGACTTCGAGCTGCTGGATGCGGGCACGTTCTGGTACCACCCCCACATCGACTCGTCGGCTCAGGTCGGCTACGGCCTCTACGGCCCGATCGTGGTCGAAGATCCCGACGACCCCATCGACGCGGAGGAGCTGGTCCTCGTCCTCAGCGACATGTCCCTCGATGAGGAGGGGCAGCTGCAGCCCGGGGACGCCACCGAGTGGTTCGGGGACTACTTCGGACGGGAAGGTTCGGTCCTGCTCGTCAACGGCCAGGTGCAGCCGAAGCTACGGGCACGCACGGGCTTGCCTCAGCGCTGGCGCGTCATCAACGCGGCCCGCGCGCGCTTCTTCAAGATGGCCGTCCCCGACACGGATCTGATCCGCATTGGCGGGGACGGGGGACTTATCGAGAGCCCACAGACCTTCAGCGAGCTGCTGCTTGCCACCTCCGAGCGAGCGGAGGTGTTGGTCTCCTTCCCGGAGTCCGCGGCGGGGGCGCTCGAGGTGGTCGCGCAGGATCCGGATCGGTTCAACCTCGGCGTGCTGGAGCTCGATCAGCCGCTCTTCGACGTCGAGGTCGAGGCGGGCGGGGCGGGAGCCGCGCGCGTGCCCGAGACGCTCCGGGAGTTTCCTCCCCTCGACCTGGCCGGGCTGCCCACTCGTCAGATCGTGCTCGGAGAGCAGGCCCTGGACGGGGTCCCGCACCTCTCGATCAACGGCGAGGTCCACCAGGACTCCATGCACCACCACGAGACACCCCACGTCGCCTACGTCGGTGACACGGAGGTGTGGGAGGTCCTGAACGACACGGACTATGCCCACCCGTTTCATCTCCATGGGTTCTCCTTCGAGGTCCTCGAGGTGGGGGGGCGGCCGTGGCCCGTCCGCGAGATGAAGGACTCGGTGAACGTCCCACCCCGCGAGACCCTGCGCTTCGTCGTCACCTACGATGACCGGCCGGGCCTGTGGATGTTCCACTGTCACATCCTGGACCACGCGAAGCTGGGCATGATGGCGGTGCTCGAGGTGCGCCCGCGGGAGTGACGCCGAGCGCTCACCGAACGCTCACCGAACCAGCAGGAACTTCAGGCCGGCGCCGAGCAGCACGATCCGCAGGATCCAATGCACGACGCGGGGGTCCAGGCGGGTCGCGCCGAGGTGGGCCCCGAGGTAGCCCCCGGCGAGGGCGGCGCCGCAGAAGGGCAGCGTCGCCAGCGGGAGCTCCGCGAACTCGCTGACGTGGCCGAGGAGGCCCATCAGCGAGTTGCAGAGGATGAACAGGGCCGAGACCCCGGCGGCGGTCTTCACGGGGGCCCAGCCCAGGACGATGAGCAACGGGGTGAGAAAGATGCCGCCCCCGACGCCCAGCATGCCCGAGACGACGCCGATGCCCGCGCCGAGGGTGAGCGCGAGGGGGAGTCGCACCGGGCGGGGCTCGTCGCGGGGGCGGAGGTGCTCCCGCAAGAAGAGGAGGAGGCTGGCGCCCAGGAGGAACACGCCCGCGAAGGTGCGGAACAGGGCCGGATCGAGCCGGAGGGTGCCGCCGAGGAACGCGAGCGGAATCGACGTGACGGCGAAGGGGAGCAGCACGCGCCCGTCGAAGTGCCCGGCCCGGATGAAGGCGACGGACGCGATCGTCGCCACGACGCAGTTCATGAGCAGCGAGATGGGCTTGATGGTCTCGGGGGCGTGGGAGAGCAGCGCCATGACCGCCAGGTAGCCCGAAGCCCCCGCGTGGCCGACGGACGCGTAGAGGAACGCGACGACGAAGAAGGCGCCGGAGCTGAGGAGCACGAGGGAATCGCTCATGGAGGCGAGGCTCAGCCGCCGATGTACGACATCTCGATGCGCGGTAGGTGTCGCTTGCCGTCGTTGCGGAGCTCGGAGTAACGATCGTCGCGCCCGCGCCAGGCGGAGCGGATGGCCTCCCGGAGCGCGCCGTCGTCCGTGTCTTGCCGGACGAGGGCCCTCAGGTCGGTGCCCCGCGTCGCGAACAGGCAGGTGAACAGGCGCCCCTCGGAGCTCAGGCGGGCTCGGCTGCAGTCCCCGCAGAAGGGCGCGCTGACGCTCGTGATGACGCCGATCTCTCCCGCGCCGTCGGCGTAGCGGTAGCGCCGGGCGACCTCTCCGGGCCGCTCCGGCTCGAGGGGCTCGAGGGGGAAGCGGGCGTCGATGCGAGCCACGATCTCCGCGCCGGTGACCACCTCGGCGCGGTTCCAGTGGTTGGTGGTGCCGACGTCCATGAACTCGATGAAGCGCACGACGTGCCCCGTGCCCCGGAAGTGCTCCGCGATCGTGACCACCTCGTGGTCGTTCACGCCCCGTCGCACGACGGTGTTGATCTTCAGGGGACCGAGCCCCGCGCGAGCGGCCACCTCGATGCCGTGGAGGATGCGATCGACGGACACGGCGCTGTCGGTGAGCTGGCGAAAGCGCTCGTCCTCGAGGGAGTCGAGGCTCACCGTGACCCGCCGCAGACCCGCCGCCGCGAGCGCTGGGGCCTTCTCCGCCAGGAGCGCGCCATTCGTGGTGAGGGCGAGATCGAGCCCCTCGTTCCGCGCGAGGAGCTCGACGAGCCGCTCGAGGTGTCGCCGCAGCAGGGGCTCTCCCCCCGTGAGGCGCACCTTCTCGACGCCCATCGCGACGAACAGCCGCGCCACGCGGGCGATCTCCTCGAAGCTCAGGAGCGCCGAATGGGGCAAGAACCGGAAGTTCTCGTCGAAGTGAGCCCGCGGCATGCAGTAGCCGCACCGAAAGTTGCACCGGTCCGTCACGCTGACGCGCAGGTCCCGGAGCGGACGACCGCGAGCGTCCAGGAGCGGCGAGTCGGCGGGCGGCGCGATGGCCATGGGGAGAGGCTACAATGGAGGAGTGGGGTAGGCCCAGCGCTTAGGGGGCTGGGCGCTGGAGTTCGAGCGCTCAGGAGCCGGGAGCCCGTTCGGCGCGCAAATGTTTCAGGACGTCGCCAGCGGTGTAGGAGTCGCGCCCCGGGCCGAGGAACTCGAGGATGCTCTCGATCCCTTCGCCGGCCGTATAGATGGGGAGCTCCGGAACGTGGTCACGGCGCTGACCGAGCCCCACCGTGGCGAGCAGGCCGTTGCAGAGGCAGAGCTTGTTGTGGGTCGCCTCGAGGGCGCCGCCCTTCGCCACGTACGTGTCCTTGGGTTCTCCCGGGCAGCGATAGCCGAGGCGCCCGTGCTCGTCGACGTAGTTCTGGCGCAGGTAGCCGAGGTCGCAGACCCGGGTCCGATCCCGGAGGTCCTGGAGGGCTCGAGGTTCGTCGTCGTCGAGGACCAGCTTGAAGGGATAGCCTGTCGGCGACGCCTCGAAGTCGGTCACCACGTGGAGGGTGCCCCGGCGGCAGCTCGCGATGGTCCGTCGTTTCACGTCGAGGGGGATCCCGGACTCCTCGCAGAAGGCGAAGGCGGTCCCCACCTGGATGCCGTGGGCACCCAGGCGCCGCGCCTCCTGGTATGCCGCCGCCGACGCGCGCCCCCCTGCCAGCCAGAAGGGCAGCTCGAGGCCCCGGAGCACGTCGAGGTCGGGTGCATCGAGGGCTCCCCATCCGCCGCCGTCCGAGGTCCGGGACTTGCGCGGAGGCGCGTTGTGTCCGCCGGCGACGTGGCTCTCGACGACGAAGCCGTCGACCTTGCCGTTCGCCTTCTTCGTGAGGGTCTTCGCGAGGATGTGTGAGGAGATGATGGGCAGGAAAAGGGGCCGTCGGGATCGGGCGCCGTCGCGACGGGCGGCGAGCAGGTCCTCGTCGAAGGCGTCCTCGTGGGCGAAGGTGGTCGTGAACCCCTCGGGGGTGCGGTGGCCTTCCACCTGCAGCTTCAGCTCCACGCGCTCGCCCGCGAGCAGCCCCGCGATGATCCCGGGGATCGAGGCGGGGATGCCTGCCCCCATGAGGATCACGTCCACTCCGGCGAGCAAGGCCCCGTAGAGGGACGGCAGGGTCGGGAGCTGGATCTTCTCCAGATAGTTGATCCCGATCGGGCCGTCGTGTCCCTCCTTGGCGAGGAACACCTCGACGAAGTTCGCCAGGACGAAGACCTGCAGGCGAGCGCGGTTCATGCGCTGTTTCGGCAGGGGGAGCGGCTGGAAGGGCGCATCCGGGGGGATCCCTCCTTCGACGTAGTAGCGCTTCAGGAGTCGCTCGGCGGCGCGCTGGTCCGGGAAGGCGGCCAGGGCGCGGCGCACGTGCCCCCCCTCGTCCCCCAGCTGGAGGCGTCGCACCAGGACGGTGTCGATGGCCGTGCCAGAGACCACGCCGAGGCCGCCCTGGATCGACACGCTGCGCGCCAAGCGCCAGTCGGAGACGCCGATTCCCATGCCGCCCTGGATGATCGTGGGCAGGTCGTGTGCTTCGAGCATTCGAGAGAGTTCCTTCACTGCAGAGGTGCTGGCGGCGAGACCGCGAGGAGAGTCATGCGAGCACCTCGAGCCTGCGCGGACGCGCGCTCGGAGGGGGCCCCACGTAGCCGGGGGGGACGTAGGCGCAGGCGGGATCGGAGGCGAGCACGTTGCCCGAGTGGGCGTAGGCGCGCGCCCGTGAGCCGCCGCACACCTTCTTGTACTGACATACGCCGCACTTGCCTTGGAGGGCGCCGGGATCGCGGAGCGACCGGAACACCGGGCTCTCACGGTAGATGGTCACGGGATCGGTGTGGCGAACGTTGCCGCAAGCGACGGGGAGGAAGCCACTCGGGAACACGTCGCCCCGGTGGGAGACGAACATGAAGCCGCGCCCCTCGTTCACGTCGAGCCCGGCGATCCCGCGGGCCCCGTGGGACTTGCCCCGACCCCGCTGCAGCAACAGGCGGCGATACTGGGGCGCCGCGGTCGTCTTGATGGCGAAGGGCTCACGCTCCGCGGCGTCCGCCAGCAGCTCGAGCGCCGCCTCCACCTCGTCGTCGGACAGCTCCATGCGCCAGCTGGCGCGGCCGGTGGGGACGACGAAGAACACGCTCCAGAGGGTGCAGCGCTGCTGCCGGACGAAGCCCACGAGCTCCGGCAGGCAGCCCTGGTTGCTCGTGTAGATCGAGGTGTTGATCTGCGTCGGCAGGGAGTGGCGCCGGGCCGCCTCCAGGATCGACAGGGCGCAGTCGAAGCCGCCGGCCATGCCCCGGAAGGAGTCGTGGATCTCGGCGTTCGGTCCGTCGATGCTGATGGCGAGGCGCGCGAGCCCCGCCCGCGCGAGGTCGCCGACGAGCTCGGGGGTCACCAGGGGGGTGGCGGAGGGGGTGAGCCCCATGGCCAGGCCGAGGGAGTGACCGTAGGCCACCAGCTCGACGAGGTCGGGGCGCTTGGCGGGATCGCCGCCCGTCAGCACGACCAGCGGCACCCGCGCCGCGGCGAAGGACTCGAGGAGCCGCTTCCCCTCGGCGGTGTCGAGCTCACCGGCGTCGCGCTCCGGGCGCGCCTCGGCGCGGCAGTGTTTGCAGCTCAGATCGCAGGCCTGGGTCGTCTCCCAGATGGCGATGAAGGGGTGGTCGTCGTGGGACTTCATGGTTCATCCAGCCTTCCCGTCGACGCGAGGACTGAGCAGCATCGGACCAAAGCGCACCGCGTAGCCGAGGAAGGCGAGCGTCCAGGCGATGCCCGCGCAGAGCCACGCGTGGGCCGTGAGGGGAGGCGCCAGCTCCGGAACGGTCACCCGGAGGAGGGCCGCCGCCGTGATCGCGGCGAAGCACGCCGTGGTCAGCGGGGACGTCGTGATGATGCGCCCGCTATGACCGAGGGTGACCCGCGCCATCATGCCCAAGGTGAGCGTGCCGATGGCGCCCGCGGTGAGGGCGTGCACCGCCGTGCTGTGAGCGACGGGCAGTCCGGCGAAGTGCGCGGCCCGCAGCAGGAGCGCGATGGGGATCCAGAAGTAGCCGAAGTGGAGCACCCACAGCATCGGGTTACGGAGGCTCGCGCGCGTTCCCCAGCGCCGCGCCGCCACCAGCGCCACCAGCGCCGTTCCCCCGCCGAGCGCGGCCTGGATGGGGGCGGGCGCAGCGACGACGTCGGCGACCGTGAGGGCGACGGCGCCCAGCGCGGTCGCCACGTCCCAGCTACGCGCGGATTGGATCCTCGAGTCGCCCACTGCGTTCCGAGTGAACATCGGAATCACCCGCGCGCCGATGATGAGCATCATCAGGGTGATCAGATTGAGCCCCAGGCGGAGCCCCCAGGGGGCCCCACCGGGCGCGACCCCGAGGCTGTCCAGGTGCACCGCCAGGTTGGCTCCCCCCAGTCCGACCAGGATCCCGACCATCGCGTAGTTGCGACGGTTGCGCGACGCGTAGATGGGTCTGCCGATGGCCCAGGCGACGAGCGGGAGGAACGACAGGTCCACCACGGCGACGAGGGTGCCCGGCAGGTGTCCGGCGAGCAGCACGGCGACACGTCCCAGGATCCAGACCCCCGCGAGGGCGTAGAGGAGTCCGCCGGTCGCGGTGCTTCGATCGGTCCAGCGGGTGACGGCCGTCAGCAAGAAGCCGGCGATCACGGCGACCGTGTAGCCGAAGACCATCTCGTGCGTGTGCCAAAACAGAGCACCTCCTGGAACCCGGAGCTGCACTCGCCCCTGCAGCGCGAGCACCCACAGGGGGATGGCCACCGCGGAGAACAGCGCAGCCAGCAGGAAGAACGGGCGAAACCCCATGCGGCCCAAGACGGCGCCCGCGCGGGCGAGGTTCGGGGCGGCGGAGGGCTGCTCACTGCTCGGCAGTCGCAAGGAAACGAAGCTCACGATCTCTCTCAAGCAAGGGGTATGCCGAGGAACGGCGGGTCCCCGGGGCCAAGGGCGTAGGCCCTCCACGCAGAATCGGCGTCGGCGCCCCGCTCGACCCGCGGTGTCACGCCGACCTTGCGCGCACGTCAGCTCGACGATGGCGGCAGGGGATGGGCGATGCGCACCAGCCGCACGCCCCCCTCCACTCGCATCAGGGTGTCGAACCAGAGGGAGCCGTCGAGGAGATACCGGAGCTGCAGCCCGAAGGCGCGGCCATCGCCGAGCGCGTCACGGGCCTCGGCCAGCGACGTGCGTGCGTCGGGGGTGTGCTCCCGAGGAGCCCACTTCACGATCACCTCGGGAGCCCTAGGGAGGGCGGCGATCTCGCGGAAGAGGCGTTCGAGGGTCGCCTCGTCGAGGATCGCGGTCTGCAGGGGCGGCAAGGGGGGCTCCCCTGCGGGAGAGGGGTCGACGGCGCGCGCGGAGGGTTCGGTTGGCGCGGCCGCCGTAGGCACGTCGAGGCGCGGGAGGGACATGAGCGGGGTGGTCCTACGGGGTTGGTCCGCGCTGATCGAGCTCCGCGGAGGGGGCGTGGCACTGGGTGCAGCTCTGGCGCCAGGGGTGGCTCGTGCGCAGTCCCACGCGCCCCAAGGAGCCGTGGCAGCTCAGGCAGTCCGTGCGCATGGACGTCGCGTGGGGGATCGTCGGGGGAGCTCCTGGCCACGCGCGCGCTCCCGGGTTCTCCGACGAGGTCCCCACGAAGGTGTTGGCCACTCCCTCCGGGGCCGCGCCGCCGGGGCGTGGATCGGCGGCCACGACGTGACACTGGGTGCAGCTGTCGTAGCGGGGATGGCTCATCGTCGGGGCGATCTTGCCGTCGATCTGGACCGCCGCTCCGTGGCACGCCAAGCAGTCCGGCGCCCGGCGCTGATCGATGGGATGCGGGATCGTGGGAGGCGCGCCGTCGTAGGCCCGTCGCGCGTCCCGGGCGCGGAGGGCAGCCGCGCGCTCGGCGTCCGTGCGCTCCACGACCGCGTAGGGGTCCCGCTCGACCGCGAGGACCGAGGTGCCGCGCTCGTACAGGTTCGCGTTCGGACCGCGCGGTTCGGAGCCCATCTCGGAGTAGCGGCGGACGGCGGGGCCCTCCGTGGCGGGCGCCTCTCCTCGAGGAGGCGTCGCGCGCTCGGGGGGGCCCGCGACGCCCGCCAGGAATCCGGCGGCCGCGACGCCGACGGCCACCGCACCCACAACGTGCCAGATGCGGTGGCGGAGGACGTCGGAGGGTTCGGGGGCGGGAGTGCTCATGGGCGTGCGATGCGGCGGGCGCTCCTGCGGACGCGCACGGCGCATTTCTTGTAGTCCGGCTGCTTGGAGAAGGGGTCGTGGGCGTCGAGGGTCACGCGGTTGATGGGCAGCGACTCGTCGAAGAACGGGACGAACACGGTCCCCGGCGGCGGCGCGCCGCGCCCCTCGATCCACGCGGGCAACTCGAGCTGTCCGCGCCGCGACTCGAGCACCACCAGGTCGCCGCTGGTCACCCGCAGCTTCTTCGCGTCTGCGGGGTTCAGCTCGACGTACGCCTGGGGCATCGCCCTCCGGAGCTGGGGGATGCGCATCGTCATCGTGCCCGTGTGCCAGTGCTCCAGCACGCGCCCGGTGCACAGCCAGAAGGGATACTCGGCGTCGGGCACCTCCGGCGGCGGCTGATAGGGCCGGAACCAGATCTGCGCCCGGCCGTCCTTGGTGGTGGAGTGATAGAAGTCGAACTCCTGTCCCTTCTTCACGTAGGGGTCGTCGAAGCCCGCGAAGCGGAACTTGGTCTCCCGCCAGGTGCCGTCGGGCTGCTCCACCACGGGCCAACGGAGGCCCCGCGCCTTCACGTACTCGTCGTAGGGGGCGAGATCCTTGTGCTTGAAGCGCGTGAAGGTCCGGTACTCCTCGAACAGCCGTGAGTCGACGTTGATGTCGTAGTAGTGGCGGTAGTCCCACACGGGCACCTCGACGCCCCCCTGCTCCATGGCGAAGAGGAAGCGCCCGTCCTTGTCCTTCATCCCCGGATGGCCGAGCTCGTAGAGCTTGCGGGCCACCGCGATGAGCTGCCAGGCGTCGTCCCGGGCCTCCCCTGGCGGCTTCACCATGCGGAACCATTGCTGGGTGCGCCGCTCGGAGTTGCCCACCATGCCGTTCTTCTCGACCCACATCGCCGAGGGCAGGATGAGGTCCGCCGCCTGGGCGGTGGCGGAGGGGTACACGTCGGAGACGATGAGGAACTTGCCGTCGATGCGGCGACTCGGCTCGAACAGCTCGTTGACGTTCGGCAGGGAGCGCGCGGGGTTCGTCACCTGCACCCAGACGGTGTTGATGGTGCCGCCCTCGTCCTTGGGGGTGGAGAAGCGGCGCCACAGCTCGACGGTGTGCGGCCCGGGCTTCCCGGAAACGCGCCCCTCCGGCAGGTTCCAGAGCTTCTCCGCCTTCTTGCGATCTTCGGCTTGGGACACGACGAGGCCGCCGGGGAGGGCGTGGGCCAGGGTGCCCACCTCGCGCACGGTTCCGCAGGCGGAGGGCTGCCCGGTGAGGCTGGTCGGCGCGTCCCCGGGACGACCGAAGTGTCCGCTGAGCAGGTGGACCGCGTGGATGAGCGTGTTGATCGCAGTACCGCGCGTGTGCTGATTGGGGCCCATGCACCACAAGCTGGTGATGCGCAGATCGCGCCGACCGAACAGGTCGGCGAGCATGCGAATGTCCTGAGCCGACACGCCGGAGATTTGCTGAACCCGTTCGGGGGTGTACTCCGCGAGCCTCCGCTTGAACTCGTCGAACCCGATTTCCTTACCCTGCAACGTCGCGGGATCGCTGTCCGCCCGGAAGCGACAGTGCTTCTCCACGAAGGCGCGATCGTAGGTCCCGCGCTCGAGGAGCAGGTGGAGGATACCGTTCGCGACGGCGATGTCGGTGTGCGGCTTGAAGAGCAGGTGGTGCTGGCAGTGTTCGGAGGTGCGGGTGCGCCGGGTCCCGATGTCGATCAGGGTCACCTTCTCGCCCCGGGAGCGGCGGTCGATGACCCGCGAGAACAGGACCGGGTGCATCTCTGCGGGGTTGTTTCCCCACATGATGAGCACGTCGCACTCGTCGAGGTCGTCGTAGCAGCCCGCCGGCTCGTCGACGCCGTAGGTCGCCAAGAAGCCGGTGACGGCGGAGGCCATGCACAGGCGCGCGTTGGGATCGATGTTGTTCGTGCCGAGGCCGGCCTTCACGAGCTTGAGGGCGGCGTACCCCTCAGGGATGGTCCACTGCCCGCTGCCGTAGATGGCGAACCCCTCGGGATCGTCGAAGATGCGCCGCGCGACGATCTCGAGCGCCTGGTCCCAGCCGATCGGCTCGAAGCGGTCCCCCTTGCGCAGCAGCGGCCGTGTGAGGCGGTCCTTGCCGTACAGGGCGAGCCCCACGTGATAGCCCTTCACGCAGAGCAGCCCCTTGTTGACCTCCGCCTTGCGATCCCCGGCGATGGCCACGACCTTGCCGTTCTTCACGCCCACCTGGACGTGACACCCGGTGCCGCAGAAACGACAGGGCGCCTTGTCCCAGGTGACGCCGGGGGTGGGGGGGAGGGAGTCCGGCTTCGGGGGATCCTTGCCCAGCGCCAGTCGGGTGGCGGCTACCGTCGCGCTCGCCATGGCCGCGTTCTTGATGAACTGTCGCCGCTCCATCCTCATCCTTCCTCGTGGCTGGGGTCCCCGACGGAGTCGGCGGACGCTGGATCGCCGTCCTCGAGCTCGTCGCTCATGTCCACGCTGACGACGTCGACGAACCGAACGCCAGGCTGCGTGAACAGGTCTTCGATGAGCTCGACGCCCTCGCGCGCCCGCCGCGTCTCCGCGATCAGGGGGAGGTGGTTCCCCGTGGGCTCTCCGAGGGTCAGCCGCTCGTCGGCGCGCAGAGCCGCGAGCGCCGCCCGTCGGCGCTCTGGATCGTCGTCCAAGGTGATGACCAATCCGCTAATTGCCATCGGAGATTCGGTTCTCCTCAAGCAAGACACGCGCCAGGGCACGGAGAGCGCGAAGACGGCGGCACTGTCGGAGTCACGTCGGACCATCGCCGCAGAAGCTGCACGCATCACCGACCACCTCCGCAAAAATCGACGCGTCCCCTCACACCGTCACGGGCCGTGTCGATCGACAGACGCGCCCCGGGGTTGCGTCGGGAGGGAGGACGACGTCGAGGGCGCTTCTGGCACGTCCCCTGCAGAGCGCTCGCCTACAGGTGCCGCAACGAGTCTCGCTCCCCTTCTGCTTCTTCCTCATCGGTTGCGCCGCGGCGTGCAACCGACCCGACGCTCCGCGCATGCAAGAGCTCGGAGCCGCTCCCGGCCTGCCCAGCGGGCGGGTGATCATCGACGGCTCCCGACTCGGCGGCGTGCCGAGCGGGCAGCTCGATGCTCTGGGGCGACCCCGTCGAGTCGCCTGCGTCAGCTGCCACGCGCAGCGGAGCGCCACCTCGTTGCCCGATGCGGCCGGAGAGCTGCGTGAGTTCCACGCTGGCCTGACGGTTCGTCACGGCGAGCTCCACTGCAGCTCCTGTCACGACGACGAGCGGACGCACGAGCTGCGCCTCGCCAGTGGAGAGGTGTTGCCCGGGAGCGAGGCGCTCCAGCTCTGCGCGCAGTGCCACGGCCCCCAGACCCGCGACTACCGGCGTGGATCCCACGGCGGCATGCGCGGGTACTGGGACCTCTCGCGGGGGGAGCGGCGCCGCAATCATTGCGTCGATTGCCACGACCCTCACGAGCCCGCGTATCGGGGGGGCCACCCGGTGCACCCGCCGCGCGATCGCTTCCTGTCCGAGCCCACGCACGCCCCGGAGGCCCCCCATGACTAAGGTCAATCGACGTGTCGCCCTGAAGGTGGTGGGCACCACGTTGGGGGCCGGCGCCTTCGCGCAGGCCATGGCGCCGCTCCGGGAGTGGGCGCGGGACCTCAGCCTCGACGAGTTCCTCCAGCGTCACTACCGCGAACTCGACAAGGAGGAGATGGAGCGGGTGCTGAGGCGCCTGGAGGAGGAGACGGCCGCCGAGTACGGGCGCGACGTCCACATCCGCGACGTCCGCCCGATGGAGGACGTGCAGTTCGGTTACGCGCTGAACCTGAGCGTGTGCATCGGGTGCCGCCGCTGCGCCGAGGCCTGCCACGAGGAGAACAACCACGATCGAGCGACGAACAACTCGTACATCCGGGTGCTCGAGATGGATCAGGGCTCCTTCGACCTGGAGCAGGGCAACGCGACCTACGACCACGAGGTGCCCGCGCCAGGTAAGTACTACCTGCCGGTGCAGTGTCAGCAGTGTGACAATCCTCCTTGCGTGGACGTGTGCCCCGTGCAGGCCACGTGGAAGGAGTCCGACGGCATCGTCGTCGTGGACTACAACTGGTGCATCGGCTGTCGCTACTGCGAGGCAGCTTGCCCCTACCACGCGCGGCGCTTCAACTGGCACAAGCCAGAGCTCGCCCCCGAGGACATCAACCCCGACCAGGCCTACCTCTCGAACCGCATTCGCCCCGCGGGCGTCGTGGAGAAGTGCACGTTCTGCCTGCATCGGACCCGGGAAGGGCGTCTCCCCGCCTGCCTCGAGGCGTGCCCCACGGGGGCGCGCGTCTTCGGCAACCTCCTCGACCCGGACAGCGAGATCCGCTGGGTGCTCGAGAACAAGCGCGTGTTCGTGCTGAAGGAGGAGCTCGGAACGCGCCCTCGCTTCTTCTACTTCTTCGACGAGTGATCCCATGGGCTCGAGTCACGCCGCTACCTACCCGCGCTTCCTCTGGCAGCTCTTCAAGTTGGGCTTCGAGGGCACCTGGCGCTTCTACGCGTGGATGACGGTGCTCACGGCCGTGGCCCTGGTGGGTGCGAACGCGTGGGCTCATCAGGTGGTCGAGGGGATGGGCCTCACGGGGATGAGCGATCACGTCTCCTGGGGGCTCTACATCGCCAACTTTACCTTCGGGGTGGGCCTCGCGGCGGGCGCCGTGATGATGGTCATCCCCGCCTACCTGTACGACGACCACGAGATGCACTCCGTGGTGCTGATCGGGGAGATGCTGGCGATCGCGGCGATCTCCCTGTGCCTCGCCTTCGTGTTGGCGGATCTCGGACGCCCCGACAGGTTCTGGCATCTGCTGCCCGGGCTCGGCCGTTTCAACTGGCCGATCTCGATGCTCACCTGGGACGTGATCGTGCTGAACGGCTATCTGCTGCTCAACCTGCACATCACCGGCTACCTGCTCTACATGCGGTTCCTCGGCCGCAAGCCGGCCAAGCGCTGGTATCTCCCCTTCGTCTTCCTCTCCATCTTCTGGGCGGTCTCGATCCACACCGTCACGGCGTTCCTTTACAGCGGGCTCGGCGGGCGCCCCTTCTGGAACTCGGCGCTGCTCGCTCCGCGCTTCATCGCGTCGGCCTTCATCACGGGGCCCGCCTTCGTGATCCTCCTGCTGCAGGTCGTCCGCAGGTACTCGGACTTCCACATCGGCGATGGTCCTCTCCGGACGCTCGCCTCCGTGCTGCGGGTGACCGTGCTCCTGAACCTGTTCATGCTCGGCTCCGAGCTGTTCACCGCCTTCTATACGGGCGGAGCTCACGCCACCGCCGCGAAGTACCTGTTCTTCGGATCCCACGGGAAACACGGCCTCGTGCCCTGGATCTGGTCCGCCGTCGCCTTCAACGTCGCCTCGGCGCTGCTGCTCCACCTGCCCGCCTCACGTACGAGCAAGCTGGTCTTGAACGTCGCGTGTGCGCTCGCCTTCGTGGGCGTCTGGATTGAAAAGGGGATGGGGTTGATCGTCCCGGGCTTCGTGCCCAGCACCCTGCACGAGCTCGTGGAGTACGCGCCGAGTCTCACCGAGTGGCGCGTCACCGCCGGGATTTGGGCGCTCTGCCTGATGATCTTGACCGTCTCCATCAAGGTCGCGCTGCCCGTGCTCAGCGGGCGCTTGGGGCTGCAGGGGACGGCGCCAGCCCGCTCGCCAGCCCACCCGAACCCGACCCGGGCGATCCCTCCGACGGAGCCCGCGGAGCGGAGCGCGGCTCCGGTCGCGGAGTGAGCCCGTCGCGCAGCTCGGCGCTGAGGGCCTCGAGGAGGCGCTCGGCCTCGGCACGGTCGAAGTCCTCGTGGGCCTTCCGGCGCACCCCGAACTCGGAGAGGGTCACCTGCCGCTGGGGGGTCAGGCCGTGCCGGGCGAGGGAGTGGGCCACGCAGCGCAGGGGACAGCCGTCGATGGCGACGATGGGGCGCCCGGAGCGGGCGATGTTCACGAGCTGAGGCACGTCGCCGCCGACGCCGGCGATGCAGGACATCTCCGCCACGCCGCGGCGGTCGAGCTGGAGGGCGAGATGGTTCGCCATCTGCGCAGCGCTGGAACAGCCGGAACAGGAATACACGAGGGGAGGCGGGGTCGTGCTCATGGGTGCACCAGGGAAGGGGACGCAGGATCGCGGCGCCCCTCACCCTACGGCGCCGCGAGATCCGGGGCTCTGATGCTCGTCAGCCGTCGACCTGACGTCCGTCAGTGCGCGAGGGGCTCCCCTGTGAGAGCCTCGGAGGCGATGCTGGCATGAAAGGTGCTTTACGGCGGACGATGGCCAGCACAGCAAGATCCGCAGTGACCCACAGCGACCCGCTGGGCGCCGCGTCGGCGCCGGCGGACAGCAGACCTTGGCCCATGGGGACGGAAGACGGTTTGCACGCGATCCTGCAGCACCGCCGGCTGCTCGAGCTGCTGCAGCGCATCGAGGAGCGCGTCGCCACGGACGAGGTCGAGGACGAGGCCGAGACGAAGGTCCGCCATGCGGACGCCGCCCGGCTCCTCGGGGAGCTCGTGAGCCTCCTGGAGAGCCACTTCGCCGTCGAGGTGGCCACCTCCTTCCCGGAGGTGCGCTCTCAGAGAAACTCCGAGCAGCTCGAGGTCCTCGCCCGACTGGACGCCGAACACCCAGTATTGCTGAACGCCTTCGATGAGGTCCGTCGGATGGTGGGGGATCCGCGGGTGAGCCCCCGGACCATCGAGCTCGCCTTCGCCCGTGCCTATGCGGCGTTCCGGAAGCACGAGGCATGCGAGAACGCGCTTTTTCTGGAGCTGTGCTGAGCCGCCGCAAGGTTTGCGCCAGCGCCCCGGCACCGCGCAAATCCGCGCGTCACCTCTCCAGGAGTTCCCGAGGCGCTCACCTCGGCTGGCGTCCCCCGAGGGGTTCGATCTCGCGGCGGCGGTCGGGGCCTCTCGGAGTTGCGGAACGATTTTTGCTTAAGGAGTTCTCATGGGTGTCCTCGAGGTCTTGAAACGCACTCCCGCCCTGGCGGGTGTTGATGCATCCACCCTGTCGTCGTTGGCGGAGGTCACGACCCTGCGCTCCCTGTCCAGGCGAGAGCGCCTCTGGGATGCCGGCGATCAGCCCCGGCACTTCGTGGTCGTCCGGCGCGGGGTGCTCAAGGTCGTTCGACCGACGGCCGGAGGTCGGTCGGTCATCTGCGGGCTCTTCGGACCACCGGACAGCGTCGGCGACCTGGCCTTGCTCAAGGGGGTCGTCTACCCGGCGGCGGCGATCGCGGTGACGGCGCACGTCGAGGTAGCGCTCGTGCCGCGCGACCGCATCCTCGAGGCGATGAAGACGAGCAACGAGCTGGCGGCCGCGTTGGTGCGCAACGCGCAGACGAAGGTGGAGAACCTCCTGCAGCGCATCGACGTGCTGAGCGCCGGCACCGTCGAAGCGCGCCTGGCGCATCTCCTCATCAACCTGTACGAGCGCTTCGGCGACGACTTCGAGGACGGGTCCAGCGGCATCCCCATCCACTTGTCGAGGCAGGAGCTCGCGGAGCTCGTCAGCACCAGCGCGGAGACGGCGATCCGAGTGATGACGCGCTGGGAGCGGTCGGGCACCGTGGGCGGCGACGAGAACGGGTTCACGCTCAAGGACTTGCCGGCGCTACGAGCCATGAGCGGTCAGTGAGCGCCTGACGCGAGCGTCCGTGCGGTAGTGCGGTCGATCCGGTCCGCTCGACCCCGCGTGCTGGAATCCCGTGCGCTGGAATCCCGCGTGCACCACGGGACCTTGTGCGGCCCCTGCAGGCCGGCACCGGCGGCACGCCCGTGCGGTCGAGCTCTGCGGCGGCCCGTGTGGCCGACCCGCGGGGCTGCCCGGCGCTGGAGGACGTGACGAAACTCGACAGCCTCCGGTCACCTCGTGGAAACATGGCGCGCCGTCACTGACCGGAAACGCGCGCCCCCGTGTTTCCGGTCAGCGCCCATTTCGCGTTCTTTTCCGACTTTCTGGAAACCCCGGTAGAACGCGAAACAGCGGCCCCCGGACAGTGGAGCTCGAGGTATGGAGCCCATGTCCAAGGAAGCCACTTCTCGTCAGCCCACCATCGCCCTCGCAGAGACTCCGCACTCCCACGCCTTGGCGGAGTGCCTGAAGAAGCTCGGCGTGCGGCTCTTGCCGTTCGCCCGGAACTCCCAGAGCTCGGGGGCCATCCCCCTCGAGCGGTGGATCGTGCAGCTCGTCGAAGGGGAGTTCGACGACGTCGTGTTCACCTCCGCGCAGGGGGTCCACCTGATGGTGGAGATGTCCCGGCAGCTGGAGAAGAGCGACGCGTTCCTCGAAGCCCTGTCCGTCGCGCGGAAGATCGCCCGGGGCGCCAAGCCGGCGCGAGCCCTGAGCGAGCTGGGCCTCAACGCCGACGTGGTGACGCGACGTCCCGATCTGGACGCCCTGATCGCGGCGGTGGAGAACCTCGGGCTCGCCGGGAGGGTGGTCGGGATCCAGCCCTTCGAGAGAGCCACCGAGCTGGCCCTCGCCCAGGCCATCGAGAACGCGGGCGGCACGGCGCGGGTCGTGGCGCCGGCCGCGGCGGTCGACCCCGAGGCGCTCGAGCTCCTCGAGAAGCTCGCGGCCCGAGAAGCCCAGGGGATCGTGTTCCTGACGGAGCGCACGGCCGCGTGGCTCTTCGACGCGTGTCGCGTGTCGGGCCAGGAGGAGCGCCTGGTCCAGACCCTGCGTTCGCAGCCGGTGCTGGCGGCGGAGGCGGCGACGGGGTTGCTGCGGCGACGCGGCGTGCACCCGGACCTGGTGCTCAGTCACGCCACCGTGATGCAGCCCGTGGTGCGCGACCTGGCGCAGACCCTCGGGCTCTGGGAGAGCGAAGCCCCCAGCGTGCGCCAGAACCCCATCGGGAAGCACCGCGTCGTCGTCATCGGCAACGGCATGGTGGGCTACAAGCTGTGCGAGCGGCTCACCGAAGGCGAAGACGGTCACCCGGTGCGCATCACCGTGCTCGGCGAGGAGACGTGGCCCGCCTACGACCGCGTGCACCTCTCGGAGTACTTCGGCGGCAAGGGGGCAGAGGATCTCGTGCTGGCGCCCGTGAGCTGGTACTCCGCCCGCGGGATTGATCTGCGCCTCGGCAAGCGTGCGGCGCGGATCGAGCGGGCCTCACGGGTGGTGATCACCAACGACGGCGAGGAGGTGCCCTACGACTCCCTGGTGCTCGCGACCGGCGCGGCCCCCTTCGTGCCCCCGGTGCCCGGCCTCGACAAGGTCGGGGTGTTCGTCTACCGCACCATCGAGGACCTGGAAGCGATCACCGCCTATGCAGCCGGGGCGCGATCGGCGGCGGTCATCGGCGGAGGGCTCCTCGGTCTGGAGGCGGCCAAGGCGGCGCGGGATCTGGGGCTCACCACGCACGTGGTGGAGCAGGCGCAGCGCCTCATGCCGCGGCAGCTCGACGATGCTGGCGCGCGGCTCCTGCAGCGCCAGATCGAGGCGCTCGGGCTGCACGTCCACCTCGGCGTGCGCACGGTCGGCGTGCTCGGCTCCGCCTCGGTGACGGGCCTCCGCTTCGGTGACGGCAACAAGCTCGACGTGGATATGGTGATCGTCTCGGCGGGCATCCGCCCCCGGGACCAGCTGGCTGCCGATGCGGGCCTCGAGGTGTACGAGCGCGGCGGGGTCGTCGTCGACGACTCGCTGCGGACCAGTGATCCGAACATCTACGCGGTCGGCGAGTGCGCCATCCACGACGGCGTGCTCTACGGCCTCGTCGCCCCGGGCTACGAAATGGCGTCGGCCCTCGCGCAGACCCTGCGCGGCAACCCCGGCGAGTTTAACGGCGCCGACATGTCGACCAAGCTGAAGCTGCTCGGCGTCGAGGTCGCCAGCCTCGGCGACCCGTTCGCGGACGAGCGCCCGGGGACGGCGACCGTGGTGTTCCAGGATTGGCTAGGCGGGACCTACAAGAAGGTGATCGTCTCCGGTGACGGGAAGAAGCTCCTCGGCGCGATCCTGGTGGGAGACACGACGGAGTACGGCGCGCTCCTCCCCTACGCGCGCAGCGGCGACGACCTGCCCGTCTCGCCGGACGAGCTCCTCCTCGGCACCCGCTCGGGCGCGGCGCCGTTGGCGACCCCGGACACGGCCCAGGTGTGCTCCTGCAACGCGGTGACCAAGCTGGACATCGTGCAGGCCATCGCCGCCGACGAGAACTGCACCCTCGAGGCGATCAAGAAATGCACCAAGGCGGGCACCGGCTGCGGCGGGTGTTTGCCCTTGGTGACGGACATCTTCAACGCGGAGATGGCCGCTCGCGGCAAGGTCGTGAAGCGGTCTCTGTGTGAGCACTTCGAGCAGAGCCGCCAGGAGCTGTACGATCTCGTGAAGATCCGCGGGCAGCGCAGCTTCCGCGAGGTGATCGAGGCCTATGGGAAGGGCCACGGCTGTGAGGTGTGCAAGCCGGCCGTCGCCGCGATCCTGGCGAGCGTCCACGCCGAGCCCATCACGAACCACGCGACGATCCAGGACACCAACGATCGGTTCCTGGCCAACATCCAGCGCGGCGGCACGTACTCGGTCGTGCCGCGGATCCCGGCGGGCGAGATCACTCCGGACAAGCTCCTGGTGATCGCCGAGGTCGCCAAGAAGTACGGCCTGTATACGAAGATCACCGGCGGGCAGCGCATCGACCTGTTCGGCGCGCGCGTCGAGCAGCTCCCCGACATCTGGGAGGAGCTCGTCAACGCCGGCTTCGAGAGCGGCCACGCCTACGGCAAGAGCGTCCGCACCGTGAAGAGCTGCGTCGGCTCCACGTGGTGCCGTTACGGCGTGCAGGACTCGGTCGGCTTCGCGGTGCGCGTGGAGGAGCGCTACAAGGGCCTCCGCTCACCGCACAAGCTCAAGAGCGCCGTCAGCGGCTGCGTGCGGGAGTGCGCGGAGGCGCAGTCGAAGGACTTCGGCCTGATCGCCACGGAGAAAGGCTGGAATCTCTATGTGTGCGGCAACGGCGGGGCGAAGCCGCGGCACGCGGAGCTGCTGGCCAGCGACATCGACGAGGAGACGGCGCTCCGGTACATCGATCGCTTCCTGATGTACTACATCAAGACGGCGGACAAGCTCACGCGGACCTCCGTTTGGCTCGAGAAGCTGGAGGGGGGCATCGATCATGTGCGGGACGTGGTCGTGAACGACTCCCTGGGTCTGGCGGCGGAGTTCGAGGCGGACATGCAGAGGCTCGTGGACGCCTTCGTGTGCGAGTGGACGGACGTCGTGCGCAGCCCGGAGAAGCGCGCGCTCTTCCGGCACTTCGCCGACGAGGGCAGCGCCGCGCTCGCCCGTGAGGATCGCCCCGCTCCGATGGTGAGCGCGCGCGGCCAGCGTCACCCCGCGCCGTGGACGCGGACGACGCTGCCGGCGAAGCGCCATTTGCCCGTGGTGGAGCAGCGCTCCTGGACGCGGCTCCTCCGCGCCGCGGAGGTGCCCGCCGAGGGAGGAATGGCCGTGCGGGTCGGCCGCGCGGAGCTCGCCCTGTTCCACTTCGAGAGCCGCGGAGAGTGGTACGTCACCCAGAACATGTGCCCGCACAAGCAGGAGCTGGTCCTGTCGCGGGGTCTGCTGGGAGATCAGGGAGGGACGCCGAAGGTCGCGTGCCCCTTCCACAAGAAGACGTTCAGCCTCGAGAGCGGTGAGTGCCTGAGCGGCGACGAGCTCTCGATCGCCACGTTCCCCGCGCGGGTGGAGGACGGCTGGGTCTACGCGGAGCTCCCCGGCGTGGAGGCCCTCGAGGGGATGCTCGAGGGCGCCTGCACCGGAGAGTGCCACGACTCGACGCGCGAGGACGCCGCGGAGTGAGGACCGGCGCTGGGGGGGGGCGCCGGCCGCGGGGGGCGCGAGTGATCAGAAGACGATGCCGGCCTCGATCTCGACGTAGTGGGCCGGATCGCCGGAGGCGTAGTAGCCCGCGTTGGGAATGAAAATCCCGTAGAGGCCGCGCAGGCGCCCCGGCGCTCCGATCTTCTGCATCAGCTGCGTGTTCACCTCGTAGCCTGCGAACTTGTCCGTGCCGGTCTGCCCCAAGCCTCCGTCCTCGAGGCGCGTGAAGACGTGCGCGTCGAGCAAGAAGAGCAGGGAGTCGGTCAGGTGCGCGGTCCCCTTGAAGACGCCGCTCGCGACGTTCGTGCGGGGGCCGATGATGTCCATCAGGCCGAGGAACTTGTGACCGGTGGGGAAGAGCTCGAACCAGCCCTCCGCGTCCTGCGTGTTCGGGTCGTCCCCGGAAGCGACGACCCCGTTCAGGGCGAGGCGCAGCCGGGAGCCGAGGGTGAAGCCGATCTCGCCGTCTGCCTGATAGGCGAACACGTCCTGGGAGCCGCCGGTGGTCCCCGTGATCGGGCGTGTGCCGACCTGGGTCCCCGCCTCCAGGCGGTAGTCCAGGGCACCGACCTTCTGCTTCACCCGAGCCCCGAGGGTGACCTCCGTCGCGCCGCCCCGGGTGAGGGAGACCGTCGGATCGTCGGCGCTCGGTAGGCCCTCGGTCTTCACGTTCGAGAGCCCGAGCGCGTACACGTCGAGCTCCAGTCCCTTCGCGACGAGCGGGCCGAGCCCCGCATAGAGTCCCCAGAAGTAGACGTCGCCGCCGAGGAACGGCTCGGTCACCGTCGGGTGCCCCTCGGCCGGGGTCAGGCCGTCGCGCGCAGTCAGCGTCACGAAGCCGTCGATGAAGGCGCCCTCGAAGGCGTATCTCGCGCGGAAGCCGTCAAAGGCGCGGCCGGGCTGATTCCAGTCGAGGTTGCCGATGACCAGGGCGTCTCCGTAGTTCATCATGAAGCGACCGCCGTCGAAGGAGGCGCGCTCTCCCTGGAACCGGAAGTAGCCCTCGTAGATGCCGAGGGGGCGCTCGGTGGTGGTGCCCACGCTGCCGAGGCGACCGCTCGCTTGGGGGCTGAACTGGACGAGCCCGGTGACGCCGTTGCCGAGGTCGAGCGGGTTCGTGCGCAGTCCGAGCCGCGCGCGGTAGAAGAACGCGTCCCCTTCCAGGAAGCGCCCCCGGGAGACGCCCAGGGTGTCGTAGTTGGAGCGGGACTCGAAGCGTGTCCAGGTCGACGTGGTCGCCTCGACGGGCAGCAACGAGGGCGGGGCCAGGTCCGGATCCGGAGACGGCTGAGGGGACATCAAGGCGTGATCCCGGAACGGCCGCCCGGGGACCGGGCTCGGGGGCGGCGCAGGTGACCCCTGGGGCGCCGGCGCGCTGGGCGAACCGGACCCGTCGACGGATCCTCGGGGATTCGTCGGGGGCGGACGTCCATCGACGGGCGCGCGGGAGGTGTCGGCAGGGCGCGGGTCGGCAGCCTGCGCGTCGGCAGAGTGCGTGTCGGGCGGGGCCACATCGTCGGACGCTGGGTCGTCGGGCGCTGGGTCGTCGGGCGGGGCCACATCGTCGGAGCCCGGGTCGTCCGTGAGGGCCGGGGTGGAGGGAGCCGGCTCTCGGACGTCCGGGTGCGGCGTCTGAGCCGACGCCGTCCGTGATTGCATGAGGAACGCCGAAGCCGGAATCAGAGCGATGGCGCAGAGGGAGCGCGAGCGCATAGCGGTAGTCACACGAATCTCCTGAGTTGGTGGCTCTGTGAAGGAGCGAACGTGAGTCGAACGTTAGGAGGTCGACGCATCGCCGTGGTTTCCCGGGGGCTACTTCCGTTGACTTGAAGAATACCCGATGTTGCCGGAAGAGCGCGACGGCGGGGGATGGCGAACTGCGTTTCGTCATGCAGCGATATCGAAGCTTCGTCGAAACGAGTCGTCCTGGTTGCGGAATGACGTGTAGCGCTGCGCCACTCGCCTGAAACGACCGTTTCCGGGGCCCGCGGCAGGTTCGATGAAGTTTAACCTGCGCTGCGCCTCTCCGAAATGAACTCGGGGCACTCTCAGGATGTGGGTGCCCGGGGCCGAGCTCCGGAGCCCGAGGCAACGGAGGCCCAGGGCATTCGTGCGGAGGTGTCAATGAGGAGTTCGATGGGGCGAGGAACGAGAGGGCAAGGCAGTGCCCGCGGGCGTGGTGGCTTGCTGGTCGCGGCGCTGATCGCCAGCGCGGGGGGATGCAAGGAGGAGCCGCCGCCCGCGGCGAAGGTCGACGCGGAGCGCCTGGAGCAGCTGATCCAGGCCGCGGAGCTCGAGCACGCCGGGAAGCCGAGGCTCGAGAAGACGGACATCAAGCTGGGGTTCATCAAGTTGACGGACTGCGCCCCGCTCGTCATCGCCAAGGAGCTCGGCTACTTCGACGCGGAAGGCCTGAACGTCACCCTCGAAGCGCAGGCGAACTGGAAGGTCCTCCTCGATCGCGTCCTGTCGGGGGAGCTCGACGGCGCGCACATGCTGGCGGGGCAGCCCTTGGGCGCCCAGATCGGCTTCGGCACCCAGGCGGACGTCATCACCTCGTTGAGCCTCGACCTCAACGGGAACGCGATCACGGTGTCCAACGAGGTGTGGGCCCAGATGCAGAAGCACGACGCCCAGCTCGCCTCGCCGACGCCGCCCCATCCGATCTCCGCCGCCGCGCTGCGCCCCGTCGCCGAGGCGGCGAAGAAGCGCGGTGAGCCCCTCAAGATGGGCGTCGTGTTCCCCGTGTCCACGCACAACTACGAGCTGCGCTACTGGCTGGCGGCCAGCGGCATTCACCCGGGGCTCTATACGGCCCAGGACTCGACGGGGACGACGGGCGCGGACGTGCTCCTGTCGGTGACCCCACCCCCGCAGATGCCCGCGACCCTCGAGGCGGGAACCATCCACGGCTACTGCGTCGGTGAGCCCTGGAACCAGCAGGCGCTCGTTCGCGGCATCGGTGTCCCGGTGACGACGGATTACGACATTTGGAAGGACAACCCGGAGAAGGTGTTCGGCGTCACCGCGGAGTGGGCGCGCACCAACGAGCGCACCCACCGCGCCACGCTCAAGGCGCTCATCCGCGCCGGCAAGTGGCTCGACGCCAGCATCGAGAATCGCAAGGAGGCGGCGCGCATCCTGGCGCGGAAGGACTACGTCGGTGCCGACTACGAGGTGCTCGCCGCCAGCATGACCGGCACCTTCTCGTTCCAGAAGACGGACCGCCGCGAGATGCCGGACTTCAACGTCTTCTTCCGTTCCTTCGCGACCTACCCCTTCTACAGCGACGCCATCTGGTACCTGACGCAGATGCGTCGCTGGGGACAGATCACCGAGCCGCGGCCGGACGCTTGGTACCACGAGGTCGCGAAGCGCACCTACCAACCGGGCCCCTACCTGGCCGCGGCCCGAGAGCTGTTGGACGAGGGCAAGCTCGAGGAGGGAGAAGTGCCCTGGGACACGGATGGTTACAAAGCGCCCACGAGCGCGTTCATCGACGGAATCGAGTACGACGGCCGAAAGCCCGTCGAGTACCTCGCGAAACACCGAATCGGTAACAAGGAGTGAGGAGCGGGATCATGAGCACCAAAATTCTGAAGGCCCTCGACGCGGTCGGCCTGGAGGCGTTCTCGCCGTTCGTCCTGCTCGTCCGCGGGGAGGAGGCGCGCCAGCAGTGGCGGCGGATTGGGCTCAACTTCGGGGCCCCCCTGTTGGCGCTGCTCGTCTTCGTGGCGGCGTGGAGCGCGGCGTCGCGGAACGTGATGACGAAGTACGGGGCGCTGCCGTCCCCGTCGATGGTCGCGCAGGAAGCGGCGCACCTGTGGGCAGCTCACCGACAGCGCCGGGCCGACGAGGCGGCCTTTCGCGCGGAGAAGGCGGCGCAGGCGGCCGAACTCGAGGCCGCGGCGAACCTCTTGCGTGCCCGAGGCAAGGCGGCCCAGGCGGATGCCCTGAGCGCCCGGGCCCACGTGGCGCGTACGGCGCGCTTCTCCGCGGGGCCGAGCTACGTCGACCAGATCGGGACCTCCTTGAAGACCGTCTTCGCCGGGTTCCTCGTGGCATCCCTCGTCGCGATCCCCCTCGGCGTGCTCTGCGGGATCAGCCCGGGCATCCAGGCGGCCCTCAACCCGCTCATCCAGATCTTCAAGCCCGTCTCGCCCCTCGCGTGGTTGCCCATCGTGATGATCTGTGTCGGGGCGCTCTACACGACCCCGCCCGCTGAGGCCTGGTTCGAGAAGTCGTTCTTGAGCTCGGCGCTGACCGTGGCCCTGTGCTCACTCTGGCCGACCCTCGCCAACACGGCGCTCGGGGTCGCGTCCGTCGACAGGGATCACCTCAACGTCGCGCGGGTGCTCAGGCTCGGGACGTGGACCCGGGTTCGCAAGATCGTCATCCCCTCGGCGCTGCCGATGATCTTCGCGGGCCTCCGAATCTCGCTCGGGGTGGGGTGGATGGTGCTGATCGCCGCGGAGATGCTGGCGCAGAACCCTGGCCTCGGGAAGTTCGTGTGGGACATGTTCCAGAACGGGTCGAGCCAAACCTTGGCCCAGATCATGGTGGCGGTGTTCACGATCGGCTCGATCGGGTTCGCCCTCGATCGGCTCATGATCGTGTTGTCACGGTCCGTGAGCTACGGCGCCACGGCGCGTTGAGGGAGGGGAGAGATGGAGGTCATCCTCGAAGCGAGGCGCGTGGCGAAGTCCTTCGGCGTGGGAGCGTCGCGCACCGAGGTGCTGCACGATGTCAGCCTGGAGGTGCGCACCGGGGAGTTCGTCGCCATCGTCGGGTTCAGCGGGAGCGGCAAGAGCACGCTGGTGAGCTTGCTCGCGGGCCTTCTCGTGCCCGACACCGGAGAGGTGCTGTTCCGCGGCCGACGGGCGCAGGAGCCCGGCCCCGAGCGAGGGCTCGTCTTTCAGAACTACTCGCTGCTGCCGTGGCTCACGGTGGAGGAGAACGTGCGCGTCGCCGTCGATCAGGTCTTCGCGGATCGCCCCGTCAAGGAACGAAGGGAGCGGGTGCGGAGCTACCTGGACATGGTGGGGCTGTCCGCGGCGGTCGAGAAGAAGCCGAGCGAGCTGTCCGGGGGAATGCGTCAGCGGGTGTCGCTGGCGCGCACCCTGTCGATGAGCCCGAGCGTGCTGCTCCTCGACGAGCCGCTGGGCGCCCTCGACGCCCTCACGCGCGCGGTGCTCCAGGATGAAATCGCGCGCATCCGGGAGCGGGAGCGGGCGACGGTCGTGCTCATCACCAACGACGTCGACGAGGGGCTCCTGTTGGCGGACCGTGTGCTGCCCTTGACGCCTGGGCCGCGAGCCACCCTCGGCCAAGAGTTCCCGGTGGACCTGCCGCGGCCGCGCGAGCGGACGACGATCAACCACGATCCCCGGTTCAAGGAGCTGCGCGGCGACATCCTCGGTTACCTGGACGGGTTGCGCGCCCGCGCCCGCCGCGAGGGGAGCGCGTCCTTGGCGCCGCCACCGGCCCTCACCCCCGTCGAGCTCCGCTGAGCCGGAGAGACGTCCCTTCGAGAGGAAGAACCATGCGCGGATACGTCGAGCTTTTTCAGTTGGGGAAGACCTACCGAACACCGAGCGGACCCGCCGTCATCGTCGAGGGATTCGACCTGAACATCGAGCGCGGCGAGTTCGTCGCCCTGCTCGGCCACTCGGGGTGCGGGAAGTCGACGGTGCTCACGATGGTCGCCGGGTTGAACTCGATCACGGCGGGTGGCGTCGTGCTGGACGGGCGGGAAATTGCCGGTCCAGGGCCGGATCGCGGGGTGGTGTTTCAGGCGCCGTGCCTGCTGCCCTGGATGAGCGCCTACGAGAACGTGGCCCTGGGGGTGGAGCGGGTGTTCCCCCACGCGAGCCCGGCCGAGCGCAAGG
>JAAZAA010000357.1 GCA_012514535.1 Myxococcales bacterium | reverse complement strand
CGTGCGGCGCGGAGTCGTGCGGCGGCGAGGGGCGCGGTGGCGGAGTCGCGTCCTCGGCCAGCGCCAGCTCCGGGCGGAGCAGCCCCGACACGCTCAGGAGCAGGACCAGCGAGGGCTTGCCGCGTCGTCGGTTGCTCATCGTGTCCCTGCGCCGGGGGCGCGTTCCTGGAGGGGCAGCCCGAACACGGGATCCGCGGGCGGCGTGACGGTGGGCTCGTGCGTCTGTCGTTCGGAGGGCGGTCGCGCGGGGGGCTGCCCCGGCGAGGTCGTGTCGGAGGGCGCCCGACGGCTGGGTGTTCGCAGGGAGGAGACGGCGGGGGCGCGCTGGTCCCGAGCCTCCGTGCGCGCCGCGGGAGCCGTCGGCGCAGAGGGCGACGGCGGGGCGGGGACGGACGACGACAAGGAGGCAACGTCGGGAGACGACGGGCCCGTCGTGAGGGAGGCCGCGTCGGCGGAGTGTGCGTCGGCGGAGTGTGCGTGCGCGGGGGGCGAGAGCGCCGACATCGACGTCGAGGTGAGCGGCGGGTCGGGCTCCGGGCCCTCGCTCCGTGACCAGAGCACGACGACGCCCAGAGCGACGACCGAGCCCACACCCAGCGCCGAGAACCAGGGCCGCGTGTTCGGCAGAGGGCGGCGCGCCTCCTCGCCTCGATCCGGCGCCGCCTCCTCCGCCGCCCGATCCTGAGCAGAGAGAGCCGGAGCAGCGGGCGCCGGAGCAGCGGGCGCCGGAGCAGGGGGGACCAGGGACGCCGCCGCCAGAGACGGGCGCTCCGAGGAGAGGGTGTGCTCGACGACGGGGAGGGGGATCCGAAGCGATTCCGTCGGCGTCGAGCGCCCCCGGCCAGCGCCGCCGGCGACGGGTCGCGGTGACGACTGCACGCTCGGCGTCCGTCGTCCCTCGGCGCACGCCGACCCGCCGGAGGCGAGGGAAGGGACCTCACTCGCTCCGGGGAGCTCCGCGAGCGTCTCCGCCGCCGCCAACAGCTCGTCCACGTCCTGGAAACGCCCGTCGGGATCCCGCGCCAAGGCGCGTCGGAAGAAGCGATCCACCTCCGGGCCGAGGTGCGGCGCGGCGCTCGACGGCGGCGCCACGTCCTCGGTGCAGAGCCGGACCAGGATGTCCCCGGAGCTCGGGCCCTCGAAGGGCGCGCGTCCGGTCAGCATGCGGTAGAGGACCGCCGCCAGGGACCACAAATCGCTCCGCGCGTCGACGCGCTGCCCGCGGGCCTGTTCGGGGCTCATGTATGCCGGTGAACCCAGGAGCAGCCCGGCGCTGGTGGTTGCGCCGCCCTCGTCCGGAGTCTTGGCGATGCCGAAATCGAGCATCTTCAGCACCGCCTCGCCCTGCTGCTCCGCCAGGAACAGATTGCTGGGCTTGATGTCGCGATGCACGATCCCCGCGGCGTGCACGACCCGCAGCGCCTTGGCCGCTTGGCGCAGCCAGCCCAAGGCGACGGTGAGGGACATGGCGCCCTCCCGATCGAGCCGTTGCCCCAGATCCTCTCCGGAGAGGAGCTCCATGGCGATGTACGGCGTCCCCTCGTGCACCCCGTAGTCGTGGATGTGCACGATGTGGGGCCCACGGAGCTGCGCGGCGGCCTGAGCTTCGCGTTTGAAGCGGTGTTCGACGGCGAGCTCGACGTCGTCCGCGAACCGACGGAACTTGAGGGCGACGTCGACGTCCAGCTCCACGTGGCGCGCGACCCAGACCGCTCCCATGCCGCCCCGCGCCAGGGGGCGCTCCAGGCGGTACTTGCTTGCGACGAGCTGGCCGGCCTCCTGCGACACCGTCCGGGAGCCTAGCACGGGGCCCTTTCGCTCCGCTGCTTCAGTGTGGCGACGCAGGGGCGCAGGTGCGGGCCCGCGGGCGCCGTGCCGCCGCGGGAACCGACGTCGGAGCCGCGAAGCAGAGCTCCGTGCAGCGCGGCTCAGCGGACCGCGGCTCAGCGGATCACGACGGGGTCGGAGCCGCCCAAGGGATCCAGCGTCAACATCTGCGCGACGGCGCGCTCCTCGTCGTAGGCCAGCGCGTAGGTCTCTCCTCCCGCGTGCACGAGGGTCAGGGACGTCCAGCCCTCCGCCCAGAAGGCCTCCGCGTCGACGCTGAAGGTGAGCTCGGCGTCGAGCCTGCCCCGCAGGGCGCGCCCCGAGCCGGCGCTGTACACCAGCAGCTCCGGGGTTTCGCCGACCACGAAGGTCAGCGCGTGAGTCCACGGCTCGTCGCTCCAGGAGAACCACTCTTCGCCCCGCCAGTCGACCGCGGCGATCGACTCCGGTGCGCCGTCGATCTCGGAGAAGGCGTCGAGCTGGGCGAGGCCCGCCCCGAGAGAGAGCTTCAGCAGACCGTGCTCGCCGTCTCCCAGGTCGTAAGGGAGCAGCGAAGGCCAGCCGCGCTCCCACGTCCCGCCGATGCTGGGGTGATCGTAGCTCTCGGGAGCGTCCGTGATTGCGGGCCCCACCCGGTAGCGTCCCGTGAGCTCATTGTGGACGACGAGGCGCCACCCACCCCCGTGGCGCAGAGGCAGCACGTGGGTCCAGCCGGGGTTGCCGTAGCGCACCTCCCCCTGGAGCGAAGCGCGCTCCTCCTCCGGCACCCCCCAGGGATCCCAGGGCGGGCCGAGCTCGTTGCGCCCGTCCTCCGCCGTGTACCCGAAGAGACGAACCCCCGCCGCGCTGGGACGGGGGAGCACGAGATCGAAGCCCGGCGACCAGCTGGCGGCGATCTCCTCGCGGCGATCCTCGAGGAGCCTGTGGCTCGTGAGCCGCCCCGTCGCGGGCTCGTAGACGTGGAAGGCGGAGTTCGTCTCCTCCTCCTCCGGTACGTGCAGACCGAAGCTGCGCGGCAGCTGGGCCGCGACGGGGATCACCGCGGGCCACTTGGCGGGGAAGCCCCAGAGCTCCTGCTGGGTGGGCGGGGGACGGTTCTCGGCGCCCCCCGCGCCCCCCGTCGCGGGAACGATGAGCTTGGGGTCGTCCTGACGCCCACCCCCTGCGCCGCCAGACGCGTCGGTCTCCTGGGGCGCGGTGGTTCGGTCGAAGGTCAGCCCGTCGAGGCCGAGCAGGTCCGCGCAACCGCTCGTCGCGAGCACGCTCACCAGCAGCGCCGCCTGGATGGCCTGCGACGGGGAGGCGGTGGGCGGGGTCATCGTCATCGCACCCTACCATGCGAGGCCCGTGCCAGGTGTCCTCCACCTTTCCGTCGCCGGAGCGCCGCGGGCGCGCTGGGGCGCGCCGAGCGGCGTTCGAAAGAGAGCGCAGAAGGCGCTTCGGAGCTGGGGCCGGCGTTGCGGCGGTCACTGGGGTGACCAGGGGCGGGCTCAGGAGGCTCCCGCGCTCTCCAAAGGACGGAGCAGCCGCAGGAGCTCCGCCACGGCGCGGAGCAGCTCGAGCCGCCGGGGTACCCGCGTCCGCAACGCTTCCTCCGCCCGGGAGAGCAGGGCGCTCCAGCGCCGCCAGCGTGCCTCGTCGATGGTGGCGAGCCGTTCCCGTCGCAGCACCTCCCCCGCGATCCCGGCGACGGCGGTGGCCCCGGCCGTCACCGCGGCCGCCTGGAGCAGTCCCCGAGGACCCAGGGGGCGACAGCCGAAGAACTCGCTGACGCGCGGCGTCTCCACGGCCGCCAAGAGCACGGCCAGGGAGCCCGCGCTCGCCGCGATCACCGGCGCGGTCCTGCCCCCGGACACGAACGTCTGCGTGAGCTGGGTGCTCGTCAAGGTCAGCAGCGCGACGGTGCTCGCCTCGTTCCAGGAGGCCCCCTGCCGCCTGGACAGAGTCATCGCGGTGGCCGCCGCGGCGGCGGTGACCAGCCCCCGGAGCAGCATGTCCCGCTCGAGCTCTCGCCCGAGGGACGCCTCCGGGCCCGCGCTCAGGAGGGCTTCCTCCGAGGCGTTCTTGGGGGGGCGCACGGCGATGGCGAGGGCCGGCAGGGTGTCCGTGAGCAGGTTGACGAGCAGCAGCTGGCGCGCGTTCAGCGGCGAGCGCCCCCCGCTGAGCCCTCCCGCGACGGTGAAGGCGATCTCCCCGAGGTTGCCCCCCACGAGGATGGCCACCGCGTCTCGGACCCGCGTCCATAGCGCGCGTCCCTCGAGCACCGCGCGCATGATCGTCTCGATCCGTCCATCGCTCACGATCAGGTCCGCCGCGGCGCGGGCCGCGGAGGTGCTGCCTTCTCCGAGGGCGATGCCGACGTCCGCGAGCTGGATCGCCGGGGCGTCGTTGGCGCCGTCGCCCGTCATCCCGACGGCGCTCCCGGCGCTCTGCAGGGTGCGCACGATGCGGACCTTCTGCAAAGGCGCGACCCGCGCGAACACGGCGATGTGCTCGACGGCCTCCGTCAGCTCCGCGTCGTCGAGCTCGTCGAGCTCGGCGCCGGTGACGACCCGGTGGCCGTTCAAGAGACCGAGCTCCCGGGCGATGCTCTCCGCCGTGCCCGGGTGATCTCCCGTGATCATCACGACCCGCACGCCGGCGCGATCGAGACGCTCGATGGCCTCCCGCGCGCTCTCCCGCACCGGATCCGCGTACCCGAGGAAACCCTGCAGCACGAGCTCCGAGACGTTCTCGTCGTTCGGCTCGAAGTCTCCGGGGACCCCGCGCGCGGCGACGGCCAGCACGCGGTACCCCTTGGCGGCGAGCCGATCCGCTCGATCGAACCAACGCTGGCGCTCCGCCTCGTCGAGATCTCGGATCTCCTGGCCGCGACGGACACGGGTGGCCTTGGGGAGGATCACCTCGGGGGCGCCCTTCACGCCGAGCCGAAAGCCCGCGCCGTTCCCCTCCACGCTCGCGTGCAGGCCGCGCGCGGGATCGAAGGGTAGCTCCGCGCGGCGCTCGTTGTCCGCGTCGCGCGTGACGCCGTGGGCGCGGGCACCCTCGAGAAGGGCCTGATCCGTGGGGTGGGGGAGGGGAGCGCCGTTCGGCACCGGGCTCGCCTGCAGGGCGATGCGGAGCACTTCCCGGTGCTCCTCGTCGAGATCCCCGAGCGGGCGCTCTTCGACGCCGTTCGACACGATCCGCAGGCGGATCTGCCCCTCCGTGAGGGTGCCCGTCTTGTCGGCGCAGAGGACGTCCATGCGCCCGAGAGCCTCGAGGGCGCGCGGGTTGCGCACCAGGGCGCCCCGGGTGGACAGGCGCTCGGCGGCCGCGAGCTGCGCGAGGGTGGCGAGGATGGGGAGCCCCTCGGGCACGGAGGCGACTCCCAACCCCACTGCGGAGGTGACGACCTCGTCGACGGGGCGGTTGCGCCCGAGGCCGGAGGCGGTCATCGCCAGCGCGCTCAGCCCCGCCACCGGCGTCGTGAGCCCCGAGAGATACTGCAGGCGCGCCTCGACCCCCGCGGGGCGCTCGCCCTGCTGTCCTTCGATGCGGGCGCGCCCGGCTTCGGTGTGCTCGCCCGTGGCCACGACGACGGCGCGCGCGGAGCCCACGTTGATGCTCGAGCCCTCGTAGAGCATGCAGCCCCGTTCGGCGAGGTGCGCCCGCGGCGTCGGCTCCACCTGTTTGCGGACGGGCTGGGACTCCCCCGTCAGGGAGGACTCGTCCACCTCCAGGGACGTCGCCGAGAGGATGCGGCAGTCCGCCGGCACCACGTCGCCCGCCTCGAGGAGCACGACGTCCCCCCGCACCAGCTGATCGTCGGCGACGAGCCGCTCCTGCCCGTCACGCACCACGCGGACCGGTCGCTCCTCCCGTCGCTCCAGCGCCAGCACGGCCCGCTCGGTGCGATATCCCTGCACGCCGCCGATGCCCGCGTTCAAGCCGAGGGCGCCGCCGATGAGCGCCGCGTCCGCGACGGAGCCCACCATCGCCGAGAGGGCCGCGCCTGCGGAGAGGATCGGCGTCATCGGGTTGGCGAGCTCCTGTCCGATCTTCCGCGCGAGGAGGCGACGAGGACTCACGGGCTTGGGCAGCGCTCGGCGGCGCCCCTCCACCTGGGCCTGGTCGAGGCCTTGCTCGCTGCCGTCGAGGCGCGCGAGGGTGTCCTCGGGGGTGAGGGCGTGCCAGGGGATCTCCTTCTCGGGGACGTCCAGGGGCGCTCGCCGGACGCTGCGGCCCCAGCGGATCGCGTTCCCGATGGCGAACATCTGGGCGATGTTCGAGCTGACCATGATGCGCCGTGTCGTGACGTGATCGAGGCCCCCGAAGAGCAGGGACAGGGACGTCGCTGCCTCCCCCAGGGCGAGCCGTACGCTCTGCTTCGTGGCGGCCCGCGCCGCTGCGAGGGCCTCGACGATCAACGCCGCGTCGTCCCAACCCCGTGACGCGATCAGGTGAGCACCCCAGGGCGGTCCCTCGGCGGAGAGGGCCAGGGAGAGGTCGGCGGCCGCGAGGGCATCGTCGGGGCCCCGCTGGACGAGCAGCACCCCGGAGCCCCCCTGCTGGAGCTCCCGCACCACCTCGACCAGCGAGCGCGACGACGGGAGACGCTCCGCGCCCCGCGCCCAACGGACACCCTGCGGCGTCGCTCCCACGACGCGGATCGCGCGGCGGGCCCGCCGCGCGGCGCTCACGAGACGCTCGAGCCCCGGGTGCTCCTCGCGGGCCAGCGCTTCATGCAGGACGACGTAGTCGATGCGGTCGAGCCGCTGCAGCGCGCTTCGATCGAGCACGACCACGTCCCGCGCCGACAGCTCCCCCACCAGCTGTGACGTGAACGCCCAGCGCCCCAAGCGCGCCACGCGCGGGAGCCCCCCGAAGAGGGCTGACGCGGCCGCCTGCCGGTCGAAGGTGAGGGCGACCTCCGCCGCGAAGGCGCTCAGGCTCGCGGCGACGGCGCTCTCCTCGTAGCGCTCCACGGCGCCGGCGCGCAGAGGGCAGGGCCGCGGGGGCAGCTCCGGGTGCTCCTCGGGGTGATTCGCGGCGTCGCCACAGAGGACCCCTTCGATCCGCTCCCAGGCGAGCGATCGAGCGCGCGCCTCCCGGAGGGCCAACCCCAGCCGCAACACCGCCGCGAGGGGGCCCACCTCGCTCCGCAGGATGGTGTGGAGGGACGCCTTGCCGAGCTCGATCAGGAGGTCGGCGCCGCGACGGGTCAGCCCCCGATCCAGCAGGGCGCGCAGCTCCGGGATCCCCTCGAGGATCGCCAGCACCGCCGCGAGATCCACGTCGAAGGGGAGGCGCCGCGCCTTCCAGCGCTCGAGCAGCGCCGACAATCCGACGCTGGCGAGCTCGGCGCCGATCGCGATGCAGGCGCGGCGCAGGGGCTCCTCGTCGCCGGGGGCGAACGCCTCGTCGAGGAAAGGGCGCTCCGCGAGCCCCCGATCGCGCTCGATCTCGAGGAGGAGCTCCTCGAGACGTCGCAGGGGACACAGCTCGTGGTCGTGGTCGACGACGACGCGGTTCAGGGGCGCGTTGAGGCGCGCCCAGCGCACCCCGGGGACCCCTTCGAGGCGCACCCGCACCGCCTCGGCGAGCTCCGCGCGCTCCGCGCGCGACAAGCGACGCAGCTGGAGATGCGCTCGCGGTCCGCCGCGCCACGCCCGACGTCGCGACGCGCGGAGTCGTTCCGCGTGTCCTTCCAAAGAATCCGTCCCTCCCCGCGGGAGCGATCCAGGGGCGTGTCGTGGGCGCCCCGCGACGCCTGTCTCGCCCCGCGATCGTCTCCCCTCCTCCAGCTTACTTCAGGGGTTCAGGCTCGCCATGGCGCGCCGGGTCCGACGCGACCGGGGCGGCGTGCGGCGCAGCGCGGCATCAGCCGAGGTGGGCGCCAGCGGTGGGGGCGGCGGGGAGCGCCGCGGGGGAGCCTGCGCGGCTCCCGAGGTCCTGGGATTTCCGCCCTGCCGCGATCAGGAGCGGCACCAACATCAGTCCACCGGGGGCGAGGATCGCCACCGTCCAGAGCGCTGCGCGGATCCAACGAGAGGACACGTCTGCAGCGAGAGCATGCGGCGTGCCAGTCGACGATCGGAGGCAGAACTCCCTTCCAGAGGCCCTCCGTGGGGGGCTGCCCCCGGATCTTCGTGCCCTACCTGGGGTGATCTTGCCCGCAAGGCGTGGCACGGGTGCCACACACTCCGTGTCACCGCGTGCCTCCCCCTGGGACACGACCGTCTCTGTCGTCCCGGGGCGCCGGCCTCAGGGGATGAGCCCCCGCCCTGCCCCCGCCCCTCCTCCCGAGGTTTCGCCGCGGGCGCGGCCCACCGCCTCACGCGCTCGCGGGAACCCCAGCGTCGTCGAAAGATGGCTGGAAACCGGATCCGGGGCTCTTGCATCATGGGCTGCCCTGAGCAGGATGCGGGGTATGACCGCTTGGCAGCTCAAGAAGCTCTCTTCGTTCCCCGGCGTCCCGGGTCCCGTGATCACCTGCGTGATGGACGGTGTTGGCATCGGCAAGAAGGACGAGTCCGACGCCGTGTTCCTGGCGCGCAAGCCGCACCTCGATTTCCTCTGCGGGCTGCCCTTGTCGACGCGCCTCGCGGCGCACGGTACCGCGGTCGGCATGCCCTCCGACGCGGACATGGGGAACAGCGAGGTCGGGCACAACGCCCTGGGCGCCGGGCGCGTCTACGATCAGGGCGCCAAGCTCGTCCAGAACGCCCTCGAGTCCGGGGCCATCTTCGAGAGTGACGCCTGGCGCGAGCTCACGGAGCGGGTGCGGCAGAGCGGCCAGCCCCTGCATTTCCTCGGCCTGCTGTCGGACGGCAACGTCCACTCCCACATCGACCACCTGAAGGCGATGATCCAGAAGGCGGACGCCCAGGGGGTCGCCAAGGTGCGGGTGCACATCCTCCTCGACGGCCGCGACGTCCACGAGACGAGCGCCCTCACCTACGTGGACGATCTCGAGGCGCTGCTCGTCGCCATGCGCGACAAGGGCCGCGACTACCAGGTGGCCTCGGGAGGCGGCCGCATGAAGGTGACCATGGACCGCTACGAGGCGGAGTGGGGCATGGTCGAGCTCGGCTGGAAGACCCACGTGCGCGGCGAGGGGCGCATGTTCTCGAGCGCGCGGGAGGCCATCGAGACCTTCCGGGCGGAGTCTCCGGGCATCGGCGATCAGAACCTCCCGGCCTTCGTGGTGAAGGGCAAGGATGGGAAGCCCGTGGGGCCGATCCAGGACGGCGCCGCCGTCATCTTCTTCAACTTCCGTGGGGACCGCGCCATCGAGATCACCCAGGCCTTCGAGCAGCAGACCTTCGACAAGTTCGATCGGGGTCCGGTGCCGGACGTGCTCTACGCGGGCATGATGCAGTACGACGGCGACCTGAAGCTGCCGACGCGCTTCCTGGTGCCCCCGCCGCGCATCAGCGAGTCCGCGGGCGAGTACCTGGCGCGCAACGGGATCCCCCAGCTCGCCATCAGCGAGACCCAGAAGTACGGCCACGTCACGTACTTCTGGAACGGGAACCGCTCGGGCAAGTTCGACGACAAGAACGAGACCTACGTCGAGATCCCCAGCGACACGCTCCCCTTCGAGGAGCGGCCCTGGATGAAGGCCGCCGAAATCACCGATCGACTCCTCGCCGAGCTCCAGACGGGGAAGTTCAAGGCGGCGCGCCTGAACTACGCGAACGGCGACATGGTCGGCCACACGGGGGACCGGGACGCGGCGGTCATGGCCGTCGAGGCGGTGGACCTGCAGCTGGGGCGCCTGATGCGCTTCACGGAGAAGGCCAAGGGCATCCTCGTGGTCACCGCCGATCACGGCAACGCCGACGAGATGTATGACCACAACAAGGACGGCAGCGTGGCCAAGGACGCGGCGGGGCGCCCGAAGCTCAAGACGAGCCATACCCTCAACCCCGTGCCCTTCGTGATCTACGCGCCGGGCATCGACGGGCTGCAGTTCAACCCCGAGGTGGAGAAGCCCGGGCTCGGCAACGTGGCCGCGACCGTCTTCAACCTCCTGGGGTACGAGGCGCCGAGCGACTACCTGCCGTCGCTGATCCGCGTGTGAGCTCAGCACCTGAGGGAGCTCACGAAGCCGGCGCGGCCCCCCGCGCCGGCTTCGTGCATTTCGAGGCCGTCCACGCGCATCTCGCGGACGCCGTTCACGTTTCCCGTCGCCAACAACGGCGATGGCTCCTTCACCCTCACCTGTGACGGATCCCCGCCCGTCATCTTCACGAACGGAGCCCCCGTACCGGACGGCGGAGGTTCGGACGGCGTGGAACCCGGTGCGACCTGTGCGCTGAGGCCGGGCGGAGTCTGCTTGGGCGTGGACCTCGGCGGCATGTGGCTCGCTGGGATGAACCTCGCCGGCGCCAACTTCAGCTCCTCGCAGATCCTGAACGGCGTCCTCGACGACGCGAAGCTCACCGGCACCATCTTTTACCGCGCGAATCTCCGCGGGAGCTCTCTCGATGGTGCAGCGGCCGCGAACTCCGTCTTCGTCCAGGCGACCATGATCTACATGTCCGCCCAGGGAAGCGTCTTCGATGGGGCGAATTTCACGGGCGCGACCGTTTACCAGTCGAACTTCACGGGGGCGAGTTTCGTCGGAGCGAACCTGAGTGAGATCTCCGCCACACCCGCGGATGGCGACGCCCAGACGTTCTTCGATGGGGCCGACTTCACCAACGCCAGCTTCCGCAACGCGAAGCTCGCGGGGGCTTCGTTCAGCAGAGAGGTCCGGTTCCGCGGCGCCACGTTCGTCAACGCGGACTTCACGGGGGCGATCTTCGGCAGCGGGGGCTACACGCGCTTCGTGGACGCCGACCTCACGTGCGCCATCCTCGAAGAGTCACAGATCGACGACGAGAGCGTGGACTTCACGGGAGCCATCTGCCCGGACGGGACGCTAGCCGTCGCCGGGAGCTGCAGCGGCAAACTCTCGCGCAGCGGCTGCTGACGGTTCTCTACGTCGGGGGGCGTGGGGAGGAGCGTGCGCCCATCGGGCTCTCCTGCTCGGAGGCCCCATGGGCGATTGCGCTGCCGTTGCGCGGGCGCCTCTGCACGCATCGCGACTACCTGCTCCGTCATTGGCGTAGAGGAACGCTCATCGACGTTCATTCACATACCCGTTGAATGGTCGAAGAACGACGGCTCAACGGGTACTGTCCGATTGGCATCCGATCCGATCGGCAGCTGTCCTATCCTCTTCGATCGGCAGCTGCGATTGCGATTGCTCCCCCGCGCCGGGTTCGCGAAGATGGGAGTTCGGATGCAAGGTCTATTTCACGGGAGGCGCCTCGCTCGCGCACTGGGTATCGGCTCGCTGGTGGTGCTGGGGTGTTCCCTCGGGTGCTCCGTGGATGTCGACGACGGCTCCGACGGCGCGTCGGGGGGGGCGGGGCCGAGCAGTGGCGGCGTGGACGGCGGGGGCGTGAGCTCCGGTGGCGCGACCTCTGGTGGAGCCACGCAGGGCAGCGGTGGCCTCACGGAGAGTGGTGGCGCTACCGGGACGGGCGGCAGCGACATGAACGGGGACGGAGGATCCGAGGCGAGCGGGGGCGCGGACGGGACGGGCAGCGACGAGGTCCCGGACGGGGCGGCCTGTGCCGACGTCGCGGACTGGCCCGACGACTGGAGCGCCCGCGAGGACGAGATCCTCACCCTGGTGAACGAGCACCGCGCGGCGGGCGCCAACTGTGGCGGAGAGGCCCGGCCACCCGTGGAGCCGCTGAGCATGGACCCGCACCTGCGCTGCGCCGCGCGGCTCCACAGCATGGACATGGCGGAGCGTGACTACTTCTCCCACGGCACGTGGGACGAGTCCGCGGACGCCTGCTCGAACGACGGTCAGTGCGCCTCCGGTTACACCTGCCAACCGCGGACGTCGGGCAGTACGCCCTCCCGCTGCGGCAAGTCGCCGTCCCTGCGCGTCCAGGAGGTGGGCGGGCCCATGGGCGCCGGGTGGGAGAACATCGCCGCCGGCAACTCGACCGCGGCCGACACGATGAACCAGTGGATGAACAGCACCGGCCACTGCAACAACATCATGAACGGTAACCTGCGCACGATCGGCGTCGGTTACTACGGCGGTGGTTCCTTCGGCCACTACTGGACGCAAGGCTTCGACAACTGAGCCCCTCGACGACAGCTCGCGACGATGGCGTCCGCTCCGCGGGCGGAACGCCCCGTGAGCCGCGCGCGATCGCGTCTGCTCGACGACAGCGCGCGCAGGGGCCGCGACGAACGGAGCGCGCAGGGTGCCGCGCGACGAACGGAGCGCCCCGTGAGCAGAGGGGGCTCGAGCAGGGGATCGGCTGTGCGAATGGTCACGCGGACCTCCTTGCGAGCTCCACGTCTATCGGGCGCCCAGGGCGGGGGCGGAGCCGGCGAGGAGGCCCTGCGAAGACAATGTGGAGATGCGTCGCGGCGCCGGGCGGACGGATCGGACCGCCCGGCGGGGGACGCTCTGCCGCACGCTGGCCTGTGGGGCCGTCGACCGAGGTCCCGGAGGGCCGCGTAGGGGCGCTCAGTCGTGCTTGGTGCGCTCGCGGAGCGCCTCGTCCAGCTTCTCGTTGGCGTCTTCGATCTTGCTCATGGCCTCCTGGACGGCGTCCTTGGCGTCCTGGCGAGCCTCCTCGGTGACCGTCTGCGCGAGGTTGCGTTGCGCCTTGTCGAGCTCCTGCATGGCCTCGCTCAGCTCCTGGCGGGCGTCTTCGAGGCTGCTGCGCGCGTCGCCGCGGACGGCCTGGACCTCGGCGCCGGTGGCCTGCATGGAGGGCTGCCGACTCTCGCTCCCGTGGCGGCTACAGGCCCCCAGGGACATCGCGAGCAAGGTGGCGGCCACGAGCGTCGAAATTCCAGTGATGCGTTTCATTGAGTGATCTCCCCAGAAGTCCAGTGGACCCACCCCCGCGCGGGAGCGGGCGGTCGTCGCGGAGCGATCGGCGCTCCGCCTTCGCCTCACGGCCCGGCGACGCCGTCCTGAAACCAAGGGACCACATCGGGACGAGCCCGCGCTCCCGCGGCGGAGGCTCGTCACTCCAAGATGGTGGCGTCGTCGATGATTTGCTCGGTGGAGTCGTGCATGGAGATCCCCGGCAGGGCGTACCAGGAGCCGCCCTCGTTGTTGCGGATCACGGACTCCGTGAGACGCAGCGTGCCCTGGTGGTTGTTGCTGATGAAGAAAATGGCGGCCCCGTGAGCGTTCACGGAGTTGTGCTCGATGCGCGTCCCGCACAAAGACAGCGTGATCGTGTTGCCGTCGTTGTAGATGGCGCCCCCGCTTCCGCCCCCCGGGGTGCCCGCCTGGGCGGGGTTGCCTCCGTTGCCGATGGCGCGGTTGTGGGAGAACAGGCTGTTGTAAATCGACCAGGACACTCCGATGCTGCTGATGCCGCCGCCGTTGGAGCAAACGTTGCCGAGCTCCTCGCTCCCGCCGAAGGTGCTGTTCACCACGTAGACGGGCGCGTCCTCGTGCTGATCGAACACACGGATGCCCGCGCCGCCCACGTCCGGACCCTCGTCGGCGCAGACGTTGTTGAAGAAGCGCGTGTTCACCGCCTTGAAGCGGCCGCCCCGCGCCCAGATGGCCCCGCCGCCGTCGAGGTTCCCTTCACCTGGCTCACCCTTGGAGTTCCCGTCGACGAAGGTGATGTTCTGCACGGTAAGCCGGGGGTGGTCCTGGTCGTTGCAGTGGGCGGTCGTCCAGTGCTGCGCTTCGTCGCAGGTGTTCATGTACAGGATGCGCGTGCGGCCACCCCCGCTCAGGGTGACGAGCCCGCCGCCGTCGATCACGACGCGCTCGTTGGCGTCGTTGAATACCTTCGCCGGTCGATCGAGGGTGATGGTGACTGGATCGGGCCCGCAGTCGAAGGTGATCACGCCCCCCTGGGCGACGGCTTCGATGAAGGCGTCGCCCGTACAGCTCTCCGGCGTGCCATCACCGACGACCTGGTCGGGGCTCGACACGTCCTCGAGCCCGGCTTCCGCGGGCACGTCGCAGTCCCCGTCCGGGTTGCCTGCCGGAGGCCCCGTCTCCGGATCCGTGAGCGGGTTGTCGACGTCGACGGTGGTGCCGCCCGCCATCCCGGAGCCCTTGCCGTTCCCCGCGCCGCTGCCACCCCCGGAGCCCTTGCCGCTCCCCCCGGTGCCGCGGCTGGCGCCGCTCCCTTCCGTTCCACCGCCGGAGTCGTCGCCCCCACACCCCGCACACAACAGGAGGGCTCCGACAGCCCATGGAAGGAGACGATGTAGGCCCGTCACAACACGAAGAGAGGACATGGTCGGACGAGAGTAGCCGGATCGGAGCACATGGAGAACGGTCAACCGAGCCCGCCACCTGGAGTCGCGCGAGATTCTGGAGGTCGAGGACGGGCGGCGGGCTGTCGCCCCCTGTGCTCAATTGAGCCCGAAGCTCATCCGATGTGGGAATGACG
>JAAZAA010000055.1 GCA_012514535.1 Myxococcales bacterium | reverse complement strand
TCCTCCTGACGCGCCTCTGCGGTCCCACCGCTCGCGGGTGCTCCCACCTGCGCGAAGGTAGGACGAGGAATGAGTAAACATTCCAGCAGGAGGGCTGCCCCGAGGGCGGAGATTCGCGTCATCGATCCGGAACAATCTGCCGTCGTATTCTCCTAGGGGAACGCGCAGATCTTGGAAACTACCCATACGGGGACTTCTGCCGAGGGCGCGCTTCGGATTAACTTGGAGGCTCCATGCACGGTTGGGTTCGGCGCGTCGGCACGTGGCTCGGCGCTCTCACGTTGGGACTCGTCCTCGGAGCCTGCCGGGCGCACCCGGCGCCCGAGGACGCCTCGTCCAGCGCGAAGGGGGGCGAACGTCCCGCGTCGATTCTTTGTCCCACGGAGGACGCGGAAGGTGCGCCCCTCGATCTGGCCGCCGCTTTCGGTGTGGAGCGCGCGTTGTCGGCGCGGGTGGAGCGCATGTTGCGGGTCGCACGGGAGCTGGAGACGTCCGCCACCGAGCTCCGAGACGAGACGGAGCGCGTCTGCGTCGAGCTCGCCCGCGGGTTGTCGAGTGACGTGGTCCCCGCGGATCGTGCTCCCTGTGAGGTCGCCTTCGAGCGCTTCCTCGCCTTGAAGGGCGCGCTGACGAGGGGCGGAGCGTCGCTCTCCGTGTCGGTGCAGTCCGTGAGCTGCTCCCTCGATCTCGGCGCCCTCCAGGCGTGCGCCGGGGAGTGCCTCACCGGGCAGGCGGGGATCGTGAGCCGGGTGGAGTGCGCGGCGACGGAGGGGGGCTGTGGTCTGGACTTCTCCCTGCCGAACGCGTCGTCCGCGTGCGCGACCCAGTGCGCCGTGCGCTCGCTCGGTCTGGCCCGTTGCAGCGCGCACGTCGACGTGCAGCTCGAGGGTGGCGCGGCGGACCTGGTCGCCGCCGTGACGGCGCTGAAGACTCAAGTCCCACGCCTGGTCGTGCTCGGCGGTGAGCTGTCCGTGCGGGCGCTCGAGGCGCTAGCCAGCGTGCGCGGCCTCGTGGACGAGCTGGCAGGGGCCATCGACGAGGTGAGCGAGGTGGGCCGCAACGCGAACGCCTCCTTCGTCGGTGGGGCGGTGTTGGCCGGCTGCGTCGGTCCCCGGCTGGCGGACGCGCTGCGGGCGGGCATCGAGCTCGAGACCTCACTGACCGCCGCCGCCCGCCTGCAGCACGCGCTGTTGGAGTGATCGGCGGGCCTTGGGGGGCCCTGTCGCGGACGGAGCGCGGCAACCGCCGAGAACGAGCGCGAAGGGCAAGGGACGTCAGCGCGCGGGCTCTGCGTCGCCACCGCTGGGCGGGGCCTCCGGCAGCAGCGTGATGCCCTCCAGGGTGGAGGCGCTGGTCTCGCGGGCGACGCGGAAGAAGGCTTGGACGTAGGGCTCCCGAGCCGAGTCGGCGCGGACCGCGGCGTAGAGCTTGCAGCGTAGCCCGTGCTCGCCGATGCGCACGCAGCGTACGGTGCCGGCGGCGACGTCCCCTGCGACGGCCCAGCTCGGGAGCGCGGCGACTCCCAGGTTGCTGGCGACGAGCTGCACGATCATGAGCGTGAGCTCCGCGTGGCGCACCTGCTCGACGTGCACCCCCGCCGGCTCCAGGAAGCGCCGGAAGAAGTCGAGGCGCTCGCGGGCGACCGGATAGGTGATGAGGGTCTCGGCGCGCACGTCTTCGGGTTCGATGTGCTCCTGCCGAGCGAGCGGGTGCTTGGGGCTGCACACCAGGACGAGCTCGTACTCGAACAGCGGGAAAAAGGTGATGGCGGGTTCGTTCGTCGGATCGGAGCTCACGATCACGTCCACGAGGCCGCTGCTCAGGGCCGGGTACGGGTCGAAGGGCATGCCGATGCGGACGTCGAGCTCGATGTCGGGCCAGTGCTTGCGGTAGGCGTTGAGGGTCGGGAGCAGCCAGTCGAAGCAGGAGTGACACTCCATCGCGAGCAACAAGCGTCCGTGGGTGCCCGCGGCCATGCGTCGCAGATCGGCCTCCGCGAGCTGCACCTCCGGCAGGATGTGGTCCGCGAGGCTCAAGAGGCGCATGCCCGCGCCGGTGAAGCGCACGGGTTTGCTCTTGCGGACGAGGAGCTCGAGGCCGAGCAGCCCCTCCAGGTCCTTCAGCGCGTGGGACAGGGCCGAGAGCGTCACGTGCTGCTCGCGGGCCGCGCCGGCGAGGCTGCCGTGCCGGCGGATGGCTTGCAGGGTGCGGAGGTGGCGGAGCTCGAACATGGTGCTTACATAGCGGAAGGAAGCCGCGTCCGGGGAGACAGCCCGGAACGAGCGTCGGTGAAGCGTCGCAGTTTCGCGGCGTCGCAGCGGTTTCGCGGCGTCGCAGCGGTGTCGCGGCTTCGCGGTGTCGCGGTATCGAACGGGGGATCGTTCCGGGCCGTCACGCGCTTGGCGGTGCTGAGTTTCCCTCAACTCGAGTTGAAGAAGCTGCGATTGTCCGGAGCCGCCGGGTGCCGCACAAACCTTGGACGCGCCTCGTTCGCCCGTGGCCGCCATGGGGGCGGTCGGCCGGAACGTCGTTGGGACGACGCGCAGGCGCGCTGGAGGAGAGATGGTACGGACTGCAACACTCGGCTACCCACGCATCGGGAGCCGGCGGGAGCTCAAGCGGGCGCTGGAGAGCTACTGGCGAGGAGCCTCGACCGAGCAGGAGCTCGAGGCGGTGGCTCGGCGTGTGCGGCGAGAAGCCTGGCAGGTTCAGGCCGCGCAGGGGATCACGGACGTGCCGAGCAATGATTTCTCGCTTTACGATCACGTGCTCGACACCGCGTGCCTGGTGGGGGCGATCCCCGAGCGCGTGCGGCGCCTCTCGGAGGTGGAGCTCGATCGCTATTTCCTCATGGCGCGGGGGCGGGATCGCGCGGGCCACGAGTGCGAGGCCTTGGAGCTCACCAAGTGGCTGGACACGAACTATCACTATCTGGTCCCGGAGCTCGACTCCGCCGTCCCCTTCGCGCTGACCAGCGACAAGCCCGTGCGGGAGTTTCGAGAGGCCCTCGAGCTGGGCATCGAGACGCGGCCGACCTTGCTCGGGCCCGTGAGCTTTTTGTTGCTGAGCAAGGACGTGGGCGGCGCGGACGCCCTCGGGCGCCTGCCGGAGCTGCTCGCGGTGTACGGAGAGGTGCTGCGTCGGCTGAAGGCCGCGGGGGCCCGCTGGGTGCAGATCGACGAGCCCTGCCTGGCCCTCGATCTGAGCGCGGCGGAGCACGCGGCGCTGCGTCAGGCCTACGACACGCTGGGGGCACGGGGCGACGCGCTGCCCCGCCTGCTGCTGGCGAGTTACTTCGCTGGTCTCGGCGACAACGCGGCCGTGGCGTTCGAGCTGCCCGTCGCGGGAGTTCATCTCGATCTGGTGCGCGCCCCGGAGCAGCTGAGTGCGGCGCTGGAGCGCGTGCGTCCGGAGCAGGTGCTCGAGCTCGGCGTGATCGACGGGCGCAACGTGTGGCGCGCCGATCTGTCGGCGCAGCTGCGGATGCTCGAGCAGGCGCGAGACGCGTTGGGTCAGGCGCGGGTGTGGGTCGCCACCTCGTGCTCGTTGTTGCACTGCCCCCTCGACCTCGACGCGGAGCAGGCGCTCGATGGGGAGCTGCGCTCCTGGCTCGCCTTCGCCAAGCAGAAGGCCCGCGAGGTGAGCGTGCTCGCCCGGGGTCTCACGGAGGGGCGGGAGAGCATCCGGGAGGAGCTCGAGCAGAGCGACGCGGTCCGGCGTGGACGTGCCGCGAGCCCGCGTGTGCATCGGGAGGAGGTGCGCGCCCGCCTGGCGGCCGTCACCCCGGAGCAGCTGCGACGTCAGAGCCCCTATCCCCGGCGCGCGCCGGTGCAGCGGGAGCGGCTGGGCTTGCCGCTCTTGCCCACCACCACCATCGGGAGCTTCCCGCAGACGCCGGAGATCCGCTCCCGGCGCGCGGCGTGGCGGAAGGGGCAGATCGACACGGCCACCTACGAGGGCTTCATCGACGCGGAGATCCGTCAGGTGATCCGGCAGCAGGAGGTGCTGGGGCTCGATCTACTCGTGCACGGCGAGCCCGAGCGCACGGACATGGTGGAGTTCTTCGGGGAGCTCCTCGAGGGCTTCGCGGTCACCGAGGAGGGCTGGGTGCAGAGCTACGGCTCCCGCTGCGTCAAGCCGCCCATCGTCTACGGGGACGTGCGGCGCCCCCGCCCCATGACCTTGCGGGAGGCCTGCGTCGCGCAAGATTTCACGCGACGCCCGGTGAAGGGCATGTTGACGGGGCCCGTGACCATCCTGCAGTGGTCGTTCGTTCGTGACGACCAGCCTCGCGCCGAGACGGCGCGGCAGATCGCCTTGGCGATCCGCGACGAGGCGCAGGATCTGGAGCGGGCGGGGATCCAGGCGATCCAGGTGGACGAGCCCGCGCTGCGGGAGGGATTGCCCTTGAAGCGGGCGGATCGCGACGCCTACCTGACCTGGGCCGTGGAGGCCTTCCGGCTGGCGACGTGCGGCGTGGCGGACTCCACCCAGATCCACACGCACATGTGCTACGCGGATTTCGGGGACATCGTGGAGGCCATCCACGCCATGGACGCGGACGTGATCTCCCTGGAGACGGCGCGCTCGCACATGGAGACGATCCGTGACTTCGCGCGGCACGCCTATCCTCGAGAGGTGGGGCCCGGTGTCTACGACATCCACTCGCCGCGGGTGCCTCGCAGCGAGGAGGTGTTGACCTTGCTGCGCCAGGCGCTGGAGGTGATCCCCGCCGAGCGGCTCTGGGTGAACCCCGACTGCGGCCTCAAGACGCGGGGCTGGCCCGAGGTGCGCCTCGCGCTGGCCGTGATGGTGGACGCCGCGCGGGTGCTGCGCAGCGAGCTGGGGGCCAAGGCCGCTCAGGGACAGCCCGAGCGGACCGTGGCGCCGTAGTCCTGCCGTCGTCCGGCGATCTCGAAGGGATCGCCGGACACCCCCGCCCGGATCTGCTCCACCGAGTAGGTGACGGTGATCGTCTCGGCTCCGACGAAGGTGATCTGGGCGGTGGAACGGTCGAGGTCCGTGTGCACGATCAGATCTCCCGGGATCTCGAGGCGATCCGTCACGCGGCTGCCCACCAGCACCGGGAACTGGGTGCAGAGGGACGGATGCGCCGTGCCCGTCCCGTCCGTCCCGTCCGTCCCGTCCACCCTGTTCACGAGGGTGACGGACAGGTAGGTCGCTGGGGGGCCGCCGGGCGACGTCGAGCAGGCGGCGAGGAGGACGCTCAGCCCAGCTGCTCGCAGGGCGCCGCGGACGCGGGGGCGCGACTTCGAAGGCGGGATCGGAGGCGGCGAGGGGCAGCAGGTCATGGGCGTAACACCATGCGCAGGCCGAGCTCGAGCCAGTAGTGGAGCGCCCGGTCGTCGATGGATCCGTCGAAGCGCTCCACGTCGTTGATCTCCGTGCGTGTCGAGTTGAAGCGCCCGATGGCGACCTGCCCGTAGGGTCCGAAGCCGAGCACGTGGCGCAGATCCGCTCCTGCGGACAGGGCGGCGAAGGTGACGCCCCTGCTCGTCGTCGACTCGGAGCGCCCGCGGGGGCGGTCGGAGATGGACTGGGAGGCGGCCTCGACGCCGATGCCGTAGCCCACCCAGGGGTTCCAGTGCGCCCCCGGAGCCAGGTGGTACTGCACGGCGAGGCCCGCGCGGAGCGTGTGGGAGCTGCAGGCGATGTCGTTCTCGAGGTCGTTGTCGTCGTCGACGCACCAGCTCTCGACTTGCGCCTGGTTGCCCTCCGCGCCGAGGCTGAAGCCGAAGTAAGCCCCGAGGTAGAGCTGCGGGATGGGTTTGTAACCGAGGTCCACGGTGAGCGGCACCTGCCAGCTGTAGCGCGTCGCCAGGTGGTCGCCGGGCGCACCCGAGGCGCGGCCCGCGGGGAACATCACCCCCAGGCGGAGTGCGCCCTGAAAGCCCGTGTTCGCGGGCGGTGGTGGCGGCTCCGCCGCTGGTCGGGGCTCCGCTGGTGGCTGGAGTTCGGCAGGTTGTGTGGGCTCCGCTGATTGCGTGTGCTCCGCTGATTGCGCGGACTCCGCTGACTGCGTGGACTCCGCTGATTGCGCGGACTCCGCTGACTGCGTGGGGACCTCTGTCGACGTGGAATCCGTCGCCGGCGTGGATTCCGCTGGGGGGACGTCCGTCGATGTCGGACCTGCCGCTGGGGGCGTAGGATCTGCTGGTGCCGTGGGGTCCTCGGGCGTCGCGGGTGGCGTCGTGGAGTCCGCTCCCTGGGGTTCCGTCGGCTGCGTGGTGTCGTCCTGTCGAGCAGAGGCGCTGCCGGGGCTCAGGATCGCGAGCGCCGACGCGACGATGACCAACGTCGTGGCACCTGGGCGCATGGAGGGAACCCTGTGTCTCTGCCCGTCCAACCGATCGACTCCTCCGATCCTTCTCACACTACCAGCGCCGCCGCGACGGGTCGACCGTGAGCGACCTGAGACTGGCGAGAAGTGGGCGAGGATGTGCGCGCTGGTGAGTCTCCGCCCCCGGTCCTCCGCGAGCTCGAGGCCCTACATGACTGCGTTCTGCGTTCTGCGGTCTCTGAGAGCTCTAGGTGAGCTCCACGATGATCAGCTCGTTGCCGTAGAGATCGGCGACGTGGGCGAAGCGCGCGCCGCCTTCTTCTTGGAGCGCGCGGCGGAGCTCGCCGCCAGCGCCCACGAAGCGCTCCACGGCGGCGGCGCAGTCGCGCGTGTACAGGACCAGGAAGGGATGAGGGCCCGCTTGTCGGCCCACTGGAGCGTCTGCGTCGTCCGTCGCTTGCAGGAACCACAGGGCGACCCGCTCGCTCGACTTCGCGGGTGCCTCGGGCACTCCCTGCGGCGGCGGCTGCGCGGGGAGCGCGACGTGCAGGTAGCGCTGCCCCTGCGGTGTGGTCTGATCGAAGATGGGTTCGGCGCCCAGAGCGGCTCGATAGAAGGCGAGGGCTTCGTCGTAGTCACGCACGAGCAGCACCACGCGGCCGAGCAGGGTGAGGGAAGCCAGGGCTCCGGTCGCCGCCGGCGTGTCGTTGGCGGAGTGTGATGTGGTCGAGGGTTCGTTCCGTGACATGCCCCGTGGCTAACCCGCTGGCGTCGTCGGAGGCAACCCGTGCTCGCTCGACGTCACCGTCGCGGACTTCCGTCGTGGTTCGACGATTGCCTCGCGAGGACCGTCTGCGCGCCCGCCGTGAAGGGCGACGAGGAGATCGTCGAGGCGCCGCCTCGCACTCCGGGAGACGCGCCGACGTTCCGGGCCCGCGGCGGGTTTGTCGGTGTCCTCCGTCACGCCAGCGGCTGCTTTCGAAGGTCACGTCGACGACGACCTCGGTGGTGGTCGCCCTGCGGGCCTGCGTCGGCGCGGTGACGCGGGTTGGTCCACCGATTGAGAGGATCCGTCGTCTCGGGGCCGTGGTGGAGCCTCGGGGCGAGCCTCCGCTGGTCGTTCGACGTCACCGGAAGTGGAGCAAACGCCCTGCGGGGTGTCTCGCTGAGCGACCCCACTCAGGGAGTGCCGCATGTCTGCCGTCTGAAACGTCGGGAACGGCTGGAAGGGGGTGCGTCGTCCGAGGCGCTCGACCCGGCCAGTCGATCGAGAGTTGTCAGCTTTTCACCAGGGCCACCTCCAGGGGGGCCAGAAACGAGGATCGATGATCAAGAACCATCTCTGGCGGGCGGGCGCGGTGCTCGCTGTGACTTCGCTGTCGCTCTTCGGCTGCGGCGATGACGACGACAACAACAACGGCGGCACCGGAGGCATGGGCGGCGCCGCGACCGGCGGCACGGGTGGCTCCGGCGGCACGGGCGGTGCGACGGGTGGCGCTCCCAGTGGTGGCATGGGTGGCATGGGCGGCATGACGCAGCAGGACATCATCGACGCCGCCACCGCCGCGGGGAACTTCACCACCCTCCTGGCCCTGCTCGAGCAGGCGGAGCTGACGGACACCCTGCGCGGCACCGGCCCCTTCACCGTGTTCGCGCCCACGGACGACGCCTTCGATCAGTTCGAAGCCGACAACCCCGGCGTGCTCGAAGGGCTGTCCGACGAGGAGCTGTCCAACGTGCTCCGGTACCACGTCGTGGACGGCACCGTGCTCGTCGCCGATCTGTCGGACGGCGACGAGGTGGAGACCCTCGCCGATGACGACGCCACGTTCACCGTGAACGCCAACGGCGACGTGACCATCACGGACGGCAGCGACGATACGGAAGACGCGACCATCACCGAGGCCGACGTCGAGGCATCGAACGGTGTCATCCACGTCGTCGACGCGGTGCTGCTGCCGCCCGAGGACTGAGGGGCGGAGGCCGCGGGAGCGGGGCGATGGGTGAGCCGCACGGGAGCGGTCCCCGCGAGCCGCTCCCCAGGCCATGCCCAGGGAGCGAGGGGGAGACGAGCGGGGCGCGCTTTTGCCCCGCTCGTCCCCTGATCCGCGGGAGGGTCCCTCTCCGGAGGCTCGGGGATGCGGGGAGGCGAGCCGAGGGTGGTTTTCTGGTCCCCCGACGGTCGCGCGCCAGCGGGGCTGGTGTAGTCTGGGCGCCCAGAACGTCGACCGGCGCGTCCGCCGGCCGACCTCTGCCCCTGCGTCCATGTCTCCGTCCTGCTCCGCGCGCCGCTCCCCGCACCGTTCCTCCCTGGCCTCCTCCGCGCCTTGGGGGCGCCCTTGGGCCCGTTGGCTGCTGCTGTTCGCCCTCGCGGGGAGCGCGTTGCCCGGCTGCGGTCGCGCCGAGTCGCCCCGGGACGGAGTGACGCTGCTCCGGGAGCGGGGAGCGGAGTCCGACGAGGCGGAGGTCGTGGCGGAGTGGCTCCTGGCGGAGCTGATTTCTCCCGACGGGCAGGCGGAGCAGGCGCAGCGGGCGCGAGCGCGGCTCGATCGACTGGGCGGCAAGGGGATGCTCTCCCACTTCGCTCGCGCGCTCGACGACGCGGCCCATGGGCGACCGGATCGCGCCGCCGACGAGTTCGTGGGCGCGCTGCTCGCGGCTCGCTCGTCGCAGGACCCGCGGGCCCCCCTCCTGGCGTGGTTCGCGGCGCAGCAGGCCAACGACCACCGCAGCAGCCGGCCCGGCTTCGGCGAGCGCTGGCACGAGGCCCTGGAGGGGCTCCTGGATCAGCCGGGGAACATCGGGTGGCGCGCCTACGGGGTCGTCGTCGATCTGTGGTCGGCGCACGCGTGGTCCAAGGCCCGCGCGGATTTGAACGACGAGATCGCCCGCAAGCTGGGGTGCCTCACCGCGGTGCGCGTGGCGGGTCCCTTCGGTGACGACAACCCCGCGGACATCGATCGCGACTTCGCCGCGGAGGCGCCCGGCCCCTGGCCTCAGCGGTGGGAGCCGCGCCCGGGCGCGGTCGAAGCGCCTCGCGTCCTGGAGACGGAGCAGATCGGCTGTGACGTCTCCGTCGAGGAGCCCGCCGCCAGCGGCGTCACCTATGCGGAGAGCTACATCGAGCTCCCGCGCGCGCAGCGGGTCATCCTCGCGGTGAGCGGCGCCTGGCGCGTGTGGGTCGACGATCGCCAGGTGCTCGACCGCGACGTGCGCACCTGGGGGATCTGGCCCCGCTACGGTGTCGCCCTCGAGCTGGAGCCGGGGCGACACCGCATCCTCGCCAAGATGGGCGCCACGAACACCGCCATCCGCGTGCTGACGGCGGACGGGCGCCCCCTGCAGGTCACCTCCGACACGGACGCGAGCCGCGGTTACGGCATGAGCGCGCCGCGGGTGCTCGACGACCCGAACGTGCTGATGCGCTACGTGAAGGACGGGGACGTGGTGGAGGATCTCGGAGACGATCTCACCCGGTTCCTGGCCGCGTTCCTGGCCAACCTGGAGGGGGAGCCCGACGTGGCGAGCGTGCTCATGGAGCCGCTGGTGCGCGATCCCGAGCGCGCCACGGGGTTGAGCCTGGCCATGTCGGCGCGCTTCGTCGAAGGGGACCCCATCTTCGATCGGGCGCAGACCCGCGATCTCGTGCACGAGCTGCAGGTGCTCGCCGCCGAGCGCGACCCGCGGCTCTGGCAGGCGCGGCTCAGCCTCGTCCTGTGGGACGCGGGGCAGAAGGGCCCGGCCGCCGCGGTCCAGTCCTTGGAGGAGCTGGTGCGGGAGTTCCCGGCGGTCCCGGCGCTGCGGTACGCGCTCGTGCGGATGTACGGTCAGCTCGGTTGGAAGCCCGAGCTGCGGCGCGCGGTGCGGGAGCTCGTGGAGGAGTACCCGGAGAACGAGGACGCCCTGAAGGTCGGCATCGACCTGTACGAGGGGGAGGGCGACGACGCGAAGGCGCAGCAGCTGCTCCAGCGTCTCGTCGAGCGTTTCCCGGACACGGAGGTCCCCCTGGCCCGGGCCCTGGCGCGGCGGGACTACGAGGAGGCCCTCCGGGAGCTCCGTCGCCTCGGGGCGCGGCGGCCCGATCGCAAGGACATCGCCGAGCGCGTGTACGACGTGATGGTGCGCGCGGGCAACGATCACGACGTCTGGAAGAAGCTCGAGGCGGCCATCGCCAAGGAGCCTCGAGACGTGCACTCGCGCCTCGCTCTGGCGGACGCGCGCATCGCGGGGGGCGAGAAGGACGTGCTGGCGCGGACCCTGGCGGACGCGGTCCAGGCGGGCGGAGATCCGACGTTGATCGAGGAGGCGGTCGATCTGATCGAGGGCATGACCGCCCTCCAGCCCTACCGCCTCGACGCGCTCGAGGTGATCCGCGACTACGAGGCCCGCGGAGAGCACCTCGAGGGCACCGCGGTGCGGGTGCTGGACTACGGCGCCGTCTGGGTGCGCGCGGACGGCTCGAGCCGCCTGCTCGAGCACGAGGTGATCCGCATCCAGAGCGAGGAGGCCATCAGCCAGTTCGCGGAGATGGAGCGCATGGGCGGTCTGGTGCTCCACCAGCGGGTGATCAAGAAGGATGGGCGCATCCTCGAGCCCGAGTTCCTCGCCGAGAAGCCCACGGTGACGATGCCGCACCTGGAGGTGGGCGATTACCTCGAGACGGAGCGCATCCTGAGCCAGTGGGGCGACGGCTCGGGGACGCGCTGGTCCGGGCTGACGTGGTTCTTCCGGGAGGAGAACATCGCGTACGCGAGGAGTGAGTTCCTGGTGATCTCCCCGGCGAGTCGACCCCTTCAGATCGATCATACCACGGGGGTGCCCGAGCCCGAGATCACCCAGAACGGCCCCCTGGTGCAGCGCCGCTGGCGTGTCGATCGGAGCCCCGCGGCCCCCGTGGAGCCCTTCGCGGCGCCCGTCTCCGAGTACCTGCCGCGGGTGAGCGTGGGCTGGGGACAGACCCTCGAGCAGCGCCTGCGCATCACCGCCGGGAACCTGGTGGACCTCACCCCGGTGGATCCGCGGATCCGGCGCATCGCTCGGGGCATCGTGGAGGGCATCGACCCCGGAAAGACGACCGAGCGGGCGCGCGCGCTGTACCGCTGGGTCCTCGAGAACGTCGAGGAGGGGGAGGAGACCGACGGGCGTCGGGTCGTCGTCAGCCGCAACGGGAACCGCTGGCGGGGCTTCATGACCCTGTGCAACGCCCTCGGCATCCGCGCCGAGTACGCTCTTGCGGAGAGCCGGCTGTCCGCGGCGCCCACGGGCCCGCTGTCGGAGGCTCAGCGGGAGCTCGTCCCCTTGCTGCGGCTCACCACGGAGAAGGACTTCCTGTGGCTCACCGTCGGGGATCGCTATGCGCCCTTCGGGTACATCCCGTCCCAGGTGCGGGGGCAGCGCGCCTACGTGATGGTCGGTGACGCCCCCGAGGTCGTCGCTGTCCCGGCGGAGGGCGCGGAGGACGCGATTCACTACGTCGGCAGCGGCGCCCTGGCGGCGGACGGCTCGGCGAAGCTCGACCTCGTCCTGCGCTTCCACGGTCGTTTCGCCACGGGGCTCCGCAACGGGCTCGCGCAGGTCCCCGAGAACCAGCTGGTGAACATCATCGAGTCGCGCCTGCTCGGACCGGCCCTGCAGGGCGCTCGTCTCGAGAGCCACCGGGTGGAGGCCCTCGACGAGCTGGATCGCCCGCTCGCCCTGCACGTGCGCGTCTCCGTACCCCACCTGGCCACCCGGGTGGGAGCGAAGGGGCTGGTGCTGAACGTGCCGTTCACGCCCAGCTTGGCGGGTTATGCGGCCCTGGCGCGGCGCTCCACGCCCCTGCTGTTCCGGGAGGGCAGCGCCCAGAGCCTGGAGCTGACCCTCGAGCTGCCCGCGGGCGCCCGGGTGGAGAACCTCAGCCCCCAGCTGTCTCCCAAGTTCGGCGATCTCGAGGTGGAGGTGAAGGACGCCCTCGAGGGGAACACCCTGACCCTGAGCCGGCGCATGCGGCTCGAGGCGGGGCGCGTGCAGCCGGAGCGCTACCCGGACTTCCGGAAGTTCGTGCGGGTGGCGGAGGACGCCCTGTCGGGCTCGATCCGCATCCGGAAGGAGTGACCTCGATCGCGGGCTTGCGTGGGGGCGAGGCCCCATCTATAGGACGCCGTCCCATGTACCTGCCCAACATCCGCATCAAGGGTTCGAAGAAGACCGACCGCAGCCGCTGCGTGCGCAAGAACGCCAAGCACCGGGCGAAGAACCGCCGTCGCCGGAACGGTCTGAAGAAGTAAGGTCGTTGGGGGCGCGCCCGCTGCGCGCCCCATCGAGGGCCCCTCGACGCCCCTGCTCGCGTTGCCCCTTTCGAGAAACTCTGCTCGAGAGGAGAACCCAACGCGGGAGTAGGGTTCACTGCGCGAGCGGGCCGACCGCGCGAGCTCCTCCAGGAGGGCTCCCCTGCGCGCGCGGGCGTATCGCGCGAGCCTCTACGAAAGCGGGTCTCGCCGCGAGCAGGAGCCTCGATCCCCCTTTGGGAGCGGCCCAGCTCAGGTGAGGTCCAGGGCTCAGGCGGGCTGCCGCGAGGGATCGAGCTCGGCCTTCTCTCGGGTGGACCCTAACTCTCGCCGGCTGAGCTGACGCGTCTCCTCCGCCAGGCGGATGATGCCGAGGGCGCGATCGCCGATCTCTTCGAGGTGGCTGATCGTGTCGAGGAAGGCGAGCTCCGCGGCCACGCTCTCGCGCGAGTCATGGAGCTTCTCCGTGTGGTGCGCGCGGAGCTGCCGTCGGGTCTGGTCGATCTGGGCCTCGATGGCTTCGCCGTCCGAGGCCGTGGAGTCTCCGGCCAGGTACTTTCCGAGGTTCTCCAGAGCGGAGCTCACGAGGTTGCCGAGGTAGGCGAGCTCCTCGATGTCCTGGTCCTTGAGGATCGCGCCGGACTCGTGGGAGCGCCGCGCGATGCGGACCAGGGCCGCGCAGTGGTCGCCGATCCGCTCGAGGCGGTGTGCGTTCTGGATCATCTCGCCGACCCGGGCTCCGGTCACCTCGGAGGTGGCGGCCCGCGCCGTCATCGCGAGGAGCTCGATGATCTCCTTCTCGAGTTTGTCGACGAGCTCCTCCCGCTCGAGGGTGTCTTCGACGAGGCGTCCCAGGCGCTCCTTGGGGTGCGTCAGGATCTTCATCGAGGCGGCGAACATCTCGCGCACGACCTCGGTCATGTGCTGCATCTCCCTGCCGGCCTGCACGAGGAGCAGCTCGGGGGTCTCGACGAGCCCAGGGTGCAGGTAGTGGAGCTGCGTCTGACCGTTCGTCTTGTCGGGGACGAGGCGCAACACGAGCGACTCCAGCTGCTTGACGAAGGGCAGCATGACGGCCGTGTTCGTGACGTTGAAGAGGGTGTGCAGCGCGGCCAGGTGCGTGGTGACGATCCCGGTGGCGATCAGCATCCTCTCGGGGTCGTCCTGGATCGCGCCGAAGTCGATGCGCGGATCGCCCGGCACCAGGAAGTCCACCAAGGGCAGCAGGTAGACCTTCAGGAGCACGAGGGCCCACATCACGCCGATGAGGTTGAACAGAAAGTGCACCCGCGCAGCGCGCTTGGCGTTCGCCGAGGTGCCGATGGCCGCCAGGTTGGCGGTGATCGTCGTGCCGACGTTCTCCCCGAGGATCATCGCGACGGCCATCTCGTAGGGGAGCCAGCCCATGGCCGCGAGGGTCATGGTGAGGGCGCTGGTGGCGGAGCTCGACTGGAGGACGAGCGTGACGATCCCGCCGACCACCACGAAGATGAGCACCGAGCCGAAGCCATAGCCAGTCAGGCCTGCCAGCCAGGCGAGCTCCTCGGGCCCGGAGATCGGAGGAATGGATTCCTTCAGGAGCTGGAGGCCCAAGAACAGCAGACCGAAGCCAATCAACACTTCGCCGCTGTCTCGCTTGCGCTCTCCTCGCGTGAAGGTGAGGGCGAGGCCTACGCCGACCGCTGGCAAGGCGAAATGGGCGATGTTCACCTTGAAGCCCAGGAGCGACACCATCCACGCCGTCACGGTGGTGCCGATGTTGGCGCCCATCACCATGCCGATGGCTTGAGTGAGGGTCATCAGCTCCGCGGTGACGAAGCTCACGATCATCACCGTCGTGGCGGAGCTGGACTGGACGAGCACGGTGAGCGCCATGCCCGAGCCCACGGCGGAGATGCGGTTGCTCGTGATCTTCGCAAGCAGCGTCTTGAGTCCAGAGCCCGCTACGCGCTGGAGTCCCTCCGACATGAACTTCATGCCGAAGAGGAAGACTCCGAGGGAACCCAGGAGCTGCAGTGCGATCAGAACGGCGGAAATGGATCACCTCCGGGGGGAAGTCGGGCCTCCGGCTAGCACGGTCCATGACCGGATCGCCATGCGCTCGTCACAGAATCCGCCCCTGAGCCGGATCGTGCGACATTCATCCGCTTCCGCGTGCGCGCTTGCCGACTGGGCGTCTGCCCCCGATCTGGTGACGCGTGAAGTCAAGGTATGAATGGCCATCGTCGGAGGTGCGCCTGCTGGCCGGGGCTCTGAACCTGGGAGCGCCCGAAGTCAAGGTCTGAATGGGGCCCCGAGCGCAGCCCAGTACTCCTCCTCGTTCCAACGCCACATGTTCGACTCCAGATCGGGATCCGGGGTGCACAGGAAGAACTCCTGGGCGGGGCGGGCGAGGACGCGGAGCCCGCTCGTGCGCAACATCGCCTCGACGCACGTGGGGTTCGGGGCCCACCAGTTCGTGGGGTCGTCGGCGAGTCGGTGCTCGATGAACGACAGCTTGGGCCAGGCGGGGGCCCCGAGGGGAGCGCGGTCCCGGAGGTCCAGATCCCGGGGGGCGTCGAAGTCGGGGGCTCCCGGAGCGCTCAGGGTCTGCACGACGAGCAGCTCTCGGGTGCAGCGCGAGACGACGTCGAGCCCCAGCATCGGGTAGCGGAGGTGATAGAGCACTCCGAGGAAGAGCACGATGTCCCAGGTCCGTCGGCGGCGCCCGAGGGCATAGACCGGCGCGTGTTCGAACTCGATGCGGTCGGCGACGCCCCAGAGATCCGCGGCCCAGCGGGCCTGGCGCAAATAGCGGGCGTCCACGTCGAGGGCGGTCACCCGGGCGCCCCGTCGAGCCAGCTCGACCGAGTAGAATCCTGCGTTGCAGCCGATGTCCAACACGGTGCGCCCGGAGAGATCCGAGGGCAGGTGGGGAGCGAGGAGCTCCCAGTTCGAGCGCGGGAAGTCCCCGAGGGGGTGGTCGGGACGGGTCGCGAGCCCCCCAGGCAGGTGCAGGTTGTGAAACCAGGGACCGAGGTCCTCGATGATCCGGTGCAGGTCGGTCATGGCGGCGGTCCCCCATGGACAACGGCGCGCGCCTCCGACCCTTGACGACGGGCCCCACCCAGGATCGCCGCGCCAGAAGCCCGCTCCCCCGGCGCGCCCCCGACATTGGAGTCGACGGCGATTTGTCCCCTACGCCGGAAGCGGCGGTACGATGGCGCCATGCGGGTGGCTCTGATCTCCGATCTCCACGGGAACGATCTCGCGCTGGAGGCGGTCCTCGCGGACGTCCGACGCCGCGGGGTGGAGCAGATCGCCTGCCTCGGGGACACGGCGACGCTGGGGCCGCACCCTCGTGAGGTGCTCGCGCGGCTCCGCGACCTGAGTTGCCCGTGCATCGTCGGCAACCACGACGCCTTCCTGCACGATCCCGATCTCGTCCGCTCCTACAACGAGGCTCCCGTCATCACGGAGGCGGTCCTCTGGTGCCGCGATCGGCTGACCGCGGAGGAGCTCGATTTCGTCGGGACCTTCGTGGCGACCTGGGAGCTGCCCCTCGATGGCGCTGGCCGGTTGGTGCTCTGTCACGGCACGCCGCGCTCGCACATGGAGGATTTGCTGAGCACGACACCGCCCGAGGCCGTCGACGCCATGCTCGCTGGCTGCGAAGCGACGGTCATCGCCGCCGGGCACACCCACATCCAGATGTTGCGTCAGCACCGGGGCATCCTGCTCGTCAACCCAGGCAGCGTGGGGATGCCGTTCGAGGAGTACGTCTTTGGCAAGGTGCCCAAGCTCTTGCCCTACGCCGAGTGGGCGTGCGTCGAGGCGGAGCGAGGGCGCGTGTCCGTCAGCCTGCACCGGGTCGAGCTCGATCGAGCGGCGCTGCGTGCCTCGGTGGCCGGATCGAGCAATCCCCTCGCGTCCTGGTTGAGCTCCCAGTACGCCTGACCCTCACGCTCGGCCCGCGGGGGTGCCCTGGCGTGGCTGAAAAGGGGTGACTTGGACGGAAACTGCAGGCGAGTCGCGGGTCGGGGGTCGCACGCGCGGGTGAAATGCGGTTAGGGTGCGCCCATGAGCGACGGAGAAACGCGGAGAGACGATCTGGACGACGAGCAGCCCTCGACGGAGGGACGTCCTTCCGCGGGAGAGGGGTCGGAATTGAAGGAGCCCGTGGAGGCAACCGAGGCGGGCGCGGCAGACGCTACCGCAGCGGACGCAGCGGAAGGGTCCGCGGCGGCTTCCGCAGACGAGAGCGACGAGTCTGAGGACGCAGCGGCCGCAAAGGACGAGGACGAGGACGAGCCCACGGCGGCCGCGAAGGACGAGCCCTCCGAGCGCCCCGCGCGACGAGAGGAGCGCAGTCGGCGTGATCCCGCGCCGGGCGCCGTGGCGGCGAAGCCCGCGGGGGGAGGCGGCTCGCGGGCAGCGCTGCTCGTCGCGATCGGTCTCGTCATCGGGGCGACGGGGGGCTGGGCGGCCCGTGAAGCCCGAGCGCACACGCTGCTGCGCGGCAACACCCCCGACGCCGGAGGTTCCTGCGCGGCTTGGGAGAGCCGCATCTGTGAGTCGTTGGGGGCCGACGCGTTCTCCTGTTTGGAGGCGAAGGCGGCGGCGGGGTTGCTGCCGGCCGCGGCCTGTGACGAAGCCCTCGACGCCGTCCCGGACACCCTCGAGAAGGTCAAGGCGGCCCGAAAGTCCTGCGATGACCTCGTGAACAAGCTCTGCACGGACCTGGGCAGCGAGACGCAGACCTGCGAGATGGTGCGCACGAAGTCCGACAGCTTCCCGCCCGATCGCTGCCAGGCGATGCTCGACAACTACGACCAGGTGGTCGGGCAGCTCCGCATGATGGAGCAAGGGCCTCGCATGCCCGGGATGGCACACGGGGCTTCTCCCCACGGCGCGGCTCCGCACCGTGCCGCGCCCCAGGGGGCCGCTCCCCAGAATGCTGCGCCTCAGGGTGCTGCGCCCCAGGGTGCTGCTCCGCAAGGGAGCCCCGCGCCTGCTCCCGCTCCGGGGACGTCCTCCCCCGCTCCCTGACACGACGCTCGCTCCTGGGGGCTCACCCGTGAGGGGCCCCCAGGATGACGTCGGTCGCAGGGCGCTTCCCTGAAGCGCTTCTCATCGCCCCCTTACGCCCTCCGTGCGGAGGGGGCGGCGGTTCATGGGGCGCAGTGAAGTCGATCGAGGCTTCGACGAAGAAGCGCGCGGCGACCTCCGTGCCCGAGATGACGTCGTCGATGTGCGTGAGGGCGCCTGCGCCCGTGAGGTGGTCGATGCGCGTCGGGTGGCCTCCGTGCCCGTGACGAAGTCGTAGGGAGGCGTGAGGGGCCTTTGTGCGCGTGACCCCATGTCTCACGGTGCCCTCACGATCGTCTCCCAGTCCGCGATCGCGCACGGAACGCGTGGTGTCGAGGTGCGAGCTGCTTCACGGTTCGCACACAACGGAGTCACCCGGCCCCCAAGGTGCGCCTCGAACACGACGGAGCGTCCGGCGAAGGGCTGGCCATCGTCGAACTCGACGACGATACTGGTGAACCGGACTTGGATGGAGGCTCGGCCATGCTGAGAGGACTGATAGCTGCCACCGTCGGACGTCCCGCGGTGTTGCGTCGCGTTGGCGCGTTGGCGCGGGGCCCTTGGGGTTGGGTGCGCTCGGTTGGGATCTTGGTGGGAGGGGCGACGTGCCTGGGCTACGCGCCGGGAGCGTGGGCGCAGAGCTGGGAGCCGCCGCGGGAGCGCCCGCTCTTGTTGGAGGTCGGCGCGGTCGATCGGACGGGTGAGCCCCGCTGGCCGTTCGGCGCCGAGGACGTCGCCGGAGACGGGCTCGACACCTTCCGTGCGCCCGAGCGTGCCATCGATTTCAGGACGGTTTACGCGGTCGCGGGGGAGGAGGACCTCTGGCTCCGGGCCTACGTCGCGTCGACGTCGACCGTGGGCGACGTCCGGCTCTTCGTCTTCGTCGACAGTGATCGCGACGAGACCACCGGTGGCTCCGCCGAGGCGACCTCCCTCGACGAGCGCTTCGACGGCGACCCGACGGACGGCGGCTACGACGTCGTGGTCGCCGTCCGCGGCGATGGCTCCCTCGAGGGGATCTGGCAGTGGTCGGAGGACGCGTCGGACTACGAGCCGGTGACGGATCCGCCCGGCGTCGGAGAGGTCGGGGTCGACGTGGACCCGATCCGAATCGGTGACGCGCGCAGGGGCTACCTGCAGCTCCAGGTGCCTTTGGAGGCGCTCGGGTTGACGTCCGCCTGCGACGCAGAGCTGTTCGTGCGCTCCCTGAACGAGTCGGAGAACCTCGGCGCGGGGGACCTGGACGTGGGGCGCCGGTTCCGCTGCGTCCCCCATGGAGCCGACGGCGCCCGCTGGCCCACCGAGGTCGTGCCTCGGGATCCGTGCAGCGCCGACGAGGAGTGCCCCGGGGGCGGGCTGTGCGTGGAGGGCGAGTGCGTGCTCCCGCCCCTGTGCCGCGAAGACTCCGACTGCGGCGACGACGAGCGCTGCGACGAAGGGATCTGCGTCTTCGACTCGAGCGACGTGACCTGCGACGACGACGCGGCGTGCGGAGATCTGGTGTGCGACGAGGACGCGGGCCGCTGCAGCGCCTGCGTGGACGACGCGAGCTGCGGCGCGGGCAGGCGTTGCGCTTCGACGGGGCGCTGCGTCGATGGGGCGGACGTGGCCCCGCCGGGCAGCGGCGGCGTGGACGACCTCGAACTCGGCGAAGGCGAGAAGATTCAAGGCGGCGCGTTCACCTGCGGTTGGGCCGCGCCCGTCGCTGGCTGGCCCGTGGGGCTCGGAACCTCCCTCGGGGGACTCGGAGCGCTCGTCGCCTGGCGACGACGCAAGGGGCGGCGTCGCGCGGACGGCTCGCCAACGGATGATGACTTCCGGAGGGATCGGCAGTGATGCGGAGAGGACGGATGCGGTGGACGACGGCGTCGCTCGCGGGTGCCCTCTGGGCGGGCGTCGCCGGCGCGCAGGTGGACGCGGAGCGCTTTCGGCCGGCCGTCACCCATGACGGGTTCGTGAACGCGGAGAGCTCGGCGGTGCGGGACACGGACGATCGCTTCGAGTTCGGCGCTTACCTGAACTATCAGCGCAACCCCCTGGTCATCACGGACGCGGACGGCAACATCGTGAGCTCCATCGTGGACGGGCGCGCCGGGCTCGATCTGGTCGGGTCCGCGACCCTCGTGGGGCCGCTCTCTCTCGGCGTGGGGTTGCCGGTGCACTTCGCCCAGACCGGTGACGCGGACCCGAACGGTGGCGGGCTCGGGGACCTGCGCGTCGTGCCCAAGGTGCGGCTGCTCGACGATCGGCGCTCGTTCGGGTTGGCCCTCGCCGTCGAGCTGCGCGCGCCCACGGCCAGCGCGGATTTCACCGGCGGTTCGGGGGTGACCGTCTTCCCGAAGATCATCGCCGATCATCTGTTCCGGAGCGGCCTGCGCATCGGCGTGAACGCCGGTGTGCTCCTGCGAGAGACGCAGACCCTCGGGAACCTGGAGGCGGGTTCGGAGGCGGCCTATGCCGCTGCGCTCGGGTATCGCTTCGGGGGCATGGACGGCAAGACGGAGGTGGGGGCGGAGCTGGTCGGGGCGGTCGGTCTCCAGGAGACGAACCGCGAACACCTGCCCTTGGAAGGCTTCCTCTACGGGCGCCACGCCTTGAGCCAGGAGTGGCAGATCCTCGGGGGCCCGGCGATGGGGTTGGTGGCGGGGTACGGCGTGCCGACGGTGCGCGGCTTCGTGGGGGTTCGCTACGCGCCCACGAACAACGACCGCGACGGCGACGGCATCGGCGACAGCCACGACCTGTGCCCCGACATCCCCGAGGATCGGGATGGCTACGAGGATCACGACGGGTGCCCCGAGGAAGATCCGGATCGGGACGGAGACGGCGTGCCGGATCGGGACGATCTGTGCCCGAACGAGCCCGAGACGATCAACGGCGTCGATGACCACGATGGCTGTCCGGACGAAGGCCAGCCCGCGGTCATCTACGAAGACGGTGAGTTCCAGATCATCGAGCCCGTGCAGTTCGAGCACGGCTCCGCGGAGATCACGCCCGGTGGGCGCAAGGTCCTCGACCAGGTCGCCCTCGTCATCAAGGCGAACCGAGGGCTCACCCGGGTGCGCGTCGAAGGCCACACGGACAAGACCGGCCCGGACGCAGTGAACGAGCGGCTCAGCCAGCAGCGCGCCAACGAAGTGCGGCGGTACCTGATCGAGCGCGGCGTAGCGCCCCAGCGGCTGCAGGCCGTGGGACGTGGCTCGAGCCGGCCGTTGTCCAAGGAGGACACGGCGGCGGGGCGTGCGCGGAACCGTCGCGTGGAGTTCGTGGTCGACTAAAGCACCGATCCGAGAGCAAGGCTGAGGGAGCCCGTCAGGCCCCCCGCGAGGGGTTGGGGCCTGATGGGCGGAGCGCTCGGCCCATCGATGGCGAAACGGCGCCGCTCGCTGGAGCGGCGCCGTTCTTCGGTCGTCGACGCGGGGGTCGCGCGGCGGTGCCGCACGGCCGCGCCGCGCGTCACTCGCCGCGCAGATCGAACTGCTCGATGTGGTACTCCTTGTGAGCCACGAGCTTGATGCGGCGCGCGTAGCGACGCTCCGCCTCTTTGATCGCCTCGCGCTCTTCGCCCTGGAGCAGATCGACCACCGCGGGGTGGGCGTTCACGACCACGGAGTAGCCCGGCAAGGACTGCCGCTCGCGCCGCACCTGCCGCAGGATCTCGTAGGCGATGGTGGCCCGAGACTGAATCTGCCCCGTGCCGTCGCAGTAGAAGCAAGGCTCGTGCATGGTGCGGCTCAAGCTCTCGCGAGTGCGCTTGCGCGTCATCTCGATGAGCCCGAGCTCACTGATGCGGTTGATGGTGGTCTTGGCCTTGTCCTTCTTGAGGGCGGCTTCGAGCGCCCGGTACACCTTGTCGCGGTTCCCGGGGGACTCCATGTCGATGAGGTCCAGCACCACGAGCCCGCCCACGTTCCGGAAGCGGAGCTGGTAGGCGATCTCCTCGACGGCCTCGAGGTTCGTCTTGAGCGCCGTCTCCTCGAGATCCTTGCTCCCTTTGCCGACGTATCGCCCCGTGTTGACGTCGATGGCCGACAGCGCCTCTGCCTGATCGATGATCAGATAGCCGCCGCTCGGCAGCGGCACCTTACGGCTGAGGGCCCGCGCGATCTCGTCCTCGATGCCGTAGGCGTCGAAGATGGGCTCGTCGCCCTCGTAGAGCTCGATGTCCCGGACGCGCTCGGGCAGGAACATCTCGACGAAGCGCACCAGGCGCGCGTACTGCCCCGGGTCGTCGATGACGATACGCTCGATGTCATCGGTGAAGAGGTCACGGGCGGTCTTCAGGACCAGATCGAGCTCCGTGTAGAGCTCGGCGGGGGCCTTGGTGTTCTCGACCTTGCGGGACACGTCGGCCCACAGACGGATCAGGTAACCGAGGTCCGCCTTGAGGGCCTTCTTGGTGAGGCCCTGGGCGACGGTGCGCACGATGATGCCGCCGCTCTTCGGCTTCAGCCCTTCGATCACCTTGCGCAAGCGGGCGCGCTCCCGGGGAGAGCCGATGCGCTTGGAGATGCCCACGTGCTCGACGGTGGGCAGATAGACGCAGTAACGACCCGGGAGGGAGACGTGGCTGGTGACGCGCGCTCCTTTGGTGCCGATGGGCTCCTTGGAGATCTGGACGACGACCTGATCTCCCTCTTTGACCACGTCGGTGATGGGGACGGAGCGGGAGACCCGGTGCGCGGACTTGCGGCGCACGTCGCTGCGCGTCTCCTTGCGGGTGCTCGTGCGTGAGCCGCTGCGGCGTTTGCCGTTGCCCCGGCTGCGGCTCGCTTCTTGGGTCTCCTGGCCCTTGCGACGCCTGCGACGTCCGCGCCGCCGACCACCGGCGACCTCTTCTTCTTCGTCCTCCTCGTCGACCTCGGGCTCCGTCAGGGCCGCTGGGGGTTGGGTCGACTGACGGCGGCGGCGGGTTGGGGCGACGGTGCGTACGGCGCCCTCTTCCGTCGCCGCGGCTTCGCCGCCCTCTGCAGCGCTGGCCTCGTTGGCGAGCTCGTCGGAGCTGTTCGGTTCCGAGTGCGCCGGGGACTCGCCAGCGAGTGTCGCCGTGTCCTCCGCGCGAATGGCTTCGACCTCGTCGTGGTCGTCGTCGTCGTGATCGTCGTGGTCGTCGTCGTCGTGGTCGTCGTCGTCGTGGTCGTCGTCGTCGT
>JAAZAA010000356.1 GCA_012514535.1 Myxococcales bacterium | reverse complement strand
TGGGGATGGCAGAGCCTGTGCGGGTTTCGTCGACGGAGGTCTCGTCGACGAAGACTTCGGCAGCGGCTTTGGAGAGACGTGTCGCACCGCGCTCTGCACGATGCGCTCGACCGTCGGCACGAGGGTCACCCGCTGATCCGGCGGGAGGGTGCCCAGGCTCCGCCCGATCTCCCCCGGGGGGAGCCACCCGAGGGTCGCGTACACTTCCAGGATCCATCGCCCCCACTCCGCACGCCCCTGCTCCATCGAGAGGGCGACGGCCGCGTCGGCGAGCTCGTCGAGGCGCCCGCGATCGACGGGTTCGGACGACGCCAGGAGCTCTTCGACCACGCGCCGCGCCTGGCGCAGCACGCGCTCCAGATCGGACCAGCGCCCGAGATCCTTCGCCCGGAGCAGCGTGTCCACGACCAGATCGAGGGACCAGGCCTGCTTCGAGCTCCCGCTGAGGGTGGTGTCTTCGTTGCGAGCGCTCGATCCGCAGTGGGGGCAACAGGCGTGCTCGGCGGCATAGGGAAAGCCGCAGCCCCCGCAATGGATCATGAAGCCAGTGACGGGCGCGGGGCCCCGCGCGGGCACCTCCTCGGCGGAGCGGCAGATGACGAGCTCCTGCGTGCCCACACGAACGCGCGCGCCCGCGCTCACGTCCACGACGCCGCGCGCCAGCTGCCCCCCGACGAACAGCCCATTCCTCGACCCGAGATCCTCGATGGTCGCGCGATCTCCCGTCACCTGGATGCGGGCGTGGCGCCGCGACACGAGGGGGTCCTCGATGGTAATGTGACAAGAAGCGCTCCGCCCGAGGATGCTCTCACCCGGGGGGAGGTCGATCTCTTGCAGCAGGAATCGCAGGCGAAATCTAGCCAATCGAACCATCCTGGCGCCGAACGGGTCATCGCGATGCGCACGGAGGCACCAAGCGCACCAGCGCATGGTGACTATTCAAGGTACCCCGCCACCCGGAGCGCGTCAAAGCCCCGACCGCCTTCCGTCAGGCGAGGAGCCGTGCGAGCCGCCAAAGGAAGCGGGGGCGACGTCCTCCGCCGTAGATCCGAAGACGTGCGCCTGGGCGCGTCTTCTGCGGGCGGTGCTCGGACGCGAAAGCGGGGGACGACGGCTCGGCTTCCGTGTCGCCCACCTCCGCGGCGCCGCGCGAACCGTTCCAGCGCTGTCGCAGTTTTCCGAACACATGGCTGGGGTTTCGGGGCAGTGCGCGCTCCCTCCAGGACTCCAGCGCCGACCAGGAAGGGAGACGGCCCCAGGCGCCGAGCCCGAGGATCGCCTCGGGGGATCCCCAGAGGGTCACGTCGGGGCGTCCAACACGGCCCTCGTGGATCATCAGCCGGCCCCAGTCGAAGCGCAGCGTCAAGGTCGTGTGGGTGAGCGTCCCCCCCTGCTCCTCGGAGACGGCGACGATCACCACCGTGCCCCACATGCGCCGAAAGGCGGCCAGGCGCCCTCCCCGCTCGAGGTTGGCGACGATGCGCCGTCGGATTTCCCGCGCGAGGGGATCGGCGTCCGCGCGCGGTCCGAGGTCCACGCTGAAACCCGGGGACCGGCTCCTCCCAATCATGACCGAAGCACGATCGCCAAGGACGGCGGCGGAGGGAAGGCCAAAGACGCCCCCGGTGGACGGCTACTTCCGGAACGCCCGCAGGAAATCACACAACGCGTGCACCGACTCCAGGGAGACCGCGTTGTAGATCGAGGCCCGCAGACCACCGACGAGGCGGTGCCCCTTCAACCCGACGAGGCCCGCCGCGGCGGCGGCTTGCACGCACTCGGCCTCGAGCTCCGGCGTGGGCAGGTTCCAGACCACGTTCATGAGCGAGCGGCTCTCGACCTCGACGGGCAGCCGATAGAAGTCCGGGCGCTCCGCCAGGACCGCGTAGAGAGCGTCCGCCTTGGCCCGGTTCGTGCGCTCGATCGCCTCCGCGCCGCCCTGCTCCTTCACCCACTGGAGCACGTTGCGGAGCATGTAGATCCCGAAGGTCGGGGGCGTGTTGTAGAGAGAACGCGACGACGCGTGCGTGCGGTACTGAAACATCGTCGGGATGTCCGTCCGCGCCGACTCCACGAGATCCTTGCGGACGATCACCAGGGTGACGCCGCTCGGACCGAGGTTCTTCTGCGCCCCGGCGTAGATCAGGCCGAAGCGCGACACGTCCAGGGGACGGGACAGGATGTCGCTCGACATGTCCGCGACGAGGGGGACGTCCCCGACGTCGGGGAGGGTGTGCCACTGCGTGCCCGCGACGGTGTTGTTGGTGGTGATGTGCACGTAAGCGGCAGCGGGATCGAGCGAGAGCTCCTCCTGCCGCGGCACGCGACGCCACACGCCGTCCACCGCCGTGTCGCACGCGACGCGGGCGTTCCCGACGATGGTGGCCTCCTTGAGGGCCTTCTTGCCCCAGACGCCGGTGATCACGTAGTCGGCGCTGCGCCCGGTGGGCAGCAAATTCATCGGCACCACCGCGAACTGCTGGCTCGCCCCACCCTGAAGGAACAGGATGTCGTAATCGTCGGAGACGCCGAGCAGCTCACGCACGAGCTCGATCGCCTCCGTGTGCACCGCGTCGTACGCCTTTCCGCGGTGGCTGTGCTCCATGATGCTCATGCCAGTGGACTCGAACTCGAGCAGCTCCGCCTGCGCTCTCTGGAGCACGGAGAGAGGGAGGGCTGCGGGGCCGGCGTTGAAATTGTGGACGCGGGTCATGGACGGTTTCCGTAAAGAGGAGCTCGTGAGCGTTGCGCGGGGCAAGTCACCCTGGAGCGAGCGCATCGTGCTCCACTCCAGGAACGAAGACCAGGCGGTCGAGCGAAGACCAGGCGAGCGAAGACCAGGCGAGGAGCTCCTCACCCCAGCGCGCGAGCGCCGATGTCACGCCGCAGCTGCTTGCCCGCGAACTCGATCCGATCACAGGCCGCGTAAGCGCGATCCCGCGCCGCGGCGAGGGACGACCCTCGGGCCGTGACGCCCAGCACCCGGCCGCCCGCCGTGACCAGCTCCTCCCCACGGAGCTTCGTCCCCGCGTGGAAGATGCGGACGTCGGACTCCTCCTCCGCTCGCTCGATGCCCGTGATCACGTCGCCCACCCGAGGGGTCCCCGGATACCCCTCGCTCGCGAGCACGACGCACACGGCGTGGCTCTCCGTGACTTGCAGTAGGTCTGCCGAGAGCTCGCCCCGGGCCGCCGCGCACAGCGCCTCACCGAAATCGCCCTCGGTGATCATCGTCAGCACCTGCGTCTCGGGATCGCCGAAGCGCACGTTGAACTCCAACGTCACGGGCTCGCCCTCGGGCGTGATCATCAGGCCCGCGAACAGGGTCCCCGTGAAGGGCGTCCCGTCGGCGGCCATGCCGTCGACCACGCGCTCGATGATCTCCTTGCGCACCCGCTCCGCGAGGACCGCGTCGACCAGGGGCGCTGGCGCGTAGGTCCCCATGCCGCCCGTGTTGGGCCCCGTGTCCCCCTCCCCGATCCGCTTGTGATCCTGGGCTGCGGGCAGCACGAAGCTGTTCTGGCCGTCGCAGATCGCGTGCACGCTGGCCTCCGCACCGAGCAGTCGCTCCTCGAGGACGACCGTCGCCCCCGCTGCACCGAAACTCTGCCCGGACAGCATGCGCTCGGCGGCCTCCTTGGCCTCCTGGTGGCTCTCGGCGACGACGACCCCCTTCCCCGCGCACAGGCCGTCGGCCTTCACGACGGGCGGAGCCTCGAAGCTCGCCAAGGCGCGCCCCAGTTCGTCCGGAGCGCGCACGATCACGTCCCGCGCCACGCGGATCCCGTGACGGCGACAGAACTCCTTCATGAACGCCTTGGAGCCCTCGAGCCGCGCCGCGGCGCCGCTCGGCCCGTAGCACAGGACGCCCTCTGCGCGCAGGCGATCCGCGAGGCCCTCGCACAGGGGAACCTCCGGGCCGATCACCACCAGATCCACCTGCTCTCGCCGCGCTACCTCGACGGGCGATCCCTCCGCGACGCGCAGCGTCTTGTGGGCCAGATCCGGCGGCGGGCGCCGCATCCCCGCGTTGCCGGGGCAACCAATCACCTCATCCACGGAGTCGGAGGCGAGCAGACGCAGAGCGAGAGCGTGTTCACGCCCGCCGGATCCCACGATCAAGATTTTGCGGCCCATTGGGGGCCCCTTCCTATCGGGCGCCGGGCACCTGAGCAACCCGGCGCGCCGGGCAGCCCGACGGACGCCCTCCGTACCCCGTAGGCCCGCCCCGCAGAGCCCCCGGGAGGCCCCGTCAGGCCGGCAGGGGCACTCCGGCCAGCTGACGGCGACGGGGCCGGGCGACGGCGCGCCGCACCAGGCGGTCACACAGAACGGGAAACGCGATGCCCTGCGCGGCCGCCGCCTCGGGGAACAGGCTCGTCCGGGTCATGCCCGGCAAGGAGTTCAGCTCGAGGACGATGAACTCCCCGGACTCGGAGACGATGAAATCCGTCCGAGACAGGTCCCGTGATCCCAGCGCGCGGTGAGCGGCCACCGCGGTCTGCTGGATCCGCTCGAGGACCGCCTCGGGGAGGGGCGCGGGGCAGAGGTGCTCGCTGCCTCCCGGGCCGTACTTGGAGCGGAAATCGTACCACCCGGCGGCGCGCGCCCGGATCAGCGTGGGCGGCAGCGCGGCGGGCTCGCCTTCTTCGCTCTCGAGCACACCGCAGGTGACCTCCGCGCCTTCCCAGAAAGTCTCCAGGAGCGCTGCGCCGTCGATCGCGAGGACCTCGCCCAGGGCCTCTCCGAGGGCCGCGGGCGTCGCGTCGGCGCCGAGGATGGTGACCCCGATGGCGGAGCCTCCTCCCCGTGGCTTCACGACGAACCTGCCGCCGAGTTCGCTCCGGAGCTCCGCCAGGGTGTCGGCGAGGGCGTGTTCCGCGGGGACACGCTCGAGGACGACGCTCGCCGCCAAGGGTAAGCCGTGCGCGGCGAAGGCCACCTTGGCGGCGTTCTTGTCGGCGGCCAGGGCGCTGGCGAGCACCCCGCTGCCCACGTAGGGGAGATCGAGCACCTCGAGGAGGCCCTGCAGACAGCCGTCCTCCCCGAGCGGTCCATGGGTGACTGGGAAAACGACGTCCGGCCGCAGAGCGAGGAGCTCCGCGGGCAACCCTGCGTCGAGCTCCAGGGTGGTCGGCTCATGCCCCGCATCGTGGAGGGCTCCGGCGACGCCGCGCGCCGACGCTCGACTCACCTCCGCTTCGCTGGAGGGACCCCCAGCAATGATCGCCACGCGCATCGAAGACCTCCTGCGGCCTCGGCGCTCGGCGGCGCCGATTGGCTGTGTGTCCTTTGTGGTCCGCTCATAGCCGAGCCGCGCTCCGCGCGGCAAGGCTCCCTCTCCAAGCATGGCACGGCGCCAACGCACGGGAGCCGCTCGGAGAGACGTGCCCGCGCACTGGCCCCTCCGCTGGCTTCTCAGCTGGCCCCTCCGTCGGAGCGGTGACTCAATCCACCCGGGCGATGTGCTCGAGGGCGATGCCCAGCTCGTCGCAGAGGCGGTAGATGCGCTCGTCCCGATAGAACTCGTGGAAGGCGATGCGGCGGATGCCCGCGTTGGCGATCAGCTTGAAGCAGCCGAAGCAGGGGGACGCGGTCACGTAGATGTCCGCCCCCTCCAGCCGTACGCCGTTGCGGGCGGCCTGCACGATCGCGTTGGCCTCCGCGTGGACCGTGCGCACGCAGTGGCCATCCTCCATGAGGTGCCCCTCGTCGTCGCAATGGGCGATCCCCCGGATGGACCCGTTGTAGCCCGTCGCCAGGATCATGCGGTCGCGGACGATGACGGCGCCGACGTGCTTGCGGTCACAGGTGGATCGCGAGGCCACCTGCAGCGCGATGGCCATGAAGTACTCGTCCCAGCCCACGCGACGGCGCCCCGAGGCGGTGGGGGTGCTTCCCTCGGACGCCGGGGCAGCGCCACCGAGGGACGCGGTGGGGTCGGCGGGCGGAGCGGGGGACTCGACCGTCATGGGGCGCCCTATACCGCGTCGGACCACCCAGGACGAGCCTCACCCCTCCGCGAGCACCTGCCCCCACATCTGCCGCCCCGAGCTGCCCTCCCCTCCCCGAATGCCGGCCCCTCTCCTGGGCCGGGGGTTGACCGGCCCCCCCTCCGCGTGGCTTGTTGCCGCCGTGGATCATCGCACGGCGCCCGGACGTACAGGCTCTCCCACTGGGCTTCCGCTCGGCTCCTCACTCGACTCTCCGGGTGGGCGACCGCAACGACCTCGAACCTCCCCGGTCGGCTCGCCCGGTCGGGTGCGCCTGCAGGTGGGTGTGGTGCTCGGCGTCGTCGCGCTGACCTTCGCCGTCGCGGGCGGAGCGGCCGTCGCGGGTTCTCGCACCAAGGCCGAGGAGGCGCTCTCGTCCGTGAAAGCGGAGCCGAGCGCCGCGGCGGTGGCGCGCCTCCAGGTGGCGAAGGCAGAAGACGCCCTGGATCGCGCCCGCGCCGCTCGTCAAGCAGGCGACGCGACCCACGCCGACCTCCTCGACGACCTGGCCCTGGAGTGGGCCGTGACCGCAGTGGACCTGGCTCGCGCCGCAGAGCTCGAAGCCCGCGCGGCGGAGGTCGAGAAGGAGACCGCCGAGCTCGAGGCGCGGGCGAAGCGCGCCCTCACTTTGATCGAACAGACCCTCGCCCGACGGGGCAAGGCAGCCGAGAAGCTACGAGCCCTCGGCGTCGAGCCAGAGCCTCTCGGCCCCGTCGTTCCCCGGGCGGAGTCGGAGCGCGAAGGAGCAGCGGACGCGCAGCCCGCGGCGACGGAGGCCACGCCATGAAGCACACACGTCGCGCTCCCCGCTCGCGCTGGTGGTACGTCCTGGTCCTGTGCGCCGTCACCGGCGGCACCGTGAGCTGCGCCGCGACCCCACGCCCCCGCGTGTTGGGTCAGGCCGACGCAGCCGCGGAGAGCCCGGCGGCGCGCGAAGCGGCACAGCTCGCACCCCAGGCCTTCGCTCACGCAGAGAACCTCCGCGCGGCGGCGGCCGCGGCACACCAGCGGAGCGAGTTCGCTGCGGCGCAGATCCTGGGCGAACACAGCCTCGCCGCCTACGACCACGCCTTCGTGCTCGCGCGCTACGTCAAGGCGGAGCAGCGGCTCGCCCGTGCGGAGGCTGCCCTCGCCAAGACCCAAACGGAGCTCGCCGAGCTGGACGAACAACAGCTGCGTCTGGCGGCGGAGGCGGACGCCCTCGAGCTCAAGATCAAGGTCACCGTCGACAAGGAGCCCAAGGGCAAGCTGCCCCCCGCCTCCCCCGAGCGGGTGCGTGCGCGGCGGGACGCTGCCCGGGCCCTCACCTCCGAAGCTCGCTTGCTCTGCCTCGCCACGGAGCTGCTCGAGCCCGACCGCGAGGGCCTCGGCGCCGCTCGCACCACCGTCACGGAGCTCGAAGAGGAGCTGGCGAAGGGCTCCCACAAGGACGAGCTCTTTCTGCGGGCGACGGAGGCGCGCACGACCTGTCTCCGACAACTCACCTTGGCGCGCCGACCCGCCACCACCAAGGCACCCGAAGCGGGGGTCACCGATCGCCTCTTCCTCGAGCTGACGGAGACGCAGCGCTTCTTCGCGTTTCGCGACGACCGCGGCATCGTGATCAACCTTCGGGACCTCACGGCGGCGGATGGCACGTTGACCGCCGACGCGCGAGAGCAGCTCCGCCTCCTCGGCGGGACCGCCAAGGAGCACTCCGGGTTCCCGCTGCTCGTCGTCGGACACGCCGCTCAGCCGAAGCAGGAAGACGCGGCCAAGGCTCAGGCCGAGCTCGTCGCCGCGGCGCTCCGCGAGGCGGGCGCGCCCAGCGTCCGCGTCCACGGAGCGGGTACGGCGCAGCCGGTGGTGGACGGGCGCGTGCCCGACGCCGCGGCGCGCAACGCCCGCATCGAGGTCGTGTTCGTGTCTCCCGCGCGCTGAGGCCGGTTCGTCCCTCGGGTCCGTTCCAGGGCGAGCGGAACCCCTTGCGGAATCGGGACGGAAGCGCAAGCTAGTTGGAGGATCACCGTTCAAGGCGAGTCGAAGGCCCCTCGCCATGCCGGTAACCCATCACGACGTGCGGCGCGACTCATTCCTCGGCGAGGAAATCATCTGGGAAGGCGGACCCAGCGTGGTGCGCACCCCTCCGCTGTTCCAGCTGGCGAGTGTGCTGGCCTTCGTGATCGCGGCGATCTCGCTGGCCTATGGCGTGGTGATCGCCCTGGTGCTCAAGACGGCGCCGACGGAGTCCATGGTGTTCACCATCTGGTGCGTCACCCTGGGCTTCGCGGCACGGCATCTGCCCCTCGTGTGGCAGCGCCAGCTCCGCTACGAAATCACGGAGAAGCACGTGGTCTACCGGCGGGGCCGCTTCCGCCGCACCATCGAACGCTCCGCCATCAGCTTCGCGCGCATCTACTGGCATCCGGACCACCCCGCGGTCGGCGATCTGGAGCTCGTCCGGGCGGTCCCCACGGGGGCCTTGCGGAGGCGCCTGATGCTGCGCCTCGACGGACTCGCTGCCCCCGATCGGGTCTGGGCCATCGCGCGTGGCGCCGAGAGCGTGGCTCCGGTCGGCCAGGCAGAGCGTCCGTTGACCCAGCGCCTCGACGTCGGCGAGACCGTGCGCTGGTCCGCGCGCCCCCGGCCGAGCTGGCGCGCCTACCTCCCTCAGGGGCGGCGGGAGTGGGGGACCGTGGTGCTCGCGCTCTTCCTGCTCTTCTCCGCGGCCCGCATGATCTGGCGGGCCGTTCCCGCGGTGAAGGCGTTGGTCGCCAACGGCCTCACCATGGGCTCGCTGTCCTTCGTAGCGCTCGTGTTCGCGCTGACCGCCAGCATCGCCGTGGTCGTGGCCGTGGCGGCCTTCTTGGTGCACGCGGCCTGCATTCGCCCGGGCTACTTGATTCATCACACCCGGTATCTGATCACGAACCGGCGCGTGCTGATTCAGCGCGACAACGAGGAGCTGCACCTGGATCGCTCGCGCATCGTCGACGTCATCGACACACCCGCGGGGGGAGGGCTCAGCGACGTGTTCCTGGTGCTCGATGGCCCCCGGGCGCGCGCCTTGGCCGCGAGCGGAGCCTTCGGCGAGATGCAGCGCGGGACGAACCTGCGCCCGGTGCTCCGCGCCCTCGAAGACGTCGAGGGCGTGGTGCAGGCGCTGCGGGGCGCCCCGGAGAGCCAGGCGGCCTGAGGGCGGCGCGACTCACACCCCGGCTCGCCTGCGACCTCCCGTGGCGGCTGCGTGGCGGGCGGATCGCGGTGCGGCGCGGGTCACTCCGCGGCGAGCTCGTCGCGACAGCGCGCCCAGAGATCATGCGCGCGGTGCACCCACGGAGAGCGATCCGGCTCCGCGTGCACGACGTAGAGGCGCAAGGCGTCACAACGCGCCCGGCGCGCGAGGGCAGCCGCCTCGAAATCCTCGGAACGCAGGGCGACCTCGAGGGCGTAGGCGTGCTGCACGGCGGCAACGGCGTGCTCCTCGTAGGCGGGGACCCGAGCGACGCCGTCGAAGGGATCGCGCCCGGAGGCGCTCGCACGCACGCGCTCCAGCTCGCCCGCCCGGCGACGAAGGCGCATGGCTTCGTCGTCGCGACCTGCCCGCTCGTGAGCGAGCGCCCCGGACCACAGAGCCGCCACCACGAGGCGCAGGTTGTCCGCCGTCGCGGCAGCCTCCAGAAAATCGTCGCTGGCCCCGGGGGCGTCCCCCTGGGCCAGCCGAGCCCAGCCTCGCCCGACGAGCGCGCTCGCTCGGGGCCCGTGTTCCCAGAGCCGCTCGACGGCCGCGTCGAAGCGGACGCGAGCCGCGGCGACGTCGCCGCGCAGGGCCGCCAGGTTACCCCAGTCGGCCCAACCCAAGCCCAGCAAGTCCGGCGGCAAGGACCGTCCGAGGGAGGCCTCCAGGCGCGCCTCCAGACGGCGATCATGGCTCCAGCTCGTGTCGAGCCGCAGGCGCGCGAGCAGCACCTCGATGCGGGGGTCCTCGAACGCGCGCCCCCGCAGATAGTCGAGCAGGGCTGCGTGGGCCGCGAGCGCGTCGTGGTCGTCTCCCAGGCCCAGGAGCAATCGCTCCACCGCCCGGAGGAGCTCCCTCTCCGAGGCCGCGGGCGACCGCCCGACACGCCGCCAGAACGTCCCCGCCCACGCCGCCGACGGCAACAGGCCGAGGAGGAGAGCCAGCGCCGCGCGCCGTCCCGTAGGGACCCCAAAGCTCCTGAGTGGGCGCACGATCCCAGCGTAGCCGAATCGACGGACGGGCTCAGTCCTCCCCTTCGCCGTCGTCCGCTCCGTCGCTCTCCCCCGAGCCCCCACCGACCTCCGCTCCGTCCACGACTTGCTCCAGCCCCCCGACGTCCACCCCTCGCTCCGCGAGGCGCCGTCGGGCGTGATCGAGCAGGTGGCGCGGTGCTCGGGCGCGGGTCGCGCGCCGCAGGTACTCTTCCCAGGCCTGCGCCGCCAGCGACGGATCGATGGGCTCCGCCACGACCGCCACCAGCGCGTCCCGCTCGACGTCGGGCCACACGGGGACCACCTCGCCCGGACGGCCTCGGGGGCTCGCATCCCGCTCGAAGAGCCACTCGAGCAGCCCCACGCCGTCCAGCTCGGCGGCGACGGCGACGGCCTCGGGAAAGCGCCCCTCACGATCCAGGGCGAGGGCGAGCACGGCTCGCGCCAGATCCGCGTAGTACAGGCTCCCCTGACGCCGCACCTCGGCCGCGTAGGCGCGCGCCTCCCCCAAGAGCTCGGGGGAGACGGCCTGCGCGACCAACGCGGCCTCCAGAAGCGCCCGCTGGCGCTCGGCGTCGTCGGCGAGCAAGGACGCGCGCGGCACGAGCCGCCGGTAGCGCCGCAGCGCCGTGGAAAAATCTCCCGTGGACGCCGCGGCGCGGGCGGCCGCCAAGAGGTCCATCGGTGCCCGCAGCGCGCCCGCGTCGAGCTCCTCCGCCGCCGCGAACCCCCGGGCAGCTTCCGCGAAATCCCCCAGCGCCAAGCGGGCGCGAGCGACGAGGACCCGGGGGGCCGCCCGATCGGGGACGAGCTCACTCGCCTCCTCCGCGAGCGCGAGGGCAGCGCGGGGGTCGCCCGCGAGGCGAGCGCTGCCCTGGAGCAGGAGATCACAGGCGCGCGCAGCGCGCGGCCGCCCCACCCGCTGCCAGACCCGTCCGCTGCGCGCACAGGTGAGCGGGCGCGCGCTGCCGGCGGCGACCACCGTCAGGCGCTCCCCGACGGGCTCTGCGCCGGGCTTCGCGCTCGCCGGGGAAGCGACGAGCAGCAGCGCAGACGCTGCCCCGCCCGCCACAATCGAGGCGACCATCGAGGTCAGCGCCCCGCGCCGAGCCGATCGCGCGGAGCGGGCACGCAAAGGCCCGCTCATCGAGCGCCACCAGAACGCCTTCGGGACTACGGGCCAGGTCGCGCAACTCACGGACCGAGTCTACCGCACGGCGCTCCACGGCGCCCCTGGCCGACTGCCCGCCGCCCACCTCAGGGGGCCGCCGCTCGTCCGACGAAGGGGTTGTGCAGGACGATGGTGGCGGCGCGGCTCGGCCCCACGCTGACGAGATACACGGGGACCCCGGCGCCCTCCTCGAGGAACCGCACGTAATTGCGAGCGGCCGGCGGCAGCTGTTCGAGCACGCGCGCTCCCTCCAGGTTCTCCGTCCAGCCTTCGAGCTCCTCGTAGACGGGGCGGACGCGCTCGTCATCGAGCTGATCGATGGGGAGATCCGTCACCCGGCCCTGGGGCGTGTCGTAGGCGACGCACACCTTCACCTTCTCCAGGCCTGTGAGCACGTCGAGCTTCGTGAGGGCGAGGCCGTCGATGCCGTTCACCCGCGCCGCGTAGCGCAGCGCCGGCAGATCGAGCCAGCCGGTGCGGCGGGGGCGACGCGTGACGGAGCCGAACTCATCGCCGACCTTCTGCAGGTGCTTGCCGTCCTCGTCGTCGAGCTCCGTGGGGAACGGCCCGGAGCCGACGCGCGTCGTGTAGGCCTTGGTGATGCCGAGCACGGTGCTGATGCGGTTGGGACCGATGCCGGCGCCGATGGCCGCGCCACCAGCGACCGCCGAGCTGGAGGTCACGAAGGGATACGTGCCGTGATCGACGTCGAGGAGCGTGCCCTGGGCACCTTCGAGCATCACCCGCTTGCCGGAGCGGATCGCCTCCTCCGTCACCACCGACGCGTTCCCGAGGAGCGGGACCAGGCGCGCCGCCAGGGGGCGGAGGGGCTCGATGATCTCGCTCACCTCCGGGACGCGGCCGCCGAGCGCCTTCATCGTCGGCGCCCAGGCTTCGAGCGCCGCCGCCACGCGCTGGGCCAGCCGATCCAGATCACGCAGCTCACCGGCGCGGATGCCCGTGCGTCGGACCTTGTCCTCGTAAGCGGGGCCGATGCCCTTCTTGGTGGTGCCGATGGCCCGGTCCTGCGGAGCGCTCGACTCCCGCAAGGAGTCCAGCTCGATGTGGTAGGGCAAGATGAGGTGAGCGCGCTCGCTCAACAGCAGCCGCTCCTCCACGTTCTCGTGCCCGCGCCGGCGCAGCTCGTCGATTTCCCCGACGAGCACCTGGGGATCCACCACCATCCCCTGCCCCAGGACGCACAAGGTCTCGCGGCGCAAGATGCCGCTGGGTAGCAGCCGCACGATCAGCTTCTCGTCGCCCACCACGAGGGTGTGCCCGGCGTTCGGGCCACCCGCGTAGCGCACCACCACCTCGGCGAACTCGGTGTAGATGTCGACGATCTTGCCTTTGCCTTCGTCGCCCCACTGGGCGCCGACAATCACGACTGCAGACATGGATGATTCAGCTTCTTGACCGATGACAGGGTTTGCCGAGCCAAAGCTCAGCCCGCGAGCAAGCGGGCGGGGAGCTCGACGACATCGACCTCGCCGCGGTCTCGTTCACCGTCGGAGGTCAGTTGACTCACACGAACGCGCCTGGCCGACGTCAGCCAAACGACGTGGGAGTAGCGCCAGGCTCGCGCGTAGTCGAGGGGGTTCGTGCCATCGCTGAGGGCGCAGGGGATTTCCGCGGTGCGCAGCGTCCCGAGCACCTCGGCTGCCCCAGCCGCGTCGGCCGTCCCGGACGCAGCGGGCGAAGAGACGACGAGGGCTCGCAGCGGGATCCCCAGCCGCTGGGCGTCGCCGACGGCCCACCCCAGGTTGTTCACGTGGACGGCAAAGCCCGCCGCGGGGCGCGGCACCCCGAAGCGCTCGTAGAGGGTGTCGTAACGTCCGCCGGAGCCCACCGCCTGCCCGGGCCCCTCGGCGAGGACCTGGAACAGAGGCCCTGTGTAGTAGGCGAAGGGGCGCGTCTCGCCGATGTCCACGACCACGCTCGGCGCCAACCCCGCCTCCTCGACCGCCCGGTGGAGCAGCTGCAGCTCGTCCACCAGGGGGAGCGCCGCGGTGTCAGCGAGGAGGCGACGCGCGGCGTCGAAGACCTCGCCGCCGCCCTGGAGCTCCGGGAGCGCCGCGAGGGCCCGTACCCGCGCCGCGCTCAGGCCGAGCTTCTCCGCCCGGCGCACGAGCTCCGCCTGATCCTTCTGGGTGAGCGGCTCGAGCAAGCGCTCGCGCGCCTCGGCAGACAGGTCGTCGAGGAGGCTGCTCGCGATGCGGCCATGCCCGAGATCGAGCACGAACCGCTCGAGACCAGCGCGCCGCACCGCGTGTGTGGCCGCCTCGAGCACCTCGAGATCGCCCGCGAGCCCGCCGCGCCCCACCAGCTCGATGCCCGCCTGGACGACTTGCTGCTGGTGGCGCGCTCGCTCGTGCCGACGCCGGAGCACCGAGCCCCGGTAGCTCAGGCGCACGGGGCCAGGCTCGGACGCAAGACGCGTGGCCACGAGGCGCGCCACCTGCGGGGTCATGTCTGGACGCAGCGCCACGACCTCGCCCGTCTCCGGCTCGACGAAGCGCAGCACGCTGTTCGCTTCGATGGGGCCGAGGCCCTGCTCGAGTACGTCCGCGTACTCGAAGGCGGGCAGGATCACCTGCTGAAACCCGTGGAGCTCGAACGCCTTCAGGACCACGCGGGAGAGGTGCAGCTGCTGACGCGCCTCCCACGGCAACAAATCGCGCATGCCGCCTGGCAGCGGATGCGCCAGGGCCTGCAACCCAGCGCGGAGCTGGGCAGCGCTCGACGTGACCTGATCCATCGGTGGAATGCTCGGGCGGCTCAAGGCGCGCGGAGCTTATCAAAAGGCGCGCCCGAGTCACGGCGGCAGCGGGCTTTTGGGAGAACCGCGGCCGGTGTATGGCTGAGACATGACATCGTCGACGCACGGCTCCGATCAGAACTCCGCTCTCGACATCCGCGAACGAGGGGCTCCGCGCGAGGGGCAGCCCCAGTCGATGGATCGGCGTCTGTTCATGCAGCTGCTCGTGTTGCAGCAGGAAGACGGCCAGGATTTCGAGCAACGCCTCGGGCAGGCCGTGGCGGCGCGAGGCGTGGGCGCGGTCGTGTACCAGGACGTGAACCACCCTCAGAGCGCCGCGGTGCTCACCTGGAGCGAAAATCCAGCGGACTTCGTGGAGAAGGTGCGCCCCTCCCTGAACCCCAAAGAGCTCGGCGCCTTCCGGGTGCGGGATGCGCTGACCATGATCGGCCGCACCTACTCCACCGGCTATGAGCCGGACCTCGAGTACTGGCTCCTGCGACGCCCCGTCGAGACGGCCCTGAACCGCGACTGGCCTTGGGCGGTGTGGTACCCGCTCCGCCGGAGCGGGGCGTTCGAACAGCTGGAGCCGCGCGAGAAGGGCGCCGTCCTGCGGGAGCACGCGGAGATTGGGAAGGCCTACGGCTCCGCGGATCTCGCCCACGACATCCGCCTCGCCTGCCACGGCCTCGACGCCAACGACAGCGAGTTCGTGATCGGCCTCATCGGCAAGGAGCTGTATCCCCTGTCGCACGTCGTGCAGCGCATGCGCAGCACCCAACAGACGTCCCGGTACATCGCGCAGATGGGGCCGTTCTTCGTGGGACGCGCGGTCTTCTGGCACGCGGGCTCATGAGGTCGACGGCAACGTCGTCCTACGGGATCGTCTTCGATCTCGACGGGACCCTCGTCGACTCTCGCCGAGACATCGCGCGCGCCTGCAACCAGATGCTGGAGAGCTGCGGGCGGGGTCCCCTCCCCGTGGAGACGATCTCCGGCTTCGTCGGTGATGGAGCCCGCCCCCTCGTAGTTCGGGCGTTGCAGGCAGCGGAGCTCTCCACCAGCGACGCGGAGGTCGAGCGGGCCCTGCAGCTCTTCTTGGATCACTACGCCGCCGATCCCACGGGCAACACCGCCCTCATGCCGGGCGCTCGGGAAGCCCTCGACGCCCTCGCGGACGTGCCCCTCGCCCTCTGCACGAACAAGTCCCGGCGCACGACCCTGCCGGTGCTGGAGGGGCTCGACCTCGCCCGGTACTTCCCGGAGATCGTCTGCGGCGACGATCTCCCGCGCAACAAACCCGATCCATTGCCGCTCATCCACCTGGGCGAGCGGCTCGGGCTCGCTCCTGGTGCCCTCGTGATGGTCGGCGACGGTCCCCAGGACGTGGAGTGCGGACGCGCAGCGGGGGCGTACACCGTCGGCGTCAAGGGAGGTGTCCTTCCCTTGGAGCGGCTCCTCGCCGCCCGCCCGGATCGCCTGCTCGACACCCTCCACGAGCTCCCGGAGCTGGTGCGTCAGGCGCCCTGGCGCTGAGCCGGGTGAGCGGCTCAGGCGCCCGAGGCGAAGTTCGCCAGGAGCTGATGGTAAGCCGTGGTGAGCTCCGTCAGGCGGCGGGACAGGGCGCGGCGCTCCGCCTCGCTCGCGCGGGGGAAGCGATCGGGGTGAAACTCCGCGGCCAGGCGGCGGAAGGCGCGCCGCACCTCCTCCTGGCCCGCTCCCCGCGGCAGACCCAGGACACGCCAGGGGCCGGAGCTCCGGACTGCCGTCGCTGACTCCCTCGGCCCTCCGCCACCTGCGCCGCGCGCGCGGGGCCTGCCGTACAGGAACTCCGGCGCGGTCAGCGGCGGCGGCTCCGTGACGTCCCGGCGCCGCGGACGGGGCACATGGAAGCGCAGGGCGGCGTCCGAAAGGCGGAAGAGCCGCTCGAGCCGCCGCCGCGCCTGCTCGTGCAGAGCCCGGGAAATCTGCTGGGCGCTCACCACCTGTCGCTCGACGAGGTGCTTTCCCGTCGGGAGGGACGCCGCCTGCGCCGCCCGCGCCACGCGCCACGAGAACCCGGCGGGCAAGGACCCTTGCTCCTCGAGGATCTCCCCGAGGCGAGCGCTGGGCGTCGGCGAGTCCACCCGCGCGATGAGCCCTCCCTCGAGGCCGATCCGATGGCTCTGGCCCGTGGGATCGATCAGCTCGAGGACACCCGTCGCACCCGCCCGGTGTAGGGCACCGAGCACGTCACCGAGGGTCGTGCCCTGGAGGCGGCCAGGCAATCGCATGACTGCCCCGCCTATCAGGCACGGACGACTCGGGCCAACTTCTCGCCGCCTCCGGGTGCGCGCGTCCCTCGGGGCTCGCCTTCACGGCGACCGGCGCGACGAGCCCACGAGAAGACGTCACGCAGGAGGCCTCGCGCCCCTCGGGGCAGACCACCGCGCGGGCGCGCACGCGCAGGACGCCCGTGTTCTCCGCGGTGGCCAGCAGGGGCAACGCGATGACGACCTGCCGGGCGCCTTCCTCCGGCAGCCGCCCGACCACCCGGCTCCGCAGCGGCAGCGCGAAGTCCGGGGCCTCCACGACCAGCGCGTCGGCCCACGACAGCAGCGCCCCCTCCGGCGCCGCCACGGTGAGCTCGCACACGATCCGCCCCTCCCCCATGCGCTCGGGACAGCTCAGCTCCGCGGCGATGCGCGCATCCCCCTGGGCCACCGCGGTCGCCCCCAGGGGCCCCCCGAGAGTGCCCGCGCACGCGAGGCCCCCCACGAGGAGCGCCGAGAGCGCCCGCCGCACACGCGAGGCAGCGCCCCCCGGAGACACCGCCGCTGACCTCCCCGCAGGGACGCCGCGAGCTGCGCGCCGTGACTTGCTCACCGCGCCGAGGATCGCACGCCCCCGGGGAGATTCCAACTCACGGCAACGACAGCACGGGCTCGAACTCCCGGTGCAGCCCGCGCCAGCGCAAGAGCGACGTCTGCGGCTCGCCGTCGGCGTCGTACTCGACGAGGGCGTAGGTCAGCCCATCCTCGCGGCCGAGGTGGTCCAGATCGAGGTTGATCATCCGCACCCAGCTGCCGGTGTTGATGTAGAGCTTGCCCCCTTCGACGGTGCGCACGCGGGGGACGTGGGAGTGCCCGACGATCAGCGTGTGCACGCCGCGGAGTCGCCGCAGGGTGCGGATCGCCGCCGAGTCGAGATCCGCGATGGCCAGGATCTCCTCCTTGAGCACGACGGGGGTGGCCAGCAGGCGCGCCCAAAAGCCGCGCACGGTCTTCATGCGGTAGCGCAGGAAGTGGATCGATGTGCGCAGCCAGAACCACAGGGTGAACCGAAAGTCGAACAGCAGGCTGCTGAGCAGGAAGCGCCGGAACGGCATCATGCGATCGATGTGGACGCGGCGCCGCTTGGCGGGGAACAGCACCTCCATGCACCAGCGGCTGCCCCAGGGGAGCTCCAGAATCGGCTCTCCCCGCCGCGAGGGAACCATGGGGTTCTTGAGGTTGAAGCGATGGATCGCCTCGAACTGGTGCCCGTGGCGGATCTGGATGCCCTCGGGCAGGGAGTACGCCTCGCTGGTCGAGACGAAGTGCACCTTGCCCGTCTCTTGGGGATCCACGTAGCTACAGAACAGGCGCTGGACGGCGGGGAGATAGAGCTCCGGATCGTGGTTGCCCGGGATGTAGGTGATGCGCTTGCCGCGCCGCTCGAGGAAGCGCCGCCACGCGGCCACCACCCGCGGATGCCCTTCCAGACAGAGCCGCAGCTTCTCGACGGCGATGGCCTCGGTGATCTCCGTTGGCCAGGTGCCCCCTAGCTCGACCTTCATGAGGTCGAAGATGTCCCCATTGAGGATGAGCTCGACTTCGTAATCTTCGTACGCGGCGGTCGAGTAGTACTCCACGAGCTCGGCGAAGCGATCGTCCTCGTGGAAGTCCTCCATCGGGTTGAACATGCCGCGACGCCTGCCGGTGCCCAGGTGCGTGTCGCTCACGATGACGCGGATGAGCTTCATGCCCGCCGGAGTCCCCCTCACCTTCTGGCTACGACGCGCTGGGAGGCGCGTAGAAGTCCACCAGCCGGATCGGCTCCGGCGTGATCCGCGCCGCCACCCTGGCCCGCTCCCCGTGGGCGTCGCCGCCGATCTGAAACGCCATCGGCGGATCCGACTCGATCACGACCTTCTCGACCAAATAATCGAAGAGCACGTCGGGACGGTGGAAGTCACCCCGCCAGATGGCGCCGAAATGGCGCACGAAGATCGTCGGCGAAATCGTCGACAGCCGCAGGTGCATCCGATCCCCGCGCTCGTCGGCGAAAGGAAACATCCGGAACCCGAAGCCGTAATACGGGATCGTCGACATGGCGCAGAGCCGCGCCGGGCCCTCGAAGATCGTCTCCCCCGGCTCGATCCCGCGCCCGATGATCGCCCCCTTCTCCCCCACGCGATACGCGGGCGCGCCGTCGTTGATCACGCGAAAATGGGGCATCTTCTTGAGCAGGTAGCCCGGCAGCGAGCGGGTCACGGCGGCGACGGCGTAGCTCACTGGCCCCGCCGCGACCGCCCTCAACGGCGTCTTGGAGAGGCGTCGCTTCGTGAGGTTGTAGTCCGCGAGCACCTGGGCGTCCGCGCCGAGCCCCGCGAAGGGCGTGAGGTACCCCTCGACCTCCACCAGCCGGATCTCCCGGCTCCCCGCGTCGTTCTGGAGGCGCTGGATGTCCGCCGACAGCCCCCGCCCCTTCGCCTGGCTGGCCCCGACGACCCAGGCCAGCGCGTTCCCCGTGCCGAGCTTGAGGAGCCCGAAGCGCGGCAGCTTGCGCTCGCGGCGGCGCGCGGCGTGCACGACCTCCGTCACGACGGTGGTGAACGTCCCGTCGCCGCCCCCCGTGAGCACCGTGCCGTACCCGCGCTCGACCAGGGTCTCGGCGATCTGCCGGGCGTCTTCGATCCGCCTCGAGACGAACAGATCCCCCCCGAGGAGGATCTGGTCCAGGGTCGAGATCACGTCGTCGGTGACGCTCTTCGCGTTCCCGTTGACGACCACCGCGATGCGCTGCGCCGCGGCGGGCACCGTCGACGGCGCCGTCCCCCCGACCCGGCCCGCGCCGGGAGCACCGCTCGTCTCCCTGCGTGGCCCCGTCGACGCCTCCCACTGCTCCCTCGGTTCGCTCACGTCCGTCACTCGACCCAGTTCTAGAAGCCCTCCGGAGCCGCGGCAACGTCGCGAGCGCCAAAGCGACCTCCAACGCTGGCGACGGCCCCTGATTCGAGATACAGCGGGGCCGTGCGGTTCGTCGACGAGTGCATCGTACGCGTAGAAGCGGGCCGCGGCGGCAACGGCTGCGCGGCGTTCCGCCGTGAGAAGTTCGTCCCCTTCGGGGGGCCTTCGGGAGGTGACGGCGGGAACGGCGGAAACGTCGTCTTCGTCGCCGACGAAGGCCTCGGCACGCTCCTCGACCTCCAGCACGTCCGGGTCATCCGGGCGGCGGACGGCGAGCCAGGGCGCGGCCGCGACTGCTACGGCAAAGCGGGGTCCCACGAGCGGGTGCGTGTGCCTCCGGGCACGATCGTCATCGATCACGAGACGGGCGAGCAGGTGGCCGAGCTCCTCACCCATGGCCAGGAAGCGGTGGTGGCCCGAGGCGGCCGCGGCGGTCGCGGCAACAAGCACTTTGCGACGGCCGTGGATCGGGCGCCTCGCCGCGCCGAGCCGGGTGAACCCGGGGAGCACCGCGTGCTGCGTCTCGAGCTCAAGGTCCTCGCGGACATCGGCCTGTTGGGCTTCCCCAACGTGGGCAAGAGCACGTTCATCACCGCGGTCAGCCGCGCTCGACCGAAGGTCGCGGATTACCCTTTCACCACCCTCGAGCCGCACCTCGGCGTGGTGAAGCTCGACGACTGGATCGGCGCCGCCCCGGGCGATGCCTGTGTGGTGGCGGACATCCCCGGGCTGGTGCCCGGCGCCAGCGAGGGGGCCGGCCTCGGCATCCGCTTCTTGAAGCACCTCGAGCGCACGCGGGTGCTCCTGCACCTGATCACCCTCGATCCCGCCGAGGAACGCGAGCCCTTCGCCGACTACCAGATCGTGCGGCGTGAGCTCGAGAATTTCGATCCCGGGCTAGCCGCCCGCCCGGAGGTGATCGCCCTCAGCAAGGCGGATCTCCCGGAGGTACGCGACGCCTACGAGCCCCTCCGCGAGCGCTTCCGCGCCGAAGGGAAAGAACTCTACCTCGTCAGCGCAGCCACCCGCGACGGCATCGCCCCCATCATCGAGCGGCTCACCACGCTGCTCCGCGAGCAGCGGCAACTCGACGACGCGTCCCGCTCGCCCTCCACGAGCTCTCAGCCCGAGAAATCGTCCAGCTGATCGAAGTCGTACTCGTCGTGGGCGAGGTTGTCGAAGCGGGTGTACTGCTGGGTGAACTTCACCTTGCAGGTCCCCGTCGGGCCGTTTCGTTGCTTGGCCACGATCACCTCCGCGATCCCTTTGTCGGGGCTATCCTGGAAGTAGTACTCGTCCCGGTAGATGAACAGGATCGCGTCCGCGTCCTGCTCGATGGCCCCCGACTCACGCAGGTCGCTGAGCTGCGGCCTCTTGTCCTTCGTCGTTCGAGTCTCGACGGAGCGGTTCAGCTGGCTGAGCGCCATCACGGGGACGCCCATCTCCTTGGCCAGCTGCTTGAGGCCCCGGGAGATCTCGCTGATCTCCTGCTCGCGGCTACTCACTCCCTTTCGCCCGCTCATCAGCTGCAGGTAGTCGATCGCCACCAGGCCCAGCTCGTTCGGCCCGTTGGTGTTCTTCTTGAGCTCCGCCTGCAGCCGTCGAATCTTCGCGCGCAGATCGAGGATGGAGATCGCCGGCGTGTCGTCCAACCACATCGGCAGCCGCCCGATCCGCGCCGCCGCCTCCGTCAGCCGGTTCCAATCTTCGGCGTGAACCTGACCGCTGCGGATGCTGGCCATGTCGACGCGCGCCTCGCTCGCCAAGAGACGCGCCGCCAGCTGCTCGCGCGGCATTTCCAACGAGAAGAACGCGACGCCGTAGCCGGGCATCTCCACCGTACCGCGACCGTAGGGATCGTCGGGGCTCGCCACGCGCCGCGGCGCCGCCACGTTGGCCGCGAGGTTCAGCACGAACGAGGTCTTCCCCATGCCGGGACGACCTGCCACGATGTAAAGATCCCCCTTGTGGAGGCCGGAGGTGCGCTTGTCGAGCTCCGTGAACCCGGTCTCGAACCCCGTGATGCCCCCGCCCCGCTGCCGCGCCTCGCTCAAGATCCGGAACGCGGAGTGGATCGCCTCCCGCACCGGCACCACCGACGACGACTCCTGCACCCGCGCGAGCTCGAAGATCGATTGCTCGGCGGCGTCGACGAAGCTCTGCACGTCACCGCAATCGCCGTAGCCCTCCGCCGCGAAGCGCTGACACGTGGCGATGAGGGAGCGCAGGCGCCACTTCTCGCGGATGACGCGGGCGTGCTCCTCCACGTGCGCCACCGCCGGCGTCGCGTCCACCAGCTGGGCCAGGTACGGCGTCCCCCCGACCTGATCGAGGCGCCCCCTGTCCCGCAGCCAGGCGGCCACGGACACCACGTCCACGGGCCGCGAGGCGGCCACCAGCTCCTGCACCGCCTCGAAGACCCGCCGGTTGGCCTCCGAATAGAAATGCTCGGGCGCGAGCTGCTCCTGGACCGAGTCGAAGGCCTCTCCCGAGAGCATCACGGCGCTCAGGACCGCGGCCTCCGCGTCCAGATCCGACGGCGGGATCCGCCCCGCCGCGGGTCGAAGCTCCGAGGCTGGATCCCGCGCATCCTTGGCGTAGCGGCCCGACCTCTCCGACCCACGTTCCATGAACACCGACCCTCGAAACGACGCGCACCCCGGGAGGCACCGACCGAAAGGGCCGGGCCACCGGGGTGCACCATGCTAACCGATCCTCAACCGATTGGCTTCACGACCTCCACCCGCAGGGTCGCGCTGACCTCGGGGTGGAGCTTCAGCTCGACGTCGCTGAGGCCGAGCGACTTGATCGGCTCGGCCAGCTGGAGCCGCTTCCGATCGAAGGGCAGCTGCAGCGCCGCGTACGCCTCCTCGATGTCCTTGGCCGTCACGGAGCCGTACATCTTCCCGTCCGCGCCGACGGCGCGCTCGATCTTGATGCTCGTGCTCTCGAGCTTGGCCTTGAGCTCCTTGGCGTTCGCGAGTTCCGCCTCTGCCTTCCGCGCGGAGATGCGCGCGAGGTCCGCGACGCGGGCCAGGTTGCCCGGCGTCGCCGGGAGCGCCAGGCCGCGCGGGATCAGGTAGTTGCGGGCGAAGCCAGGGCGCACACGGACGACGCTACCGCCCTTGCCGAGGTTCTCGACGTCCTCTTGGAGGACGACCTGAATCTGAGTCGCCATGGTCCAACCTCACTCGTTGGTGGTGAACGGAAGGAACGCGATGTGCCGCGCTCGCTTGATCGCGATGGTCAGCTCACGCTGATGCTTGGCACACACGTTCGAGATGCGACGCGGCACGATCTTGCCACGGTCGGTGACGAAGTACCGCAGAAGACCGGGATCCTTGTAGTCGATCACGGTCGTGGTGTCGGAGCAGAACGGGCAGCCGCGGCGACGACCCCGACGCAGCCCGAACTCTTTTTCCCCTTTGGGGCTCACGCTGTTCATCATTCCTCGTCCTCGTCCTCGTAGTCGTCCGCGTCACGATCGCGCTCGCGATCCGCCGGGCGGGGGCCCTCCACCAGACCGAGCTCCTGCTCGTAGGTGAGCCCTTCCTCCTCTTCCGCCGGCGGGTCCTCGGCCTCGAACTTCAAGGCCTCGGCGTCCACCACGACGTTCGCCGGGTCGATCCCCTCGGACACCTTGACGGTCTGGAAACGCATGACCTCGTCGAGCATGCGGAAGTTGCGCTCGATCTCGGCCACGAGCGCGCCGTCGCCCAGGTACTTCACGTAGACGTACACACCCCGCTTCTGGTGCTCGATCGGGTACGCCAACGCGCGCCGGCCCCAGTTCTCCACCAGGGTCAGCTTGCCTCCCTCACGGTTGACCACGTCCTCGACGCGGCTCGCCACCTTCTCCAGGGTGGCCTTGGAGAGATCGGGGCGGAGTACGTAGATCGTCTCGTACTCCCGGAGCGGCAACGCCGCTGCTTGTGCTTCTGCCATTCGGCTCCTCTTGGTCGTTGGCCCCCGCCCCG
>JAAZAA010000355.1 GCA_012514535.1 Myxococcales bacterium | reverse complement strand
GCCGACTTCGAGCTCGCCATCTTCCGCGGCATCACGCGCAACGAGGGCTGGGGGTCACAGCGCAAGGCGCTCACCGGCGGCGGCCTCAACCTGACGGGGCTGGTCGGGTGGGAGTTCTTGCGTTCGAGCGCCACGCACTTCTTCGTGCAGGCGGAGCTGCAGCTGCCGACCTACGTCTTCGACGTCGCCAACAGCGCCGCCAAGGTGAACACGTGGTTGCCCGGGGCCGTGGCCCAGGTGGGCATGGCGCTCTGAGCGGAGGGCCACCATGGCGGTCACGATGGAGCGGGGCGGGGTGCCCGTCCCGTGGGGGAGGCGAGGGGCCCGGGGGCGCGCCCCTCGCCGGCTTCGGGCTGCGTTGGTGCTCGCGGCGCGGAGCGTGCTCGTGGCGCGGAGCGTGCTCGCGGCGCGGAGCGTGCTCGTGGCGCGGAGCGTGCTCGTGGCGCTGAGCGTCCTCCCGGCGCTGAGCTCGACCGCCTCCGCCGCCGAGGGGCGCATCGCGACCTGCGTCCGCGTGATCGCGCCGACGGCGCAGCGCGCGGGTCTCGAGAAGCTGGTGAAGCTCGAGCTCGACCGCCACGCCACGCACCGGGCGGTCCAGGGAGGCTGCGAATCGGAGCTGTCGATCGAGTGGCTCTCCGTCCCGGGGCGCGGGGCGTGGCTGACCGGGCGCATCAACGACCAGGTGCCGCATCGCGAGCCCCTCGACGGCCGAGATCTGGCGCAGGTGGTCGAGGGGCTGCTCCGAGTGCTGTTGCACAACGATCCCGTCCGCCTGCGGGAGCCCGCGCAGGTGGGCTGGCTGCAGGACAAGACGCGAGAGCTCACCCGGGGACGACTACTCCTGGAGGGCGGCTTCGCTCAGGGGGCGCTGCTGCTGGATCGCGTCCAGTTCCTCCCCGGGCTCGTCGTGGGGGCTCGCCGCGAGGGAGACACGCTGCAGCTCGGTGGGCGCCTCGCTCTCTCGTTCGGTCAAGATCCCGCACCGCGTCTCCGGGCGACTCTGCGCGCCGCGCTCTCCGTGGACGCGATGTTCTGGGCGGCGCCGGAGAGCGTGTCGTCGTTCTTCGGGGGGCCGGTGATCGGCTATGAGTTGACCCGCTATCACGGTCCGGCGCCGCTCATCGGAGCGGACGCGACGGGCGCTTTCGTCCACCAGACGCCCTGGGTCGGCGCCCGAGGGGGCTTCGAGCTCCTGCGTCACACGGACACGCGCCTCACCTTTGCGGTCGAGTTGGCGCTCCCCGTGCTCCCCGCGCGGGACGACGAGGCGGGGGTCGTGTCTCGTTGGGTACCGAGCAGCTCCGTCACGGCGGGGCTGGCGTTCTGAGGAGGGGGGGCTGCCTTGGTGGCCGTCCGGGCGTTGCGGGGCGGGACTGGCGCGAGGTCGTGGTAGGCGGGGGGTGTGGGTGCTCCTTGGATTCCCGGTTCGAGCAGTGGAGGTTCGAGCGGCGGGCGAGTGTGCCGTGAAGGAGGGGTGAGCCGTCGGCGTTCGAGCGGCGAGGGCGTGTGCGGTGAGACGAGCGGGGGAGCGGGCGGGGTGGCTGATGGAGCGGCTGATGGAGCGGGACGGACGTAAGGCGCTGCGCGGCGCGCGCGCGCCTGCCTGGATCCAGTGGGGGGTCGTCGTGTTCGCCTGCGCGCTGCCCGCGACGGCGGAGGCCACCTGTGAAGCGGTGGCCCCGTGGGATCGTCTCCCGAGGTCTGCCGCCGAGCTGGTCGGCGTGGAGCCTTTGATGCTCGCCGTCGGCGCGGTCGCCGCGCCCGCCGTCCTCGCTCCGAGCGGCGCCGATCACGAGCTGCGAGTGCTCGCCCAGGGTCGGCTCGGAGGGCGCTACGATCTGGAGCCGGTCAGCTTGCTCGCTCCCTACGTGCTCACGGGGGGCCTGGTCGTCGGGTTCGGCGCCACCGCTTTGTTGGACATTTGTGAGGCGCAGAAGCCGCAGGCCGCCATGCTCCAGGCGGTGTTCCTCACGGCGGGCACGGTCGCGCTCCTGAAGGTCGGCACCGGCCGGGGGTGGCCCAACGGCGGCGCCGATCCCCACGCCGCCGATCGGCTCGAGCACCCGGAGTGGGCGACCCATTTCCGACCGTGGCGGGAGGGGCTCGCGGCGTGGCCGAGCGGTCACACCGCGGTGATGGTCGCGGCGGCGGCCGCCCTGCGTGGCTCGACGCCGGAGCTCGGCTGGGCGCGCTGGCTCGGCTATCCCCTCGCGGCCGGCGTGGCTGCGGGCATGTGGCTCGGTGATCACCACTGGGCGTCGGACATCCTGTCGGGGGCCCTGCTCGGGGAAGCGATCGGCGGAGCCGTCGGGCGGAGCTTCGAGGGGTCTCCCACGGAGAGCGCGCTCCACTTCGTTCCGCAGGCGGGCGGCGCCGCGCTCGTCTACTGGACGTCCTGGTGACACCACGGCGAGCGAGCCTGGTCGTCGCCGCCAGCGGCTCGCTCTTCAACAGCCTGTTAGCGCCGTCACCTAGTCAGTGCCCGTGCCCGCAGCGAACTGCACGACAACCCCCAGCCAGCAGCTTGAAGCAACCCTCGCAGCAGGAACCTTGACGACGCCAGGCAGCAGCGCAGGCAGCTTCTCGTCCCGGAGCTTAGGTCCACGACGGGGACGCTGGAAGACCTGTTCCCAAGACGGGCTATGGTGACCTACACTCGCGCCGATATGCTGGGAAGCGAGTGGCTCTTCGAGACGCCCTTCGGTGAGGAGGTGCGCCTCCGCTTGGGGAGCGGCGAGGAGGAGCCCCCCACGGGGCGGGCCCTGTGGGAGCTGGAGGGGCTCGTCGAACATTTGCTGTCGGACTTGCACGACCCGTGGCAGCGCCGCGGGCTCGATCACCTGTTCGAGGCGCTCACGGGGCGACCGCCCCAGGGGTTGCTGCCCGGCGACTATCCCGGCGAGACCATCTACAGCCCCTTCGAGCCGAGCGGGGATCTCTATCGGCGGGAGCTCACGCACACGCTGCG
>JAAZAA010000054.1 GCA_012514535.1 Myxococcales bacterium | reverse complement strand
GGAGCGCCGCGCGTCCGGAGCGCCGCGCGTCCGGAGCGCCGCGCGTCAGACGATCTCGGCTTCCCACCCCGCGCGGAGGTCGACGGGGCCGTCGAGGGGCGGCGTCTGCATCGCCCCGAGGGGCACGTAGCGTCGCTCGCCGATCGCCTTGCGAAGACGGCCCTCCAGGGTCTCGTCTCCGGCCATGCCGACGCACACCACCCGCGACGCGAGGCGGACGAGAGCGGCCTCCGCGGAGTCCGTCCGCGTGACGTGGAGCACGCGCCCGATCGGCGGCACGACGACGCGGTCGTCCACCGGGTCGCGGACGATCAGCCCCTTGCCAGCGGGGAGCGCCTCGGCCGCGTAGGTCATCGTGTCTCGGTACCAGAGGAAATCGGCGGTCTCCGACTGGGTGAGCTTGCCGCGGGGCACCCGCTGTTCCCAGCGAGCGAAGGCGCGCGCCAGGGAGTGGGCGACGGCGCCGGCGTAGTCCGCGTCCCCCTCGACGAGGACGACGCGGGGGCTCAGGCAGCCGCGCTGGTCGAAGGCGACCACGTCCATCGCGAGTCGATCGGTGGCCTCGTCGAGCCCCTGGGAGGTGCGCGGGACGGAGGGGCCGAACACGGCCACGCCCATGCCCGAGCCGTGCGCGTGGAAGCGGACGCCGCCGGGGAGGGTGTCCTTGATTTGTGCCAGCGTCTCGTCCGTGCCGTAGGCCCAGAAGGGTTCGGGGGGCTCGGGCGAGAGGCTGTCCACCAGCTCGAAGGCACCGCCCGAGGCGCGGCAGAGGAGCTGCGCCATCTCCGGCTCCCGTCTCGAGGGGCGCACGAAGACGTGGGGGGACTGGGTCAGGGCGAGCCCGATGGCCCGGAACGCCGCGGTGAATACGTTGGCGGAGAGCAGCACGTGCGCGCGCGGGCTCGGGGCTCGCCGGCGGACGAGCTGCGACCAGGTGGACCTGCCGACGCGGTGCTCCAGGCAGTTGCGCAGGGCGTAGTCGACCCCTTGCGGGGACAGGCCCGTGGAGGCGCAGAGGAGCTCGCGCGCCTGGCGTCCGAGCTCGTGGCTCGGGTCGGCCAGGTGCCGCGCGCCGCGCTGGAGGGCCTCCAGACGGGGCAAGCGTGAGTCCGTCGAGGACGTCGCGAGGTGCGTCATCGTGCAGCGCTCCCGATCGGTCGAGTGGGGTCCGTCCGAATCAAGCCTTCGAAGGGGAGGGAGCAGCCCCGGGGGACGGATCCGGGGCGCCTGCCCAACAGCTCGATGCCCGGACCTTTTCGGCGAACCAGGTCCTGGGTGAGCACGGCGACGGCGGAGTCGACGTTGCCGAGGTCGACGATGCGGGCGATCCCCACCTCGCCGTCGGGCACGGGGCGCAGGGTCGTCGGATCGACCGGCTCGACCCGGAGCCAGGGGGGCTCCAGGTACACACCGGGCGGGCCGGACAGGGCCGCGCTCGGGACCGTGCCTTCGTAGAGCTGCGACGTGAGCTCCGTCATCCCGTACTCGCCGACGACGAAGTCCTCGCCGATGCGGAAGGCCCGGGCCACCGCCGCGCGGAGCTTGTCGGCGGGGATCTCTCGGGAGCGCCCCTTGAAGCCTCCCGTCTGCATGACGAGCGTGCGGGAGGGCGTCACCAGGCTGTCCCCTTCGAGGGCGTCGAGCAGGGCGACGAGGGCGAAGGAGGTCGCGAGGACGAACAGGGGCTCGTTGCGTGCCCGGGCGATGGTGGCGGCGCGGCGCAAGGCGCTCACGTCGATGTCCGACGTGCTCGCGATCCAGCGCTCCCCGGAGTGGACGTCGAAGGGGACCCCGCGCGCGTCTTGCTTGAGGGCGCGCCCGTCGAACGTCTCCATGAAGGTCTGCATCATGAAACCGAGGGACGAGGTGGGCGGCGTGCTCGGGATCGGCGCGAGGGCGACGACCGTCTTGGGACCTTCCCAGGCGCTGAAGAGCGCGCGCTCCCCCCACAGCAGCGTGAGCTCGCGGTACGTGTCCAGGGTACGAAAGGGATGCGCCCCCGCGGCGCTGCCCGTGGTGCCGCTGGTGCGGAAGCAGGCGGCGTCGTACTCGGTGGGGTGGACGGCCACGCGCGTCATGCGGAAGGTCTCCACGGGCACCGCCGGGAGCGTGGCGAGCCGATCGAGCCGGCTCCCACGGCGCTCGACCAGCCGACCGAAGCCGGGCACGTGCTCCGCCTGGAAGCGGGCGATCTCGAGGGCGAGCGCCTCGAAGCCGTCGGCGTCCTCGGGCGTCGGTGAGGTGAGGCTCCTGCGCGCGAACTCCCGGACCTTGCGGTGGAGCTCGTCGCTGCGGGTCGCGGACGAACCCGCGGGGCGACCAGGCGCCGCGAGGAGGTCACCGGGAGCCGCGGGAGCGGGAGGAGACGTCGTCATGGGCCCGGGAGATTTGGTCGATCCCCGCGGGTTTGTACAGGCGCGCCGGGCGTCGACGCGATCGGGGGGACCCGGCTGGGGTGGTGACGGAAGGCCGACCCGTTAATCGGTCCTGTGACGCGGACGTTGCCGGATGGGGTCCGGCAGCGGCGCGCCAGAGCCGGGCCGCGCTCGAAGGGGGACGCATGCGGATGATGGTGGAGCCGCGCGAGCAGGAGCGAGAGGGCCGTCGAGGTGACGGCGGGGAATACGGGAGCTCGAGGACGGGCCCCGGCGTCGTCTCGGCGCGGCTCCGGGACGAGGGCTCGGACGACGAGCTCTTGCGGCCCCGAGGGTTCCTCGACGACTTCGAGCCCACCTTCGTCGACCGCCCGCTGGCGGACGCGGCGACCACCGCGGACGTGCCCTACGTCTCTTGTTTCACCGGCGTGCGGGACGGGCTCCTGCGCGTCCTCGCGGCGCGGGATCGCTCCCTGGAGGCGCGGCTCGTCGCGTTCATGGAGATCGCGGATCGTCTCTCCGAGTACTTCGACGAGAACAGCGCCTCCGTCGACGTGCGGCAGCTCGCCACCGATCTCGAGCCGGAGGAGCCTCTCGAGCGCAGCGACGATCCGCGGATCGTCGACGTGATGATCGCCCGCGTCGCTCGGTTCTATTTTCGAGAGTACCGCGCGCGGGGGGAGCGTGGGCTCGATCGCCTCGTGGACCAGGTGCGGGTCACCTATGGGCGCCCTGCGTTGGCGGAGCGGAGCGCCCTGACCGAGGCGGAGGCCCTCGCGATCTATGCGGGAGGAACGCCGGGGCGGCCGAGTCGCCGCTCGGCGGCGTCTGCCCCGTTTACCCCGTCTGCCCCGTGCTGGGATGACGAGACCCTGATCCGCGCCTACCGCCGCCGCCGGGCCCTGCTGTTGCTCAGCCACGGCCGCCGCGTGGAGCGCGCCTTCACGAACTACTGTCTCCATCACCTCCTGGTCGAGCACTACATCGACTGGCCGAACCTCCGTGCCTACGCGCGAGACCTGGCGCTGCGCATCGCCTCCGCGCGCTTCCTGTTGTTCTCCCACCCGGGCATTTCCGCGGCCTGGGAGCTCGACGGAGAGGGGCCGGAGAGCAGGGAGGTGGAGGGAGAGGCCTGGAGCGAGCAGGTCGTGGACCGTGTCCTCGCGGAGACCTTCCGGTGCGTCACGCGGGCCGCGGAGCGGGGAGCCTGTCTGGAGGAGCTCCGGCGCTCGACCCGGGTCGACGAGAGCGCAGGGGCCTCGGGGCTCGTCGCCCTCGTGTCCCTCTGATCGCGCCGTCCCTCCCGAACGAGGTCACCGGAGCCGCACCCCGATCAAGGAGCGAGGGGCGGGCACGGATCGGGCACGCGCTCGGGGGCCCACCAGTTGCCCGACATCACGATCATGGAGAGCATGCGCAGGGTGTCTTCGTAGTAGTCCTCGGGGGCTCGGCGCACGGTGTGCTCCCAGAGGCGATCGAGCCACGCCTGGTTCTCCGCGTCCACCATCGCGCCGACGCCGAAGGGGCCCGTGAAGGCCATGGTCTCGTAGTCGACCATGGGGCGGCCATCGAGGTGATAACCGCCGCGCAGCTGGCGCGGATCACCGTTGGCCGCCTTCCGCGCGAACCGGGTGATCCGCTGGGTCATGCGCCGCGCGCGCTCGTCTCCGCTCATCAGGAAGTCGGTGCCGAAGCGCAGCGGGATGCGGCAGGCGTTGTAGGCGTAGCTGCCGTCCCGGGCGCCCTCCAAGAAGCCGTGGGAGGCGGGGCGCGGCTGCGCGCTCAGGGCACCCTGGATGAAGTCCGGGATCAGGCCCGTCTCGGGGGCGTGCGCGAGCTGTACGTTCTCGGCGAGCCAGTACACGTTGTCGAGGAGCCCCAGCCAGAGGGCGTCCTTGGTCCGCGCCGCATAGCTCCGGAAGTGCGACCCCATGAAGTCCGAGGGGCGCGTGCCGTTGTAGTGCTTCTGATTGTCCGGCTGCACCCAGTCGCCGAGCAGCACGTAGCGCCCGCGACCCTCGAGCCCGCGCCGGCTGATGGCGCGGATCACCCAGTCGGCGTGTTGCCCGTAGTCGACGCTGCCACAGCTGCCCCATTGTCGATCCGCGAGCAAAAGGCCGTAGGCGATGTCGAGATCGCCGTCCGTGGCGCCGTTGTCGCCGCCCGTGTCCCGGCAGTTCTGGTCTTGATACCAGGCCATGATCCCGGGAGTGAGCGCGCTCTGGTGCCGGCGGTGGTAACGCAGCATCGCGTCGAACTGGTGCTTGGCGTCGGGATCATGGCCCGCCATGTAGGCGGTGATGATCATGCCGTACCCGTGCGCCTCGCTCACCGTCAGGTTGGTCGGCTTCGTCCTCGCCTCGACGACGAGCTCCCCTTCACCGCACCCGGGGCGTACGTACTTCGCCTTCCAGTAGTCGTAGAAGCTGCGCGTGGCGCGATCGAGCTCCGCGGGCGTCGCCGTGGGCAAGATGCTCCCCACCGCGTAGCCGTGGGGACGGCTCCCGAAGGGCACCTGGGGGGGACGCGCTTCGGTCACTCGGGGGAGCGCGCGCGGCTCCGAGCCAGCCTTCCTCACGCAGCCGGTGACGCCGGTCAGGCCCAGCGCGGCGAGCGCCAACACGGCTCGGCGGCGACCCCTGCTCTGGAGACCTCGAGCCTGGTCTGCGTGGAAGCGCTTCATGCGAGCCCCTTTATCGCGAAAGGCCCGCCGCGGCACCCCGATGGGCATGCCGTGGTGCGTCAGCGGGTCAAGGTCACCTTGGTGAGGCCGCGCGGGTGATCGGGATCGTGGCCCAGCGCAGCGGCGAGAGCGCCTGCGAGCAGCTGACCGGCGATGACGGCGGGGAACGGGGAGAGCCACTCGGGCACCCCGGCGGGGAGGCGGAGGCCCAGCTCCGCTTGGGCGAGGAGCGCGTCGTCGTCGCTGATCGCCAGCAGGCGCGCTCCGCGGCGCGCGACGGTCTCGACGACCCGGGGCACGTCGCCGCTGCTCCGCCCGCGGGGAGCCACGACGAGCACCGGGAACCCCTCCTCGAGCATCGCCACGGGGCCGTGCAGCAGGTCGGCGAAGGAGTAGGGCTCCGCGAGCACGTAGCTCGTCTCCTTGATCTTGAGGGCGATCTCGAAGGCGCTGGCGTAGTTGAAGCCTCGGGCGAGGACGACGAGGCGCGACGGATGACCGAGCGCCGTGACGGCGTCGAGCTCGGTGTTCGAGTCGATCGTGCGCTGCGCCAGCTCCGGGACGGCGGCGAGCTCCTGCCAGCGCGCCGCGTCGTCGGCGAGGGCGGCGCTCAACATCGCGAGGACCAGGAGCTCCGCGGTGAAGGTCTTGGTGGCGGCGACGGCGGCCTCCTCGCCGGCGCGCAGGGGGAGACAGTGACCCGCCGCCTGCGCCAACGGGGAGCTCACGTCGTTCGTGATGGCGAGCGTGGTGCAGCCCTGGGCGCGGGCCGCGTCGATCACGGCGACCACGTCGGGCGTCTGGCCCGACTGACTGATGCCGAGCACCAGCGCCGAGTCCATGCGGGGCGCGGCTCCGTAGAGGGTGAACAGGCTCGGCGCGGCGAGGGCGACCGTGAGCTGGTTCCCGGCGCCGAAGAGGTACTGGGCGTAACGTGCGGCGTTGTCGGAGCTGCCGCGGGCGGCGATCACGACGTGGGTCGGAGGGTGGCCCCGGAGCCGCTCGGCGATCGCCTCCACCTCGGGGCGCCCTCTCCGCAGCAGCCGCGCGAGGACCTCGGGTTGTTCCCGGAGCTCCGCGAGGTACTGCTGCCCGCCGGTCATCGTCCCGCTGGTCCTTGGCGGGGCGCGAGCTCCGTGAGCGCGGCCCCGAGCGCGTCCGTGAACGCGTCGAGGAGGGGCTCGGCGATCGTCAAGGGAGGGGTGAGCACGAGCACCTCCCGTGCTCCTCCGCCCGTGGAGGTGAGGTAGCCTCGCTCGAGGAGCCGCCGCTGCAGGGCCACCGCGCCCCCCTCCAGGGGCGCGGCGTCGATCCCGATCATGAACCCGGCGCCCCGCACTTCGACTCCAGCGGCACGCTGCGCCTCCTCCTGGAGGGCCGCGCGCCACCGCGCCCCGACTTCGGCCGCCCGCTCCACCAGTCGCTGACGGTGCAGCACGTCCAACAGGGCGAGGGCGGCCGCGCAGGCGAGGGGAGCCCCCGCGAACGTCGAGGTGTGCACCACCTCCTCGGCGCGGCTCCACTCGCCCATGAGCTCGGCGGCGCCCAGACAGGCACTCAGGGGGAGCCCACCCCCCAAGCCCTTCCCGAGACAGATCAGATCCGGGGTGATGCCCGCCTCGATCGAAGCGAGCCAGCTCCCGGATCGGCCGAGCCCCGTCCACACCTCGTCGGCGATCAGGAGCGCGCCGTGAGCGCGAGCGAGGCGCGCGAGCTCGGGGAGGAACCGGGACGGCGGCACGATCACCCCACCCCGTCCGAGGAGGGGCTCGACGAGCACGGCGCCGATGGTGCCCTCCCGCAGCGCCGCCTCGACGGCGGTGAGCGCTTCGTCGAGGTGGGCGTCCGTGGCAGGGTAGGGGGCGAAGCGAGCGTGGGGGTTGAGCTGGGGGGAGAACGGGGCGCGGTAGCTCGCCCGCAGACCGAGCGCGCTGAGCGGGCCATATCCGAGGCCGTGGTAGGCGCCCTCGAAGGCGAGGACCCCGGGGCGACCCGTCGCCAGCGCCGCCGTCTTCAAGGCGGCGCTGATGGCGTCCGAGCCACTCTGCCCGAGGATGCACTGGGTGTGTCGCCCGGGGAGGAGCTCGCCGAGGCGGGTGAGCAGGCCGATCTTCGCGTCGCTCGGGTAGACGTCTCCGAGGGCCTGGAGCAGGCGCCCGCTCTGCAGCTCCACCGCGCGCAGGACCTGTTCGTTGCCGTGACCGACGAGGAGCGCGCCGAAGCCTGCCGCCAGGTCGACGTAGCGGTTGGAGTCCACGTCGAGCACGTTGCTGCCCTGACCCGAGGCGAGGACGATCGTCGAGGGCGGAGCGGTCGGGTCGCGGCGGGGCCCCATCGGGGCCTGGCAATGGGCGAGTCGGGTGAGCCAGGTGCGCGACTCGGGCCCGGGGGGGCGAACTTGCACGCAAGGAAGATCGTTGCCCGGGTTCGTCGCCGGCGGGGGCGGGACTTCGCTCCAGCTCATGTCCGCGGGCTCAGATGCAGATCCGGTTGCGGCCGGAGCGCTTGGCCTCGTAGAGCTTGGCGTCCGCCGCCTTGATCAGGTCGGCGCTGCTGTCGTCCTCACCGAGCAGCGCGGCGCCGCCGCTGATGGTCACGGGGATGTGCTCCCCCTGGAAGACGAAGCGGTGCGCTTCGATGCGGGCGCGCAGGTCCTCGCCGAGCTGGTAGGCGCCCTCCAGCGGGGTCTCGGGCAGGATCAGGGCAAACTCCTCCCCGCCCCAGCGCGCGAAGATCTCGTCGCGACGGATGCGCTCCTGCACCACCCGCGCGAGCTCCCGCAGCACGTGATCCCCGGCCAGGTGACCGTACTGGTCATTGATGCGCTTGAAGTGATCGATGTCGAACATCAAGGCGGAGAGGTGACGATTGTGCCGGCGGGCGCGCATGAGCTCCCGCTCGAGCTCTTCCTGGAGGAAGCGCTTGTTGTGGATCTGTGTGAGCCCGTCCACGATCGTCATCCGATAGATTTCTTCGTGGTACTTGGCTTCCGCGTCGGCTCCCGAGAGGAACTTCAGGATCGTCGGGCCCACCTTGACGCGATCCCCGTTCGTCAAGGCGTGGGTGACCGCGATCTGCTCCTCGTTGACGTACGTCCCGTTGGTGCTGTTGTCGTCGATGACGAACCACTGGAGCCCCTTGCGATCGAAGTACGCGTGGCGGCGCGATACGCTGTCGCCCTCGAGGACGATGTGGTTGTCCGCTCCCCGCCCCACGCGGATCGGGCTCTGCTCCAGGACGAAACGTTTGCCCAGCAGCGCGGGCTCCGGCGTGTAGATCACGACGAGGCAATCAGAGCCCGTACCGGGAGCGCCAGGTGGCTGTTGAACCACCTCCGTGACCCGTGTCTTTTCGTCGTATTCGGTCAACGTGTGCCTTCTTGGTACTTCTGGCTCCGACCACCGTTCTCTCGCTCGGGGGGGGGCCGCCGGGCGAGACTTTGCCAGACGATTCCGTAACGGAAAAATGTAACTGCCCGTCCGTTTCCCCGTCAAGGCGTTCTCCCCCCAGAACCCCTTGAAGATCGGGGGTTTATAGAACCGGTGGGGATGGCTCGTCCTCGCGCCACGTGTCGCCCTCGGGGGGTGTGGACCGGGGTGTGGACCGGGGAGTGGACGGCGGTGTGGGCGGATGTAGCGGGCCCCGTGGGGCCCGTCCTGGGGGCTGCCGTGCCGGTCGCCGCCCCTCCGTGTGTGCACCGGGACCCCCTGACAGAGGCCCTGGGGGGAGGCCCTCCGGAGCCGCTTCGGGGCCGCAGAGGTCGTGGGTCACCCGGTCGAGGGGGAGGTCATCAGTCGAGGGGCACGTCGAGGCCCACGAGCTGCATCAGGCGCAAGGCGTTGCCCGCGTGCACGGGACCTTCGCGCAGCTTGTAGTCGAACGTCATCTGCTCGTTCTGGACGCTCTCACGGAAGTGCGCCTGGCGCACCCGATCCATGAGCTCGGGGGTGAGACGACACAGCTCCATGTCGTGGGTCGTCACGATGCCGAAGGCGCCCCGGCGCAAGAGCTCGCCGAGGACCCAGCGGGCGCCGATCTGCCGTTCGCGGGAGTTGGTGCCGTGCAGGATCTCGTCGAGCAGGAACAGGACGGGGACGCCCTGGTCGGTGGCGTCGACGACGGCTTTCAGCTTCTCCACCTCCGCGTAGAAGTGGCTCACACCTCCTGCGAGGGAATCGGAGACGCGGATGCTCGTCCCTACGTGGCAGGGGCTGAGGGCCATGCGGCGCGCGCACACGGGACCTCCCGCGAAGGCGAGCACGCAGGCGGTGCCCACGGAGCGGAGGAAGGTGCTCTTGCCGGACATGTTCGACCCGGTCACGAGCAACGCGTGCCCCGTCGGGAGCGCCTCGAGATCGTTCGTCACGCGCCGAGAGGCGTGCAAGAGCGGGTGCCCCAGACCGACCGCCTCGATGCGCGCGCCCGTCTCCGACTCGTCGAGGAGCTCTGGCAAGCAGAAGCTCGGTTCGTCGTGGGCGAGCCCCGCGAGGGACGAGATCGCCTCCATCTCCCCGAGCACGGCGAACCAGCTGCGGGCGTTGCGGCCCGAGTGCGCCTTCCAACGCTCGAGGGCCAACGTGCAGTGGAGATCCCAGAGCAAGAGGGCGTTGACGAAGGGGTGCACCATCCCGTTGTGGCGCAGATCGAACCACCCCACTCGGCTGCGAAACAGACGCATGCTCTCGCTCGGGAGGAGCTTCGTGGACCGGCTCCCGCCCGAGGGAGCGTCGCCCTCCGAGAGCAGGCGTTGCTGGCGCGAGGTCACCCAAGCAGACGTGGTCTCGAGCTTCTCGACCAGCGCGAGCATCGCCCCGTACCGCAGGAAGGCGCCCTCCGTGTAGGACACGGCGACGAACGCTTCCTGGGTGATCTTCCCGACGCTGGCCAGGAGGGCGATCTGCACCACGAGGGGGAACCCCCACCACCACATCGGTTGCCCGAAGCCGAAGGCAGCGACGAGGCCCGCCACCGTACAGGGCGGGAGCAACCAAGCGGCGGCGATGAGCAGCTTCCGATCCCGGAGGCGCGTCGGGCTCTCCGCCCAACGCAGCAGCGGCTCCGGATCCGGCCCGGGCCCGATGTCGATGACCCCCGGCTGCTTCCCGCGGCGCTCGACGATGGCGAGCCCCTCGGCCTCGAGCGCCTGACGGAACTCGAGCTGCGGCGCGAGGTTCCGGACGGCGTCCTGGCGCTCCGCGAGCTCGTCGCGCGGCGCGCGTTGAAGCAGCCAGTCCGCGAGGGTGCGCTGGCCGTAGCGGGTGTGCGCCACGGAAATGCGCTGGAACAGGGAGCCCCTCCCGAAGAGATCGAGGTCGTCGGCGTAGGGGTGCCTGTCGGGGCGGAGGTCCTCTCCGGTGATGGGGAGCCCCCGCCACCCGTCCGTGCAGCGCGCGTGCCCGTGCTCGTTCACCCGCGCCCAGCGGCGCTTGTGCTCCTCGGCCTCGATGACGCGACCGTGACGCACGACGAGCGCGAAGAACGCCACCAACCCGGCGATCCCCAAGGCCACCGCCGGCACGCCGCCCGCGCCGAAGGCCGCGTAGGCGAGGCCGCCTCCGCCGACGACGAAGCTCACCCCCCGGAGGTTGCCGATGCGCAGCGAGCGCGCGTTCAGGGCGTCCGCCTCCGCGCCGAAACGGGCTCGCCGCCGGTCGTACTCCCGGGCGAGCTCGTCGACGCTGCGGGGGGATGGAGGCGTCACGATGAGAGCTTGAAGACGAGGGTCGCGCCGACGATGGGCTGCGACGGGGTGCCGGTCGGTCGACGATCGACCACGTCGGCGATGCACTGGGCGGCCTGCTTGGTGACTCCGCGGAACTGGGTCACTTCGACGCCTTCGGCGCGGCTACGCTCCCCGCGCACCAGGAAGTGGACACGGACCTCCCCCGTCGCGCCCTGGAGGCCGCCGTTCTGTTCCACGCAGGCCCGGTAGCGGTCGATGGGTTTGTCGAGCTTGCCGATGCTCACGTCCCCGTCCTCGGGGAGGATGGGACCGACCTCGACCCGCACGGGCTTGGCGGGTGGGGCCTCCGGCGGTGGGGTGGCGGGTGCCGTCTCGGGCTTCCCCCCGGAGTCGTCCGTCGCCGCCTTCTCGTCCGTGGCGCCGGCGGTCGGTTCCGTACCCGCGGGCGCCGCCGGGCCGCTCTCGGGCGCGGCGGGAGCGGGGCTGGTGGCGGTCGTCGGGCTCGTCCCGGCGATCGCGTCACGGGCGCTCGTGGTCGGCGGGATCTGGATCGCAGCGCCGCTCTGGAGGGTGAGGGTGCCGCCCGCCAGGAGCGCGCGGGCCTCTTCTTCCCCGATGCAGCGGGTGATCATGCCTCGTCCGTTGGCGAGACGTCCCCAGGGGCAGGCGGGGTCGTAGGGGTACCGCGTCTCGAGGGCGGGCTCGGCGGTGCCCTCTCCGGGGACCGTGAGGGCGGCGAGGGGCGCGAGGGCGGTCACCAACAGGAGCGGCCAGCGACGACCCCGTCCTCCAGCGCGCGGCGTCGGAGGGGCCGACGCGACGCGCTCGGCGGGCACATCAGCTCGATATGTCGACCTCATGCCCGCCTTCTGCCACACCAGCGCCGAACGGCCCAATCCCTGGCGCCGTTTCATGGAAGCCGGCCAGCGCCCTGGCGCTGCCCGCGGGCCCCCACTAGGCTGGGCCCCCCTGCCGTGAGCGCGAATCCGATGGAAACTGCGGCCCTGCGACGACGAGATGAACAGCTGCTGCTCGAGTTCGGTGAGGTCCGGCTCGAGCTCGACGCCGCCTGTGGCGCTCGCGTGCGCCGCCTGGCTCTGGGGAGCACCGACCTGCTGATCGGCGAGGACGTGCATCCCACGAACTGGGGATCCACCTACTGGACGAGCCCCCAGGACGATTGGGGCTGGCCTCCGGTGGCGGCGATCGATCACGAGCCCTACACGGCCGTCGTCGAAGGGGACACCGTGTCGCTCCGCAGCGGCCCTGCCCTCGCGGGGACGAAGCGGCTGAGCGTGACCAAACGCTTCACGCCCCGCGCCGGGCGCCAGGCGCTGGAGGTGGAGTACGTGGTGCGAAACCTCGGTGACGCGCCGTTCTCGATCGCCTCCTGGGAGATTTCGCGGGTTCCGGCGGGGGGCCTGAGCTTCTTCGCGGCGGGCGCGCGCGAGTACACCCTCGTCGGCCCCCACACGATCCTGCCGACGACCAAGGAGCGCGGCGTGACCTGGTTCGATCACCGCCGCTTCGAACCGGGCCAGGGCGCCAAGCTGAACGCCGATAGCTCTGGCGGCTGGCTGGCGCACGTCGTGCGTGGCCCGGAGGGAGCCGGCGCGGACGTGCTGTTCTTGAAGTCGTTCGACGTCGTTCCCCTGGAGCGGCAAGCCCCCGGGGAGGGCGTGGTCGAGCTCTACGCGGACGAGACGGGTGCCTACGTCGAGGTGGAGAACCAGGGTCCCTTCGATCGGATCGAGCCGGGGGCGACGAGCGTGTACCGGGTGACCTGGCTGGTCCGGGCGCTCCCCCGTGACATGAAGGTGGCCATCGGCTCCGCGGATCTGATGGGCTTCGTCCAGGCGCTCGTCGATGGAAGCGAGTAGCGAGCGCCGGCTCTCCGAGCCCCTCGAGACGGTCCTGACGTTCCTGGAGAGCGTCGGCAAGCGGTCCGAGACCGAGCTGTACCTGCAACTCTTCCGGCGCTTCCCGAAGGAGAGCTTCGCCATCGTCGCGCCCCGGACCTCCGTCGTGCGGGAGAGCCTGGGCGCCCTCGCCGATCAGCTCGGCTTCCTGCACCGGCTGGGGCTGCACGCGCCCGTCGTGCTGGGGGCCTTCGATCGGGAGGCGGGCCAGCAGGAGCAGGACTGGGTCGTGGAGGCGTTGCGCGACGTGGAGATCGCCGCGGAGCCCTACGCGGGCTCGGACCCGGAGGAGGTCCGGGCGGCGCTGCGCGACGGCCGTGCCCCCGTGCTCGTGCTCACGAGCGAACCCGACGAGGTCCTGGTGCGGCTGGCCCGACGCCTGGCGACTCGAAAGCTCGTGATCCTCCGGGATCGGGGCGGGCTCGGACCTCACGGCGCCGCGCGGGTCGAGCTCAGCCCGGTGCACGTGCTGCAAGCCCACGCGAGCGGGATCAGCGTCATCAATCTGCGCAGCGACTTCGATGCCTTGATCGCTTCGGGGCAGCTGGACGAGGAGGACGCGAGCCTCCTCGCGCGCGCTCGCGTGCTCCTGGACCGCATCTTGGGGGAGGGCGGGGGCGCGAACACGATGCTCAACGTGTCTTCGCCCCTGGCCCTGCTCAAGGAGCTCTTCACGGTCCGGGGCGCGGGCACGTTGATCAAGCGCGGCAGCGTCGTGCGGAGCCTGAGCGGGTACGACGCCCTCGATCTGCCGCGGCTCGTGGACTTGCTCGAGTCCGCCTTCGGTCGCCCGCTGCGCGCTGGCTTCGCGGAGCGCCGCCCCCTGCGCGTCTATCTCGAGGCGGACTACCGTGGGGTGGCGCTGATCGAGCAGGGCCTGGAGGAGGAGGGCGACAGTCGCGCGGTCTTCTTGAGCAAGTTCGCGGTGCAGCCCGTGGCCCGGGGCGAGGGCATCGGCCAGGATCTCTGGTGGTCATTGGTTCGGGAGCACCCTTCGGTGTATTGGCGCTCCCGCCCGGACAACCCCATCAACCCTTGGTACCAGACCGTGTGTGACGGCATGCAACGAGGTCAGCGCTGGCACGTCTATTGGCGGGGTGTCGAGCCGCGGGTCCTCCCTGCGCTCATCCAAGACGCGGAGTCGCGCGTGGAGGATTTCGCTCGCGAGCCCGCGCACGGGTCTGGTTGAAAGCGCGCCCGGTGCGCATCGAAGAGCCCAGTCGTGTTCTACGTCCTCATGTTGTTGTTCGCGGTGGCAGGGATCGCCGCCTACCTGTTGTTGTTCCTGTCTCACGTGCCTGGGGCGAGGGAGGAGCGCCTCGGCGAGTACGAGCCGCTCCCGGAGAACCTGGGACGTTGGACGGTCGTGGTCGGTGGTGAGCCGGGCCAGGCGTCAGGTGATGAGGGGTTGGTGAGAGAAGAGCGCCTCCTCTTGCAGGAAGGCGGCCGGCGCCTCATCAAGCAGGTGCGCTATCGTCATCCGGAGACGCGGGAGATCGTCCGCGTCGATCCGGAGGAGCTCATCGTTCGTCGCCGCCTGCGTCCCGCGCCGCGCTGACGCCCCTGGACCGTCACCGCAGGGCGAAAGAGGAAGCCTCAGGGGGAATCTGCTCCCGGGCGCCACCAATAGGCGCGGGGGCGCATCGGTTGTCCGACGCCGTACAGCGCGGTGGTTTCGTGCCCCACGCGAGGTGGCTGCGCCGTCCCCGCCCGCTCGACGAAGGGTGGATGATGGGAGCCGCGATCCGCCTCCACCACGAGCCCGCAGCCGAGCTGGAGCAGGGCCCGAGCCGCGGGACCCGAGCTGTCGTGGGTGATCTGCGCGAAGAGCAGGTTGCCGTCCGCGTCGAGGCAGAGGGCTCCGCGGTCCCGCAAGGCGCCGACCTGCCGTGCTCGGCCGACGAGCTCTCCGTCCTGGGCGAGGAGAGGCAGCTGCACGAGGCTCGTCCCTTTCTCGACCCGGAGCGGGGTGCCGGGGGGATCGAGGCGCGCCGGGCCACTCTGAGGGAGCACGAGCGTGGCCAGGCGTGGATCGAGCGGCACGAGCTGCTGCCCGGCGATGGCCAGGCCGTGGCGGGCCGCCGCCGTGCCGTGACCGAGGCCGATCGCGACCTGGACGTTGCGCGCGTCCTCCTCGCTGAAGCTGCGCTCTGGCGTGACCCCGGGCCGGAGCGGCTCGGAGCTCCCGGCGACCGCCTGCCAGCGGACGCGCTCGGCCTCGAAGCGTAGGACCTCGATCTGGAGAGGCCCGACCGGGACGTTCGCCTGGAAGATGCCCGGCAGCCAGCTCGGCTCGGGTTGGGCGCCGGGGGCGATGCTCCAGCCAGGATCGCCCTGAGGGATCGGCTCCCGCAGGGTCACGTAGAAGAAGTCCTTGGGGGACCAGCGCACGTAGCGCGTGGGGTTGATGCGCATGCGCGGATCGAGGACCTCTGCCCGTGCCTCCACGCGTTGGACGTCGAGGATGTCCGTGAACATGAACGCGCAGTGCCCCGGGTTCATGTCGAGGTGGACGCCGTAGTCGCAGCCGCTCATGCGCAGCGCCTCCGCGAGGGTCTCACCGCTGACCTCCTCACTCCACGCGTAGACGAGGTGCCCCGCGCCGGTGACACACAGCGCGCTGCGCTCGGCGGCCACCCCCTGCCCGTACAGTTGTGAGCCCCACACCGCCCGACGGTGGGGGTTGATGACACCGTCCTCGATGAGCGGATCGAGGTTCTGCCGCAGGGACACGAGATCGAGCGGCAGCGTCTCCCCGGGCGCCGCGGGGGGCTTGCCGGAGCCGACGGCGGGAGCCGTCTTGGGCCAGGTCCCCAACCCCACCGTCCCCGAGCGATCCACGCGCACCGTGGCCGCTCCCGCGCGCGGTGGCACGAGCACCCGGCGATTGACGACCATCCCGTACTCGCCGTGGGTCGTCTTGAAGGCGCCGTTGAAGGTCGCGACGATCCGCCGGTACGTCTCTGGATCCTCGGGCACGTGCCCCGTCCCGGGCGGGCCCGCCGAGGGCCGCGGATCTTCGTATCCGGCCTCCATGCCGAGCTCCAGGCGCCGCATGTCCATGGCGACGAGGATCACCTCCGCGTAGGGACGCTCGCGGTCGGGGCGGACGAAGGTGCGGAAAAAGTAGGGAGGCGCGTCCTCGGCGCCGGGCGTCTTGCGCAGGAGGGGGAGGGTGACCGGTTGCCAGATCCCTTCGCCCGGTCGCGGCGTCTTCCAGAGCGAGGCGATGTCGGGGGGAGGCCAGACGGGATCCTTCCCGGAGGGCGCGCCGTCCTCGGGGTTCTGCGCGAGGCGGAGCTGCGTCGGGCGTGGGGGTTCGTCGTGGACCTCGTCGTCGCTGCCGGTCAGGCCGTAGGAGAAGCGGCGCGCCCGGTCGAGCAGGTGGAACACGCGGCCCTCCAGCCACGCGATGGGTCCGGCCCCGACCACGCTGCGCCCCGCGTCCGCCATCCAGTGCAGGAGCGGTTTGGGAGGGGAGATCCGCGGAAGCACCTGCAGATCGGGATCTGCCGGACGGACTCGGGTCTCCCCCGCCTCCGCGAGGGCGAGGCCGGTGCGGCTGTTCTCGAGCTGCCAGCGTCGCTCTCCGGCGGTGAGCGTGAGTCGCTGGGGAGCGAGTTCGAACTCGAGCTCGGCGGGGGGCTCGAGGAACTCCACGTCCGTGCGGCCCAGACCCCGCAGCGTGCCCGTCTCCAACATCGCGCCGACGCTCAGCTCCAGGCGATGGAGCAGCGTGGGCGCCCAGCCGCGCGCGCCGTCGCCGACGTAGACCCCGCTGCCGTCGAGCACCGTGAGGCTCTGCACGTGCTCGAAGGCGACGGTGGCGAAGGTCGCCAGCGGGCCGCGGACCACGAGGGCGCGCTCGTCGGCGAGCGCAGTGTCCGTCAGGTTGAAGACCCGTCGCACGTCGAGGGGGGCGCCGTCCGGGGCGACGCGGACGAAGACACGGAAGACGTCTTGCGCCTCGACCCCCGGGGGACGCGCCGTCATGAGCAGCGGGCGCCCGGCGACCAGATCCACCAGGCGCCCCCGGCTGGGCTCCCACGCGGCGGTCGTCGGAGTCATCCCGGCGGTTCGCTCCACGGTCTCCAGGACGGCCTCGAAGGTCCTCGCCTCCGGCACGTCGGCGGCGCAGCGAGCGCTCACGGCCACGGCGGCGACGGCGGCCAACAGGCGCCAGCGGGCGCGCAGGTGGAGGAGAGAGGACGCGAGCACGGGAGGCATCGGACGAGGTCTTGGCGGCTCTACCGGCTGCTTCCCCCCCCTGCAACCCCAGCCTCACGGGGGAATCGTCGAGCGGGGCCCCCGAACGAGTCAGTCGGCGCGGGGGGCCCGCGGCGCGGAGAGCGTCGCGCTTTCGGCCCCGACTTGTGAGGTCCGGTCCAGACTGTTAACGCTCCGCCCAGTGGGCAAGCCGTCCTCCAGCAATCTCGCCGTACGCCTCATCACGGTAGCCATCGCAGGCCCCCTCCTGCTGGGGCTCCTGTTCTTTGGGCCCGTGTGGGGGTGGGCAACGTTGGTCCTCGTCGCCGCGGGTCTGGCTGGTCATGAGCTGCTCGGGATGACTCACCCGGAGGACGCGGTCGCCCGGGCGATCGGCGTGGCGCTGGTCGTGGCCATGGGGACCGCCGTCTATCTCGGAGGCGAGGACCCCTTGGTCCTGCTCGGCGCCGTCCTCGTCATCCCCATCGTGGCCGCCCTGGTGCCCCTCTGGCGGCTGGGGGACATGCGCACGGTCGCCCTCCGCATGCTCGCCGGCATGGCGGCGCCCTTCTACATCGGAGGGCTCGTCGCGACGGTCGCGCTCCTGCGTCGCGATCTCGGGGACGCTGGTCCCGCCTTCGTGTTCCTCGCCCTGACCATCGCCTGGATGGGAGACACCGGCGGCTACACCTTCGGTCGACTCTTCGGCAAGACGAAGCTCTACGAGGCGGTGAGCCCGAAGAAGACTCGGGAGGGCTTCTGGGGCTCGGTGCTGTTCGCCGCGGGCGCCACGCTGGCGGCGAGCTTGACCTACTTGCCGCAGCTCCCCTGGGTGCACGCCTTGATCCTCGGGTGCGCAGGCGGCGCGCTCGGGCAGTGCGGGGATCTCGCGGAGTCTCTCCTCAAGCGGGCCACCGGGGTGAAGGATTCGGGGGCGCTGCTCCCCGGGCACGGTGGTATCCTCGATCGGATCGACGCGCTCATGGTCGTCGCCCCGCTCGTGTATCTCTACGCCCGTTTGTCGGGGAGCTGAGCGGGAGGTTCGGCCGCCGCCGGGCGCGGGGGCATGCGGCGGGTGGGGGGACGAGCGCGCCTGAAGGCGGCTGGGATCCGGCCGCAACCACCCTGGTCGGGCGGAAATCGGCTGGCGCCCTCTGATAGGGCGCTGGCGCGGGCCGTCCGTCATGATGGGAGTGTGCCGGGGGCGCGCTCATCGAGCGGAGACCGGCGGGTCACCCGTGGGTCGGGGGCGCTGGCTTCGGGGGGTGGATCCACGGGAGCGGGCCCTCGGGGGCAGGGCCGCGGGGCGCGCGAGAGACGGCGGGACGGGACCATGAAGAACCTCGACGTGGAGACGAACGAACGGAAGACGATCCCGGGGGTACCCCCCAGCGTGCGCCCGGAGAGCGCGAGACCTCCCAGCTCGACGGCGAGCTCCCCTTCGGAGTACCGCTTCTTCCGCGTGGTGCAGGGGTACCTCGACGAGGCCGCGGCGCTCATCGACCTACCCGCCCACGTCCGCACGATCCTCGATCAGCCGAAGAACGAGCTCGTCGTGCACTTCCCGGTGCGCCGGGACGACGGGCGCTTCGAGCTCTTCACGGGATATCGGATCCAGCACAACAACATCCTCGGCCCCTTCAAGGGAGGCTTGCGGTTCCATCAAACGGCGCGCCTCGACGACTTCAAGGCGCTGGCCGCCCTGATGACCTGGAAATCCTCGCTGATGAACCTGCCCTTCGGGGGCGCGAAGGGGGGGATCCGCTTCGATCCCCACGCCTACTCCCAGGACGAGATCGCCCGCATCACTCGGAGGTTCATCCACAGCCTCGGCTCCAACATCGGGCCGGATTACGACATCCCCGCCCCCGACGTCGGCACGGACGAGCGGGTGATGGCCTGGGCCATGGACACCTACATGAACACGGTGGGCACCGTGAACAAGCAGGCCATGCTCGGCGTCGTCACCGGCAAGCCGGTGGCGAGCGGCGGAACCCACGGCCGCAACAAGGCGACGGGGCAGGGGGTCGTGCACTGCATCGTCGACTGGGCGGAGCGCTTCGGCTTCGACCTGAAGGGCAAGAAGCTCATCGTGCAGGGCTTCGGGAACGTTGGCTCGAACACCGCCGTGCTCCTCAGTCACCTCGGCGTCTCCCTGGTCGCCGTCGGGGATCACACGGGCTACCTGCACAACGCCGAGGGCTTCAACGCGCACCGGCTCCAAGCCTACGTGCGGCAGAACGGATCCATCGCCGGCTACCCGAACGGCGAGCCCATCTCTCGGGAGGAGTTCTTCGGCGTGAACGCGGACATCTTCGTCCCGGCCGCCCTCGAGAACCAGGTCGGCCCGGAGGAGGCTCAGGCCCTGCAGGTGCGCCTCGTGGCGGAGGGCGCGAACGGGCCCTGTAACCCGGAGGGGGAGCGGGTGCTCATGGATCGGGGCATCGAAATTTTGCCCGACGTGCTCGTGAACGCCGGCGGGGTGACGGTCAGCTACTACGAGTGGGTCCAGAATCGCCGCAGTGAGCAGTGGACCTTGGCGGAGGTGGACACTCGTCTGGAGGGGGCGATGCGCGACGCCTACCGGCGCATGGTCGAGTTCCAGATGCAACACCACTGCTCCTACCGGGTGGCGTGCTACGGCGTGGCGCTGGAGCGTCTCCGCACCGTGTACGAGCAACGCCAGATCTTCCCCTGAGCGCCGAAGGAAGCGAAGCTCGGTGCCGAGGCGACGAGTTGAGCGACGGACCTTCACGCCTGGTGTGCTCCCACCGACCGCCCTGTCCCGGCTGTCCCCGCCTCGGCGATCCACGGCCCGCACCCGAGGCGGTGAAGCGCCTCGAGCGTCTCTGCGCCGAGCTCGGCGCGCCCGCGCCGGAGGTCGTGTGGGGCGAGGGGCTCGGCTATCGGAACCGGGTACGCCTCGCCGTGCGGGGGCGGGTGCGGTCACCGAAGATCGGGATCTTCCGCGAGGGCTCCCACGACCTCGTCGACATCCCGCGCTGTCTCGTGCACCACCCGCTCATCAACGAGGTCTGCGCCGCCGCCAAGGAGGCGATCCGCCAGACGCGCACGCCGCCCTACTCGGACGCGGCTCACGCGGGCGTGCTGCGCAGCCTCCAGGTGGTCGTCGAACGGCAGAGCCGCACCGCTCAGGTCGTGCTGGTGGCGAACGGGCCGTCGCCAGCGGACCTCGAAGCTCTCGCCGCCGCGCTGACGGAGCTGCTGGGCACCTCCCTGCACAGCCTCTGGTGGAACGGTAACCCGGAGCGCACCAACCGGGTGCTCGGACCGTCGTGGCACGCGTACCGAGGACCGGACGCCATCGAAGACGAGTTCGGTGGCGCGCGCGTGTTCTTCCCGCCGGATGCCTTCGGTCAGGCGAACCCCGAGCTCGCGGCGCGCATCGTCGAGCAGATCCACCGCTGGGTCCCCCCGGCGAGCCGCGTGCTCGAGCTCTATGCGGGCGTCGGCGCGATCGGCCTGGGCTTGCTCCGTCAGGGCTGCTCCCTGGAGCTCAACGAGGTGGGCCCGGGATCCCTCCGCGGCCTGGCCCGGGGCTTGACGGAGCTCCGGCTCCGGCAGGTGTCGGAGGAGCCAGACGGCAGCTTCGTGTGGGCGCCGGACGAGCGCGTCGAGCGAGGGCGTTGGACCACCCCGGCGCGGGTCGTGCCGGGCCCGGCGGAGGAGGCGGTGGAACGCCTGCGAGGGCCGGACGTGGTGATCGTGGATCCTCCGCGTAAGGGCCTGGGTCCCGAGGTGTGTGGCGCGCTGTGCGCCGCGCCTCCCGAGAGGCTCGTCTATCTGAGCTGCGGCATCGACTCCTTCGAGCGGGAGGCGCGCGCCCTCGGGGAGGCCATGCAGCTCGAGCGAGTCATCGCCTACGGGTTGTTCCCGTTCACCGATCACGTGGAGACGCTGGCGTCGTTCCGGAACCGGAGCTGACGTCTTCGCGGTGCTCCGAGAACGGTGCTCCGAGAAACGTACGCGCCCAGCGCGCCGGTTCCTTGCGTCCCCGGCGCGCTGGGCGCTCCCCCTATACGAAAGCGCGTTCCCCAACACGCTCATCGTCGTCTGTGCAGGTATCGAACGGCAGGGTTGTCGCGGCTCTTGAGCCCTCCGCGCGCTTTTTCTCGCGCCGAGACGACCCTGGCCCGCTCACGCAGCTTCGCCCATGATCGCCCGGAGCCGCTGCATGGCGCGGGAGTGCAGCTGGGAGATGCGCGGCTCGCTCACGCCGAGCTCGGCGCCGAGGTCCTTGAACTTCACGCCCCGGAAGTAGTGGGAGGAGACGATGTGTCGCTCCCGCGTGGGCAGCTGGTCGACCGCTCGTGCGAGGGTCTCCCGGGTGAACTTGGCGTCCACGGACACCTCGCTGTTCGACGAATCGCCCGTGGCGAGGCAGCGGCTCTGCTCCCACTCGCTGACGTCGTCGAAGCGCACCACGGCCGGCGCCACGGAGTGGGACGTTTTCCCCTGCTCTTGCGCCTCGGCCGCCGCGGCGCGCGCTCGTCGCGGGAGCCAGTCTTGAGCCCGGAGCTCGTCGAGGATGGCGCCACGGATGCGGACGCGGACGTACCACTCGAAGCTGTCGGTGGGTCGATCCGCATGACGTCGCACCGCATCCCACAAGCCGCTCATGCCCGCGGCGATCAGATCCTCGCGCAGGACGTTCCGCGGCAGCTTACGTTGGAACCCACCGGCGATCTGCCGCACGAGGGGCGTGTAGGCCGTCATCATCGCGTCGACGTCATCGATCGGCGGGCGCGCGGGGCGCCCGTCGTTCGGCACCCTGCGGTTCTGGCGCCCCTCCGTCGGCGTCGGCCCCGGGTTCGCGCGGGGCCCGGTGGTGGGCACGCGGGTGGAGCGCGGGAGCGCGCGGGCGAGCGGTCGAGCCAGTCGCGTCCCCGTCGGTGACGGCTCCGACTCCGGAGCGCGGGCGAGATCGGAAGCTAGGCCAGCCTTGTGATGAGCCATTGGAATCATTTCCCCCTTTGAGCCCACCCCGAAGCAGCTCTCGTGCCATCGGTTCGAGGTAGCCAATTTCAGCTCGATCAGCGGACCAGCCCCTCACCACGGGGGCGGCGACGACCCATGGGCGGCGCTCCGCGTGTCTCACGAAGCCCGCGTAAATACGCTCTACCGTCCCCGAGCGAGGCAAGCGGGCAGCGAAGAGGTGTTCAAGGGTCTGCGAGGACCCAGGTTCCGAGGCGGTCCCGCAGAGCGCGCTTCCACCGCGAAAATTCCGCTGTCGGACGGTGGGTGGTGGCTCACCCCACCCGTTCGGGGAGGTCGGAGCGCCCGCGGCGCCAGGATCCGGTCGTGCGCCCTCGTGGACGCGGAGGGAGCCTCTGGGAGCTGAAATGGGCCGCGGCGCTCACGGGGGCGGGCGGGGGCGGGAGCGACGTTCCCTGCTCTGCCGTTCAGGCGCGGCACGCTGCCGCGGTGAGGCATTTTGGTCGACCGAGTCGGGTCGACGTCGAGCCGCGGGCGGCGTGAACGCGCTGGCGTCCAAGGGGGAGCGCGTCATCGTCCTGCGCTCCGCACCGCGCGTTTCGAGCTAGCGCATGGCCGTTGCTGCGCGGAGCGGCCCTGCAGCTCGGGCGATT
>JAAZAA010000354.1 GCA_012514535.1 Myxococcales bacterium | reverse complement strand
CAGGCCGCGCGCCCGCCCCGGCTCCGGACCATGGATCCCCACGGCGACTCCTCTGCTCGGGGCCTGGGACTCTCCCCATGGAGCCGGGAGTCGTCCGCGCCGGGGCAGGGTCCCATTTTTTGGCCGAAGGCGCGGCGAGCTCAGCCGACGCCCCAGCGCACGACGCCCCCGGAGTGGATCAGATTGAACCACTGTTGCTCGAGGGCCAGGGCGAAGGTGCGGTCGCGGATGAGGACGCCTACCTCGATGTTCCGCGCCTGTCCCCGATCGGTGAAGTTCGCGGAGGTGACGAGGGACAGCTCGTGATCGACGACGACGCACTTGGCGTGCAAGCTCGCGAAGGTCCGGGTGTCCGCCGAGCGTGGATCGAAGTAGATCTCCGGGAAGGGAGCACCGAAGGGCCAGTCCAGCTCCCGGAAGAGCGAGCAGACGGCGTCGGCGTAGGGCATCGGTCCCTCGTGGCGAGCGCTCGTCAGGGTCGTCAAGCGGGATTGCCGCCCTGCGCGGCGGAGCCGTTGCTCGAGTCGCTGGTGCAGCTGCTGGATGTCCACGAACAACCGCACCAGGACCTTGCGGTCGATCATGGCGCGGTGCAGGGGCTCGAACAGGTGCTCGCCGTGGTCGAAGCTGTACCCTGCCAGGGTGACATGCTGGCTCGCCAGCGCGAAGAGCTCGGGGACGACGACGCGGGTGTAGCGGGTGAGGCTGGGACCGGCGTCGGTACCGCTCCAGACGAGCTCGAGCCGGGGCTGTGCGTGGGAAGAGCGCTCCGCCAGGAGTGTCTCCAGGAGCAGCGTGAGCGCTGGGGTGTCGAGAGCGGTGTAGGGGCGTAGGGCCTCCCAGAGCGCCTCGTAGCCCGCTTGGCACACGGCGACGCGCGTCAGCGGTCCTCGGAGCACACCGCCGCGGAGGGCCGCCAGGAGCTGCTCCAGATCGCCGGTGGCCACGTTGCGTAGGCCGACGAAAGTGCCGTCCGGTCGAGCCCCGGCGGGGGTCACGGCCGCTGCCCGAAGAAAGCGAGCGCGGGATCTCGGCCGAGGGTTGGCACGACCAGCGCCCGATCGAGGTAGCGGTTGAAGCGCTCGCAAGAGGGCTCGGCCACGTAGAGGCAGCCGTGACACGCCGCCCCCTCCAGAGAGCGCTCCGCATGATCGTCCTTGCCGGGCAGGTGGGCGGCGCAAACCGGGTCGTTCGAGCAGAGTCGCCCCATGTCAAAGGCGCGACGGAGGTGAGTTTGGATGTGGCGTCCCTGCTCGACGAGGCCGCCGAGGGTCCCCTCGGCGCCGCTCGTGCCTGTCATGATCAGGACCGCCGCCATGGGCGTCGCGTCCGTGGCGGGTGCGCAGTAGATGCGCTCGCCGAGCGCCGCCGCCGAGTACCCGCACACGAGGGACATGGCGTTCATGAGCAGGTGCGAAAGGGAATGGAGCATGAAGAAACGAGCTCCGGGAAAGTTCACCGCCGCGTCTTTGCCGTACTCGCGCGCGTAGCCGTCTCGCAGGGCCGCTGCGCGTTCGAGGACCGCGGGGCGCTCTTCCCAGGCACGCACGGCGTCCTCGCGGAACAGCAAGAGCACGCCCTCGCCGCGCACCTCCGTCGCAGGCAGCCAGTTCTCCGCGAGCCCCAACGCCGCCAGCTGCACCCCTTCCTCGTATTCCCCTTGCAGAGTCGGCGTAGCCGCCGTGAGCCGGGTAAAGCCGATCTGTGCGGACACCTTCCGCAGTTTCTTGACCAGCACCACGCTCTCGAGGGCTTCGGGCAGGGGCCGCGTGGGGCGGAGACGGCAGGCGAAGAACTCCGCTTCTCGCGGAGGAAGCTCTCCGGGGACCTCGGGCTTCGCCGCCAAGAACTGCTTGAACTCCGCAGTGCGCAGCCCTTCGCCGCTCGGCTCGCCACCCTGGTGCACAGCCTGGACCGCGTCGGCGATGTCCTGGTCCGTGAAGTCCGTCGCCGGCTGCTGCGTATTGGCGGAGAGGGCGAGATCGATGGTCTTCTGCATCTTGCGCAGGAGCCCGACAGTCTGGGCATCACGCGCGTCTTCGAGAAACGGCCACAGTTTCGGCGAACTCACTGCCTTCACGAGGACGCGGCCCTTCTCGGGGATCGAGAGCGCGCTCACCACCTGTGAGAAGTAGGCGTTGCTGGCCGTGCGGGAGAGCAGATGTTGCTTTTCGTTGCACTCCTGTCGGCCTTGCTCTCCCAGCCAGGGGCGCTCGCCGCGGCAGCTTGGCAGGACCTTGTCTTCCCGAGCATCCGCGAGGGCCCGGCGCTCGCCGCAGTCCTTGCAGCGCACGATGATCTGCGTGAAGTCGCCGGAGGGCCCCTCCTCGAGCACCAAAT
>JAAZAA010000353.1 GCA_012514535.1 Myxococcales bacterium | reverse complement strand
GGGCGAGAGGGGGGCGAGAGGGGATGGTTCGTTGCGGTGGGGCGAACAGGGCTCGAACAGGGCCCGAACAGGGGCGTGCGGGAAGTGATGGCGCGGCAGCCGCGGGCGTGCGAGAGTGGGTGACTTGCCGTTTGGACGGCAGGGCTCGCTCTCTCTCTTGGGAGCAGCAAAGTGAGAAAAGAAATCAGATCATGAGCAAGAAACTATTCGTTGGCGGACTCAGCTGGGACACCAACGACGACTCCCTTCGCGCGGCGTTCGAGCAGTTCGGGGTAGTCGATGAGGCGACGGTCATCGCAGACCGTGAGACGGGTCGCTCGCGCGGCTTCGGGTTCGTCACCTTCGCGGCAGCAGACAGCGCCCGGGCGGCCATCGCCGGGATGAACGACGCTACCCTCGACGGGCGGACCATCAACGTGAACGAAGCGCAGGAGCGAGCACCCCGCGGTGGCGGTGGTGGTGGCGGCTTCGGCGGCGGCTTTGGTGGGCGTGGTGGCGGCCGTGGCGGTCGTGACAACGATCGCGGCAAGCGCTGGTGAGGGCTCGTCGCGGCCCTAGCCCGTGACGACTCGGAGTGAACGGCGGGTCACCGTGAGGTGACTCGCCGTTTTGCTTGGTGCGCCAGGCTTGGTGCGCCAGGAAGGCGAAGGAGTCGTCGTCACCCCGAGCTGAGTTCTCTCCGGGCTACATTGATCGACTCTGGTTCTCCCGAGTGCTCCTGCTGCGTCGTCATTTTATTGTGGAGATGGACATGGGGGGAGGAGCTCCGGCGGCTCTGGCGAGGGCGGCGATTTCGACGGAGGATTGCGGCATGCGCAGTCTCGCTCTCCCCCTGGCTCTGCCCTCGCTCGTCATTCTCGCGGCCGCCTGCTCTGGTGAAGCAGGGGGCACGGACCACGAGGACCCGGGTGGGGGAGGTGCCTTCGCCACCGGTGGAGGAGCCTCGGTGCCGACGGGGGGCAGTGGGCCGGCCGACGGGACGGGTGGCGTGGTGGCGAGCGGAGGAACGAGCGGGGACATGAACACCGGTGGTGGAGGCGTGCCGGGTGGCTCCGGCGGCGCCGGGGATGGGGGAGTCACCTTCGAGTGCGGGTTGCCGGCGCTGAGCGCGCCCGTGGGCGACACGTCGGAGCTCCTCGACGTGCTGACCTGGGCCGGTAAGCAGGGCGCGATCTCCTACACCTTCGACGACGGCAACTCGTCGCAGATCGACAACTACAAAACGCTCAACGAGCTGGGGGTCCCCTTCACGTTCTATCTCGTGACGAACTGGTCGGGCGCGCAGGATGCGATCTGGCAGCAGGCGCTCGCGGACGGTCACGAGATCGGCAACCACTCCCATACCCACCCCAACACCGGGTCCGGATCCGATCTCGACGCGGCGACCGCCTACATCGAGATGAAGTGGGGAGTGAGGCCGCTCACGATGGCGGCACCCTACGGAGACAGCAGCTATCCTCCCCTGGCGTCGTCGCGCTTCCTCTTCAATCGCGGGGTCGGCGGAGGTTCGATCGCCCCGGGCGGGGCCATGAATCGGCACAACCTCCCCACGTACATCCCTCCCGAGGGTGCCACCAAGGCGCAGCTCGACATGGGGGTGAGCTCGGCCGTGTCGCAGGGTCACTGGCAGACGGTGACCATCCACGGCTTCAAGGGGGGAAGCGACTCCGCGTACCAGCCGATCCCCCTCGACAACTTCGTCGCTCACGTGGAGGGGGTGCGCGACGGCGGCCTGGTCTGGATCGGGACGCTGCTCGACGTCGGCGCCTATCTCATCGGTCAGCAGCTGCTCGCCGCCGCCGCACCGCAGGTGGACGGCGCGAGCTCCACCTGGTCCTGGACGTTGCCCGATCACTACCCGGCGGAGCGCTGCTTGCGCGTCCGGTCTAGCGGGCGCGTGTTTCAGGACGGCATGCCCATCGCGAAGGATCCCCTGGGCTACTACGAGATCGCCCTGGACGCGGGGCACGTCACGGTGACGACGGACTGAGCTCCTCCTGGCGCGGTTCCCCCGGGCGGGCTCCTCCGCGGACGGAGGGCAGCGGCGCCGTTGGGCGTCGCGCCCGGCGAGGACCTCGGCGGCTCGCCTGCGGGGGACGGCGCCGTTCAGGGGGAGCCTGCGCTCGGGGGATCGGGCTCGTTCCGCGGGGCGGAGCCTTCCTGGTCTCCGTGTCCCGGGGGCGGCCACTTGCGCCACAGCTGCAGGCTCCTCCAGAGCAGCGCGAGCCCACTCCAGAGGCCGATCACTGCGGCCGGGAAGGCGAGCGCCCGGGGGAAGAGCACGACCAGCGCCGAGAGGACGCAGAGGACGAGGCCGACGAGGGCGGTCAGCCGCGCCTGGATCGGGCCGAGCACCCGCCGCCGGCTCAACACCGCCCCCACCGCGTTGCCGAGGCGCAGGGCTCCCGCCGCGACGGCGCTCGTGCTGCCCGAGCCGCGGCGCAGGGCGCCACGGGGGCGACGAGGCTGGCCCGGCGCGAACACCTTGCGGTGGTGTTCGAGGACGATCTCCGTCGAGTTCGCGAGATCGCGCAGGTAGAGGTCCTCCATCTGGGTCGCGAAGGCGGTGTCCTCGATGATCGCGTCGAGCTCGTAGTTGCCGAACCAGCTGGCGATGTTGAGGTTCGTCGAGCCCACGCGCGCCCAGCGCCCGTCGGCGACCGCGGTCTTCGCGTGCAGCATCGTGCCGTTCCACTCGAAGACGCGGATGCCCGCCTCGAGGAGCGCGCGGTACCCCGCCCGCGAGAACGGCTTGAGGAGCGGAATGTCGGTGGCGTTCGGGACCAGCAGGCGCACGTCGACGCCGTCCTGCGCCGCCGCGCGCAGGGCCTGGACGTAGGAGGACACGCCGCTGTAGTAGGCGTCCGTGAGCCAGAGGCGCTCGCGGGCGATCGAGGCCACGAGCTGATCGACCCGCAGCATGCTCGTCGTGGCGGGTTCGCTCAAGACGATGCGCAGCGCGACGTCGCCCGCGGGGGGCGCCTCTTCGATCGCGTCGACCTCCGGAGAGAGAGGATCGGTGAGCGCCCAGGTCCGCGCGAAGGCGCGCGCCACCTCCGCGACGGCGGGGCCGCGGATCGCCACCCCGGTGTCGCGCCAGGGCGCGATGTTCCGCGTGGGATCGCCCACCCACATCCGACCCACGCAGAGCCCCGTGACGAAGGCGACGGTCCCGTCGACGACCAGCGTCTTGCGGTGATCGCGAGAGAGCCAGCCGAAGGGGCTCGCGAGCTGCGGAGGGTTGTAGACACGCACCTCGACGCCTGCGTCGCGGAGCCGTCTCCAGAACCCGCCCGAGGCCTTCCCGAAGTTGCCGAGCCAGTCGTAGACGACGCGCACGTGGACGCCCGCGCGCGCGCGGGCGGCGAGGGCGTCGGCGAACTCCCACCCGATCTCGTCGTTCCGGATGAAGTAGTTCTCGAAATGAACGTAGCGGCGGGCGCCGTGGATCGCCTCGAGCCACGCGGCGTAGTTCTCGGGGCCGTCCACGAGCAGGCGCACCTGGTTGCCGCCGATGAGCGGCGCGCCCGCCGCGCGGGAGAACATCCGATCGGCGAGCTCGCGGAGGTAGGCGAGCTCGGCGCGATCTGCCCGCGCTCCCCGAGCGATCGCCGCGAGCGCTCCTGCGTCGCGCCGTCGCTCGGGTCCTGGCTCCGGACGGGGCATCCCGGTGGATCTAGCCGAGATCGCGGAGAAATGCGCGGCCCGGCGGGGGGCTCGGCGGACCCTGGCTTTCACACCTGGCCTTCACACCGTGGCCTTCACACCGTGGCCCTGTGGCCCCGCGTGCGGCGCCGGGGCTGCGCCCCGCGTCGCTGTCTCCCGCGCGCGCGCCGTGGTAGCCGTGGCCGGACGGACTTCGCCCCATGGGAGATTCTCAGCCGATCCGCGCCGCCCTCGTCTACGATTTCGACGGCACCCTCGCGCCGGGCAACATCCAAGAACACAGCCTCTTGCCCGACTATTTGAAGGTCTCGAAGGAGGAGTTCTGGGCGGGGGTAGGGGAAGCCAAGCGAGCCCACGACGCGGATCAGATCCTGATCTACATGCAGCACTTGCTGCTGCGTGCCCGAAGCCTGGGGCTCCCCCTGACGCGCGAGATCCTGCGCCAGTATGGTGGGGCGACCCGGTACTTCGCCGGGGTCGAGGGCTGGTTCGAGCGCATCGGCGCCTACGCCGCGAGCAAGAACCTCGTCCTGGAGCACTACGTGATCTCCTCGGGGAACGAGGAGATGATCCTCGGCAGCTCCATCGCCCGGCATTTTTCGAAGGTGTTCGCCTGCCGCTACCTCTACGACGCGGAGGGGAACGCTTGCTGGCCGGCCGCCGTGGTGAACTACACCACGAAGACCCAGTATCTCTTTCGCATCAACAAGGGAGTGCGGTCCTACTGGGACGACGAGAGCGTCAACCGCTGGGTCCCGATGGAGGAGCGCTATTTGCCCTTCCAGCGCATGATCTACCTGGGCGACGGGGACACGGACATCCCCTCGATGAAGATGGTGCGGCACCAGGGGGGCTACTCCCTCGCCGTCTTCGATCCCGCGGAGTGGGACTCCGACGATCCCGCCGTCCGCAAGAAGTTCAAGGAGCGCGCCTACAACCTCATCGCCGAGGATCGCGCCCACTTCGTGCTCCCCGCCGACTACGGGGACGGCAGTCAGCTCGACGTCGCCGTGAAGGGCATCCTGGGACGCATCGCCCGCGACGCGGGCTGGCGCGAGGGCGCGGCGGTGGCCGCGCAGGTCCCCGAGGAGATGGGGTGAACGTGAGGACCCCGACCCTGGGGCCGCCGTTCTCTCGACGGACCAGGACGTTCGCCAGGTGCCCACTGGGCGGCGCCGGGGCGCCGCGGGAGAGATGAGCGGAGATGAGCCGACGAAGGGAGGCGACGTCGTTGCATCGTCGTTGCTTCGCGGGGCGGCATCCGTGATTGCTCCGGGGGCGCCAGCGCCGTAACGTAGATCTTCGACGGAACGGGGAAACTACGGGGGGAACGTCTCATGGGGACCATCACGACCAAAGACGGCACGACCATCCATTACAAGGATTGGGGAGAAGGGCGCCCGCTGGTGTTCAGTCATGGCTGGCCGCTCTCGGCGGACGACTGGGACACGCAGATGCTGTACTTCGTCCGGCGTGGCTATCGCGTCATCGCTCATGACCGACGCGGGCATGGTCGTTCTGCGCAGACCGCCTCTGGTCACGACATGGATCACTACGCGGATGACCTGGCTGCGCTGATGGAACATCTCCGGATCGAGGAGGCCGTTCACATCGGTCACTCCACGGGGGGCGGTGAGGTCGTGCGTTATCTCGGGCGTCACGGGGAGGGGCGGGTGGCCAAGGCCGTGCTCATCAGCGCGGTGCCGCCCTTGATGGTGAAGACGCCCGCGAACCCCGGAGGCCTGGCGAAGGAGGTGTTCGACGGGCTCCAGGCTCGGCTCGCGGCGAATCGCTCCCAATTCTATCATGATCTCGCGGCCGGGCCCTTCTACGGCTTCAACCGACCTGGCGCGCAGCCCTCACAGGCGGTCGTCTGGAACTGGTGGCGGCAAGGCATGATGGGGGGCGCGAAGGCCCACTATGATGGCATCGTCGCGTTCTCTCAGACCGACTTCACGGAAGACTTGAAGAAGATCACCGTGCCGGTCCTGGTGATGCACGGGGACGACGATCAGATCGTCCCCTACGCGAACTCGGCGCCCCTCTCGGCCAAGCTGCTGAGGAACGGGACGCTGAAGACCTACGCAGGGTTCCCCCACGGGATGCCCACGACGGAGGCCGAGACCATCAACGCCGACCTGCTGGCGTTCATCGAGGCATGAGCCGGTGGGCCGCAGGGCGGTCCCGGGGATGACGTCGGGAGCGTCGCTGCAGGAGGAGTGAGACGTGCCGAGTGAACGCGAGAAGATGGTGGCCGGGGAGCTCTACGATCCCCTCGACCCGCAGCTGGTGGAGGAGCGGTGCCGAGCGCGGCTCCTCTGTCAGGCCCTGAACGGCACGAGGGAAGACGACCCGGAGGAGCGCGCGCGGATCTTGGCGGAGCTCCTCCCGCACGCTGGCGCGGGGCTCTGGCTGCAGCCCCCGTTCTACTGTGACTACGGGACGAACATCACCCTCGGGGAGAAGGTGTTCTTCAACTTCAACTGCGTCGTGCTCGACGTGGCGCCCGTGACCATCGGGAGCTTCGTCCTGTTCGGTCCCGCGGTGCAGCTGTACACGGCGACGCACCCCCTGAGCGCGGCGGAGCGTCGCAAGGGGCTCGAAGGGGGCAAGCCGATCTGGATCGAGGACGACGTCTGGGTCGGCGGGGGCGCCATCGTCCTGCCTGGCGTGAGGATCGGGCGGGGGGCGGTGATCGGCGCGGGGAGCGTCGTGACGAAGGACGTCCCCGCCGGGGTGTTCGCGGGCGGGAACCCCTGTCGCGTCCTCCGGGAGCTCGACGCCTGAGCGCTCCGCGGAGGGGGGCTCGTCCCCGCCTGGACGTGAAATGACGGAGGGCCCGCCCGCGCAGCAGCGGGAGGGCCCTCTTCACCAGCGACGGTCGTCGGTGGTTCGTCGGTTCGTCGGTTCGTCGGTTCGTCGCTGGATCAGCGAACCGTCAGGCGGATGTTGTCGATGCAGAGCCCGCCGGGCAGGTTCGAGACGTTGATGGCCATGCCGATGTTCTCTGCGTCGTTCTCGACGACGAAGTCGAACGTGTACGTCTTACTGATTCCGGCCAGCTCGGTCAGCGTCTCCGAGAAGAGGAGCGGCTCGTAGGGAGCCTCGGCGCCCGCGAGCTTCACCTCGACCTGGCCGTAGAGGTTTTCGTCGTTGTCCTCGACGTCGAGATCGACGCTCAGCCTGTAGTTCCCGGCGGGGACCTCGATGCCGTCGCCGTCCGCCGGCCAGCCCAGGGTGAAGCTGTTGAGGGACTCGCACACCGCGCCGTTCTTGATCGTGGGGACGGGATCCTCCGCGGCGCCCGAGAGGCGCCAGTTGCCCGGACCCGAGGAGAAGGTGCCGCCGGGGATCAGCGAGGGGTTGGAGCCGGTGCCGTCGAGGGGCTCGTCTCCGCAGTAGACCTCGCCGCCCTCGAAGGAGCAGTCGTCGCAGTCGACGGGGGCCATGTAACCGAGCTCGTCGCTGCGGCAGATCACGGCGCCGGAGGACACACAACGAGCGGTCCCGGCCGTGCAGGCGGAGGGCTTGCAGGAGCCCGCCACGCAGGTCTTCCCGTTGCCGCAGTCGGCCTTGGTGATGCACTCGACGCACACGCCCTGGGTGCCGTCGCACAGCATGCCCTTGCTCGTGCAGTCCTTGTCGGAGCTGCAGGCGTCGAGGCACTGGTTGTCGTGGCAGGTCTGCCCGCCGCTGCAGTCGGCCTCGGTGACGCAGCCGACGCAGACGCCGTCGCCGCACACCTCGTCGTTGCCGCAGTCGAGGGAGTTGACGCAGGTCGTCACGGAAGCACAAACACCGAGCTCACAGACGCCGTCCCCGCAGTCGGAGTCCTCGAGGCACTCGGCGCACACGTGACGTTCGAAGTCGCAGACCCGGCCCGAAGAGGTGCAGTCCTTGTCCGAGACGCACGGCGGGACCCCATCGGGCACGTCGTTGCTCGCGCCGCCGCGGCCGCCGTCACCCCCTGTGTTTCCCGGCTTGTCGTTGTCCCCAGGCTGGATCGGGGTGCCACCCGTCCCTGCGTTTCCATCGGAGGCGCTGGGTGACGCGCTGTCGCAGCCGAACGGGAGGAGAGCCGAGGCGAAGACGACCAGACCAGCGATGGGAAAGCGGAGGGGAAGCGTTTTCATGGGGCGTAGTTGAACCCATGAATGGGAATGTGCGCAATTGCTTCCAGTCAAGCAGGAGGTGCGCAGCTCCGTTGGAATCCCTGACGCGGGCTGGCGAGCCGGCCAGCGGGTCTGGAGCCTTGACCGGCGGGGCCTTGTGGCGAAGTCCTAAGGGCATGATGCGGGGGATACGCTGGGGGGCGTGGGCGGTGAGCCTCGGGGTCATCGGGGCCTGCGGCGGCGGGCAGGGCGAGGCCCAGGGACCCGACGCCGCGGTGGCCACCGAGATGGCGGCGGGTCGGGCGGCCGCGCAGAGCAGCGCTGCGGCCCAGGACGACCGGGCGCGGGAGGAGCTGGCGCGACAGGACGCCCGCCGTCGAGCGGGGCTGGAGGCGGAGGCCGCCCGGGCGAGACCGCCCGCTGCTGAGTCGTCGCCGCTGCTGGACGTGATCCCCGAGGGGACGCCGCGGCTCGCGATGGTGCGCGTCGCCGAAGCGCTGCGGCAGCCGCTGTTCGACGAGCTCGTCAGCGAGCTCGCCGAGATGCCGCGGGTGGCTCGGCAGACGGAGCGCATCGAGCAGCAGTGTGGGGAGAGCCCGCTCGCGGTCGTGCAGGAGCTGGCGATCTTCGAGGGCCAGGGGGCCTCGGAGGGGGCGCCGCCCGGCGCCGAGGGATCTCCCGAGCAGCGGACTCCGGAGATGCTCGTGCAGCTGGGGAGGTCCGCCGACTGGGCGCTCCAATGTCTGACGACGATGCGCCCCGAGTTCACGCCGATGGAGGTGGGGGGACGTCCGGCGCGGCGCATGGGATCCTTCGTCGTGGTGGACGCGGGCAACGACCGCTTGCTCGTCGCCCGGCAGAAAGAAGCGCTCTCCGCGCTCCAGCGGCTCGCGGACGCGGACATGGCGGCGGATGTGAAGGCGGGCACGGTGGCGGAGGACACGGCGGCGCCGGACGCGGCGCATCGGCAGGGCACGGAGCGATTCGAGGAGGTCGGAGACTCGCTCGTCTTCGGCTCGGGGATCTTCCCGAATGGGCTCGGCGTGGAGTCCGCGGAGACGGTCGTCTCCGCCGAGGGCGAGGCTCTGGAGCTGAACTTGCGGGGAGACATGCGCGACGCAGAGGCGGCGGCGACCGCGGTGCGCCAGCTCCAGCTGGGGCTGAGCATCGCGGAGGCCTTCGTGGGGCGTCAGGTGGAGAGCGGCGAGATGCAGGACGGTGCTCAGGAGCACCTCCGCACCGTGCTCGACAACGTCCGCATCCAGCGCTCGGAGGACCAGGTGCGGATCGCGCTGCGCCTCCCCGACGCGGAGACCCAGCGCTTCGTCGGCGGCCTGCTGGCGCGTTTCCTCGGTGACCGGGCCGTGGCGGGGGGAGCCCAGGAGCGAGACCCCGGGGGGACACGGGCTCCTACGCCGCAGGGCGCGCCCCGCGGGGGACCCTCCGGCGGCTGAGACCTCGCGCGGTCGCGGCGCGGCGGAGGCGGGAACTTCGGAACGCCAGCGTCAGAACGCCAGCGTCAGAACGCCAGCGTCGACGAACCCACGCAGCGGTGGTTCCGGCACACCGCCGCCACCGCGGGTTCGTAGGCGCAGGCGACCGCGGGGCACGGGAAGGTGTCGCAGGTGTCGAGGTAGTTCGCCTCGTAGGCCTCTTTGTGACGCACGTTGATGGCGTGCCGGCACCCGCAAGGCCAGCCGCAGCACTTCGACGAGACGGGGCAGGACAGGACGCAGTCCGCGGAGGTCTCACACCAGTAGGGATCCTTCGACAGGACCGCCACCTCCTCCGGCGGGAGGGGCGCGGGCACGTCGAGGACGGCGCCTTCGACGCAGACGCTCGCGGAGGTCTCCGGCGGGAGCGGGCGCACCGTATAGCTCCCGGGCGCGAGGGCCGTCGTGCACGGCGCGCGTCCGTCCAGGTGGATGTGCGCGGCGGCGATGAGCTGCCGTCGCGCCTGCGGCTCGAGGGTGATCCGGCGGATCGGGGGGGAGTCGGCGCAGGCCCCCGCGTTGCACGTCCCGTAGTAGTCGTAGCCCGCGCCGAGCCCCTCGAAGTCGACGAGCCCCGCCGGACAACGTTCCGGGAGCTCGAGCTCCAGGCGCTCGCCGCGGAGGTTCTCGGCGTACACCCGCAGGGCGCGCACGCGGTCCTCTCCCTGCACCTCCAGGCGCAGCATCACGTCGCACCGTTCCGCCGCGGAGGCGGGGCTCTCCGGCGGCGCCGCGACGTCGCCCGACGGCTCCGTGTGGTGCGGGGGGGCCGCCGGGGGAGGGTCCTGCTGGCAGCCGATGCTGGTGGCGAAGCCGGCGAGCGCGGTGAGGAGGGGGAGACCCAGGCGCGGAGCGGACATGACCCTCGAGGGTACCTCTCCTCGCCGGTCCGTTGACAGCCGTGGGACGCTCTCGCGAGGAAAACCGGCGCTGGACAGGCCGGGGAGCGCAGCCGAAGATGGCGCCGAGCGGACGACGCTGCACGGGCGACGCCGAGCAGAGGAGCGCTCCACGAGGACTCCCGACGATGACGCGACGAAACACCCTGGGACGCTGGGCAGGTCTGCTGAGCGGTTTGTTGGCGATGGCGGCCTGCACCTCCGAGTCTCCCGGTGGCGGTGGGAGCGGAAGCGGCGCCGGGGGCACCGACGCTGCGGGGGGAGACGTCGGCGCCGGCGGCAACGCGCCCGCGGGAGGGTCGGGGTCCGGCGCTGGACCGGGCACTGGATCGGGAGCCGGGGCGGGCGTCGGTGGCTCTGGCGACTCCGGCGGTTCCGGCGGGGGCGAGCAGGGCGGGGGCTGCGGGAGCGCTCTGTTCTGCGACGACTTCGAGGCCTACGGCGACTCCGGGGAGCCGGGCGGCGCCTGGTCCGTGCGGGTGAACGACGCCGTCCTCACGATGGACACGACGCGCGCCTTCAGCGGGACGAAATCCGTCAAGGTGAGCGCGGCGGGCGGGAGCGGCAAGGTCGCCTACCTGGTCCTCGGCGGCGCGCCGGTCTTCCCCGTGGAGGGCAATCACTTCTTTGGGCGCATGCGGGTGTGGCTCGAGTCCACGCCGGCGGACGGCGTCAACTGGAACTTCATCGAGGGAGAGGGCGTCGTCCCCGGCGCCGAGTACCGGGCTCAGTACCGCTACGGTGGGCAGCACGCGATCACCGATGGCGGCACCGTTCTGGGGAGCCAGCTGAAGGCCAACTACGAGACCCCCGACTCCTACGGCGGCACGGGGCCCGGCAGCGATTGCTGGAAGCACGCGGACAAGGTGGTCCTGCCCGTCGCCGACTGGGTGTGCGTCGAGTGGGAGTTCGATGGCCCGAACGACACCATGCGCCTGTGGCTGGACGGCGTCGCCGTCGAGTCGGCCACGATGGCGGGCCGCGGAGACGGCTGCGTGAACGCCAGCGACGACTTCCCCTGGACCGCTCCCACGTTCCAGGAGCTCCACCTCGGCTGGCAGGCGTTCCAGGCCGACGCGGAGCGCACCCTCTGGATCGACGACGTCGCGCTGAGCACCGAGCGCGTCGGCTGCGCTCCGTGATGCCGTCGCGCCGAGGAGCGGGCGCGCTGAGCACGGAGCGCGTCGGCTGCGCTCCGTGACGCGGTCGCGCTGAGGAGCGAGCGCGCTGAGCACGGAGCGCGTCGGCTGCGCTCCGTGACGCCGTCGCGCCGAGCACCGAGCGCGTCGGCTGCGACCCCTGACGACGTCGTCCTACGTCGACGTTCGACGTCCGTCCGGGCTCTCGGGCGCGTCGCGTCGCGAACGTTTGACCGTCGCCGAGAGCACGGTGCCGAGCCGATACGGTGAACT
>JAAZAA010000010.1 GCA_012514535.1 Myxococcales bacterium | reverse complement strand
GGGGGAACCTGATACGGTCGGCGCTCCCGCCGCCGGTCGGCTCCGCAGCGCTCGAGGCCTCTCCGGCGCTGCTCTCGCCCTCTCTTCGTGCCGTCGCGCACCCACGCCGCCATGACCTCGATCGCAGGATTTCGCTTCTCCGCCGCCGCCGCCGGCATCAAGAAAAACGGCGGCCTCGATGTCGCCCTGGTCGTCGCAGACGAGCCCGTCGCCGCCGCTGGTGTGTTCACGCGCAACCTCGTGCGCGCCGCGCCCGTGGACGTCGCCGAAGAGCGGGTGTCACGCGGGCGGCTCCAGGCAGTCCTCGTGAACGCCGGTAACGCCAACGCCTGCACCGGTGAGCCGGGCTTGCGGGCGGTCCTCGACACGACCGCCGCCGTCGCCGAGGCCCTCGGCGTGGAGCCGAGCCGGGTCGCGCCCGCGTCGACGGGCGTCATCGGCAAGGTGCTGCCCACCGAGCAGATCGTCGCGGTCGTGCCCACCCTCGTCGCCGAGCTGAGCGCGGACGGCGCCGGGCGCTTCGCCGAGGCGATCCTCACGACGGACCGCTGGACGAAGACCGCGACCGCAGAGGTCCGGCAGGGCGAGCAGGTCGCCCGCTTCCTCGGCATCGCCAAGGGCGCCGGCATGATCCACCCGGATCTCGGACCCCAGCGGCCTCTCCAACCCGCCGGGCCCCCCCACGCGACGATGCTGGCCTTCGTCGTCACCGACGCCGTCGTGGACGTCCAGCTCCTCCAGCAGTGCCTCGAGCGCGCCGCGGACCTCACCTTCAACGCCTGCAGCGTCGACGGCGACACCAGCACCAACGACACGCTCCTCGTGCTCGCGTCGGGGCGCTCCGGCGTGACCCCGTCCGCCGAAGAGCTCACCGCGGCGCTCGTCGAGGTGTGCCGCCCCCTCGCCCGGGAGATGGTGCGGGACGGCGAAGGGGCCGAGCACGCCGTGGACATCGTCGTGCGCGGGCTCGAGAGCGAAGCCGCCGCGCGCCAGATCGCCAAGACCGTCGCCACCTCGCCCCTCGTGAAGACCGCCCTCTATGGCAAGGACGCCAACTGGGGGAGGCTCCTCGCCGCGGCTGGGCGGGCAGGTGTGCCCTTCGATCCCCGGGTCGCCTCCGTGCGGGTCGGCGACGTCTGCATCTGCGAGCGCGGCTTGCCGACGGGAGCGGAGGCGGAGGCGCGCGCCGCCGTCATCATGCGAGAGAACACCTACGCCATCGAGCTCGTGCTCGGCGAGGGGCCCGGCGAGTTCACCTACGTCACCTCGGACCTGGGCCATGGCTACGTCGACGTCAACGCGGGGTACCGGAGCTGACCTCCCCGCGAGGCGCCCGCGCCATCGCCTCCCTGTGCGGAGCGGCCTGGGCAGTTCGACGAGGAGCCCGGCGCAGGAGCTGGTGGGCCTCGTCTGCGTGGCCCTGTGCTGCGGCGTCCTGGCCTGCAGCGCGCCGCGCGGGACGATCGGCGCCATCCTGGGCCAGCAGAACGACGGTCGCGTCTTTTTGAGGGAGGTCCCCCCGGGGCTGGCCGCGGAGCGCGCCGGGCTCCAAGAGGGCGACGAAATCCTGCTCATCGAGGGCCGCGACGTCCGCGTGATGACGGAGCAGGATCTGCACCGGGCTCTCGGCGGGCAGGTGGGCGACCCCGTGCGGCTGACGCTCGTGCGCGGCGACGACGTGATCCGGGTGACCCTCGAACGCACGGCCGCACCTGGTTCCTGAAGACAGGCCCCTGAAGACCGGCTCCTGAAGACGGGCCCTTGCGGAGAGGCCCCCGAAGCGGGGCTCCCGAAGCGGGCTTGCCGAGGCGCCGGGATCCGGTTCGCCGCTCCATCTTGGATCGTGAGGGTTTCGCGCCTTAGGGGGCTGCCGTTTCCGTGCTAGGGTCCCGCGCCGTTCGCAGCCGAGACGTCTCGGCCTCTCATCGCATCTGGTGAGCCCACCCCAAGGAAGGTTTGGGGAGCCCCGTGCGAGTCGAGCAGCCCCCTGGGGGGTTGCCCCAGGGCCATGCCGCTCCGCCGCGACGCTGCGACGAAAACATTGGAGAGACATGGCTAACTACGTCTTTACGTCCGAGTCCGTGACCGAGGGGCACCCCGACAAGATCTGCGACGCAGTGTCGGACGCGGTCCTCGATGCAGCCCTCAAGGGTGACAAAGCGAGCCGGGTCGCGTGTGAGACCGCGATCAAGACCGGCTTCGTGCTCCTGGCTGGTGAGATCACCACCCGCAGCAACATCGACTACGCGAGCGTCGCACGTCGGGCGATCACCGAGATCGGTTACACCGACTCCGCCATGGGCTTCGACGCGAAGACCTGCGGCGTCCTCGTCGCCGTCGAGGAGCAGTCCCCCGACATCTCCCAGGGCGTGACCGAGGGCAAGGGGATGTTCAAGGAGCAGGGCGCCGGCGATCAGGGCCTGATGTTCGGGTACGCCTGCGACGAGACGCCGGAGCTGATGCCCGCCCCCATCATGTACGCCCACAAGCTGACGAAGCAGCTCGCGGTCGTGCGGAAGAAGAGGCAGGTCGACTTCCTGCGCCCCGACGGCAAGAGCCAGGTCACGGTGGAGTACGAGAACGATCGCCCGAAGCGCATCGACACGGTCGTCATCTCCACGCAGCACTCGGAGAGCGTGAAATACGCCGCGATCAAGGAGGCGGTGATGGAGCTCGTCATCAAGAAGGCGCTCCCGGCGAACCTCCTCGACAAGAACACCAAGTACTTCATCAACCCCACCGGGCGCTTCGTCATCGGCGGGCCCTTCGGTGACGCCGGCCTCACGGGCCGCAAGATCATCGTGGACACCTACGGCGGCATGGGACGCCACGGCGGCGGCGCCTTCTCCGGGAAGGACCCCTCGAAGGTGGATCGTTCCGCGTGCTACTTCGCGCGCTTCGTGGCCAAGAACCTCGTCGCGGCCGGCGTGGCGCGGCGCTGCGAGGTGCAGGTCGCCTACGCCATCGGCGTGGCCAAGCCCATGGGCGTCTACGTGAACACCTTCGGCACCGGCAAGGTCGACGACCAGGTGCTGGCCGACTACGTGTCCAAGGAGTTCGACTTCCGCCCGCGCGCGCTCATCGAAGAGCTCGGGCTGCTCCGCCCGATCTACGCCCCCACCGCCGCCTACGGTCACTTCGGCCGCAGCGAGTTCTCGTGGGAGAAGACGACCCGCGCCAAGAAGATCGCCAGCGATCTGCTCGGCTCGAAGGCCTCCAGCTCCTCCGCGCCCAAGGCGAACGCCAAGGAGCGCAGCGCTCGCGCCAAGAAGAGCAACGGCAAGGCCGCTCCCAAGTCGAGCCCGCGTCCCCGCGCCGCGCGGCAGGCCAGCTGAAGCGAGCCGCCCCCTCCGGACGGGGCCCTCCAGGGGCCCCTCCGCACGGATCATGGGCCCTCCCCCGACGGAGGGCCTTTTTCTTTTCAAGGAGAGCGCCGGGAGACACCCGCACCCGCGCACCGTGGGGCGCGAGGACGCCTCAGCCCGCGCGCACGCAGTTTCGCCCCGCGTGCTTCGCGGCGTACAGGGAGCGGTCCGTGCGCTCGTAGAGCTCGGCGGCGGACTCTCCGGGCAACCGCTGGCAGACCCCGAGGCTGAGCGTCACGGGGATCTGGACGCCGTCGAACACGAAGCTCTGCCTCGCCACGGCGCGCCGCAGGCCCTCCGCCAGCTCGAACGCTCCGTTCAAGGAGGCGCCCGGCACCACGACGGCGAACTCCTCCCCGCCCACGCGCGCGAACCGGGAGCGGTCGTCCACCATCCCTCGGGCAAGCGCGCCGACCCCCCGCAGCACCATGTCGCCGGCGGTGTGCCCGTGGTCGTCGTTGACCACCTTGAAGTGATCCAGATCGAACAGCACCAGGCTCACCCCGCCGTCGCTGCCGCAGGCGACGCGCAGCTCCTCCTCGAAGGCCGCCTTGTTCAGCGCGCCCGTGAGGGCGTCGTGACGCACCAGACGATCGAGGTTCTCGTGATAGGCCGCCTCGGGGTTGTCGCCAGCGAGGTACTTGATCAGCGTCTTGCCGATCTGGATGTGATCTCCGTCCCGCAGCTGACCCCGGGTGACCCGCTCATAGTTCACGAACGATCCGTTGGTGGAGCGCATGTCCGTGAGCACGTGACCCGCTCCCGTCCACTCGATGCGGGCATGCTGCCGACTGACGGAGTCGCCCTGCAGCATCAGGGAGCACCCGGAGCCCCGACCGATCACCACGGGCGCCTCTCCGACCACCGCCCGTTGCCCGATCCGCCCTCCCGAGAGCACCACGAGCAGCGCGCTGCGATCCACGCCCACGGGGCGCACGAGGCCGTCCGCGCTGCGCGCCACGGTGATCTCCACCGTCGACTCGAGAATGTCGTCCTTAGCCACCTGCGCTTCTCACTCTTCGGATCCCGCGGCTCCGCCCCGCGTGGATCCTACGATTTCAGCACCACTTCCCTGAACGAGGGAAGGTGCGACGGTGCCCCACACCCACTTCGGACGTGCGGCCGGAGTGGGCGCGGACGGCCGCGGGGGGTGCGGCCCGTGTCGCCTCGGCAAGCAACCGAACGCCCCGCGCCATTCCCCGCGGAGCCTTCACGCGGCGAGATAGGTCAGATGTCGTAGTACATCTCGTACTCGATGGGCGCCGGGTACTGACGCAGGCGGGCGATCTCGTGCTCGCGCTTGTACTCGATCCAGGTCTCGATGACGTCCCGGGTGAACACGTCTCCTTGCAGCAGGAACTCGTGATCACGCTCCAGAGCCGTCAGGGCGTCCTCCAAGGAGACGGGGAGCTTCGGGACGTCCTTCAGCTCCTCGGGGCTGAGGCTGTAGAGATCCTTGTCGAGGGGATCGCCCGGATCGATGCGGTTCTTGATGCCGTCGAGGCCCGCCATGAGCATGGCGGGGAATGCCACGTAGGGGTTGCAGGTGGGGTCGGGGAAGCGCACCTCGAGGCGCTTGCCCTTTGCCGCCTGCGAGTAGGTCGGGATGCGGATCGCCGCCGAGCGATTGCGACTGGAGTAGGCGAGGTTCACGGGGGCCTCGAAGCCCGGGACCAGGCGCTTGTAGCTGTTGGTGGTGGGGTTGGTCAGCGCCGCGAGCGCGGGCGCGTGGCGCAGGAGGCCACCGACGTACCAGAGCGCCATCTCGCTGAGCCCGCCGTAGCCGTCCCCCGCGAACAGGGGCTTGCCGTCCTTCCACAGGGACTGGTGGCAGTGCATGCCGTTGCCGTTGTCGCCGGCGATGGGCTTCGGCATGAAGGTCGCGCTCTTGCCGTAGCGAGCCGCGACGTTCTTCACGATGTACTTGAACCACATCAGCTTGTCGGCGATCGCCAGCAGCGAGTCGTAGCGCATGTCGATCTCGCCCTGACCGGCGGTCGCGACCTCGTGGTGGCTGAGCTCCACCTCCAGCCCGCAGCGCTCCATCTCCAGGCAGATCTCCGTGCGCAGATCGTGCATGGTGTCCTGGGGCAGGACCGGGAAGTAGCCCTCCTTGTGGCGGATCTTGTGGCCGAGATTCGGGCGCTCGTCGCGCCCCGAGTTCCAGTCCGCTTCGACGCTGTCGATGAAATAGAAGGAGCCGCTCGGCCCGCAGTCGAAGCGCACGTCGTCGAACACGAAGAACTCCGCTTCGGGGCCGAAGTAGCAGGTGTCCGCAATGCCGGTGCTGCGTAGGTACTCCTCCGCCTTGGCCGCCACGTGGCGGGGATCGCGCGTGTACTTCTGCCGCGTGATCGTGTCGCGCACGGTGCACTGCAAGGACAGCGTCGGGTGCTTCGTGAACGGATCCATGCGCGCGGTGGCAGGATCCGGGATGAGCAGCATGTCGCTCTCGTTGATCGGCTGGAAGCCGCGGATCGACGAGCCGTCGAACCCGAAGCCCTCCTCGAAGCTCTCTACCTCCAAGCGGTGGAACGGAGCCGTGGTGTGGTGCCACTTCCCGGGCAGGTCGATGAACTTCAAATCGACCATGACGGCCCCGCTCTTCTTGCCCAGCTCGATTGCTTGCTTCGCGTCCATTCCGTAGCGATCTCCCGCGCCCGCTCTCGGGCTGCCTTTCGCAAGCCCAGCGCCGCACGCGCCCACCGACCTGCGGGGAGGAGTCTACGGTTAGTCGACTCGCAATACCTAGAGCGAGGTAGCGGAATGGCTCACGCTCGACTCACCGCCGATGAACCGGAGCCCATCACAGACACGGCCCGCCCTCGGAGTGTCGGATACGCGCCCACCTCCAGCGGAGGACGACGCCTCCCCCCCTGGCTCCACCCACACTCCACCCACTCGACGTGCGACAGGGCAGCGCCCCCACGGACGCTGCCCTGGAGTCGCCCGTCGGGGCGCCATCAAGAAACGAGGCCGTTGCGCACGGAGGGGCCCCTCGACCTCCGGGAGCCCCCGGCGCGCCCCCTCAGATCGCCTCGTCGCCGCGCTCGCCGGTCCGGATCCGGACGGCCTCGTCGATCGGGCCGACGAAGATCTTTCCGTCACCGATGCGCCCGGTCTTGGCGCTCTTCTCGATGGCGTCGATGACCTGGTGCGCGAGGTCGTCCGGCACCACGATCTCCAGCTTGACCTTGGGCACGAAGTCCACGACGTAGGCCGACCCTCGGTACACTTCCTTCTTGCCCCCCGTCCGTCCGAAGCCCTTGACCTCGGTCACGGTCATGCCCTGGACCCCGACCTCGGACAAGGCGTCCTTGACCTCGTCCAGCTTGAACGGCTTGATGATGGCCTCGACCTTCTTCATGGCTTTCTCCTCAGGTTGACTCTAGCCCCCGCGGGGGAAGTTGCTTGGCCCACTCCGGGGCCTTCGATTCCGTCCCAGGGGGTCGTTTTCTGCTGTCCCCGAAGTCTCGGGGCGGTTGAATGACTGTAGCGTGCCACCTGCTCCTGAGCCGCAAGCGCCCACCTCGAGGCCTCGGGCGCCTCGGCGCCTCCGGGGCGCACCATCGAGTACCTGGCTCGCTGTTTCCTAAATGTTTCCGATTCACTTCACGGCCCAGGGACCCAACGATTTGGATCGATTGCTCCTGGGGTGGCGTGACCCAGTGTAGGCAAGTGTGCTCACGACTCGCCCCCTGGCCCCGGAGAATGGCTCGCCAGCCGGCGAGCGGGGGCGAGAGCCTGGAGGAGGGTCCTCTGGAGGCTGGCGAAAGGGCGACGTCTGGGCTCCAATCACCGTCGAGCTCGACCCTTCCCCGTTCGAGGCGGTAAGTCCAGAACCTCCCGTAACTTTCCAAGACGTTCCCCGGCACGCTTTCTCTGTCCATGCCCTCGCAGAACAGGTCCAAGGTCCCCATCGGTACCGTCCTCGAGGGGAAGTTCCGTATCACCCAGGAAATTGGCCGGGGCGGAATGGCGGCGATCTACGAGGCCGAGAACGTCGATATCGGCAAGCGGGTCGCCGTGAAGATCCTGGCGGACGAGCTGCTCTCCTCCCACGTCGTCCGGGAGCGGTTCATGCGCGAGGCCCGCGCCGCCGCCGCCATCCGCAGCCCGTTCATCTGCGAGGTCTACGACGTCGGCATGTACGACGACCGGCCGTTCCTGGTGATGGAGCTGCTCGAGGGGGAGAGCCTCTACGACCGCATGACCCGCGTGCGACAGATGCCCGTGGAGAGCACGGTCAAGATCGCGACGCAGGTGGCCCGAGGTCTGAGGAAGGCGCACGAGGCCGGCATCGTCCACCGGGATCTCAAGCCCGAGAACATCTTCCTCACGCGCGACGAGGACGGCGAGCTCCTGGCCAAGCTCGTCGATTTCGGGCTCGCCAAGTTCTACGAGACGGCGAGCGACGAGAAGAACGTCCGCCTGACGCGGGAAGGCGCCTTGTTCGGGACGCCCGCGTACATGAGCCCCGAGCAAGCGAAGGGCCAGGGCGAAGTGGATCACCGGGCGGATCTCTGGGCCCTCGGCTGCATCATCTACGAGTGCCTCACGGGGCAGACCGTGTGGAACGTGGAGCAGGGCGTCGCCATGATCCTGGCGCAGATCGCCGGCGCCCCCATCCCCGTCCCGTCGAAGCTGCGACCGGATCTGCCCCCTAGCTTCGATGAGTGGTTTCAACGTGCCCTCGATCGGGATCCGACGCGCCGCTTCCAGACCTCTCAGGCGTTGATCGACTCGCTCCTGCGCGCCCTCGGCCCCGAGGCGCAGCGCATGCGCTCTCCTCTCCCGAGCGAGCTCGAGGGGCACCTCGTCGACGCGCTCGTCGAGGGGCGCCCCTTGCCGGACGCGGCGCTCCACGGCGCGGGGACGGACGCGACTCCCCGGAGCACGGAGCCGGGAACGGGCGCCCTGAAGCCCTTGAACCCCGCCTTCGGAGACGCTCCCTTCGCGGGCTCCTCCCAGGAGCCGCAGAGCGTCCAGCCCACCTCCCTTCCGCCCCCGCGCAAGGGCGCCGGGACGGCGATCGCCTGGTTGCTCGGCGCCGCCGCGGTGGCGCTCGGCGGCTACGCCGTCTGGCTGTACGTGCTGCACCCGCCGGGCTTGACCTCCGAGACCCACGCGGCGACGAGCGAGGCGGAGCGGGAACCCGTGGAGACCGCGCCCTACGCGGTGGTCATCAACGAGGCCCAGCGGCTGCTCTCCACGGGGGAGCACGAGCCCGCCATCGCCAAGCTCAAGGAGGCCCTCGACCTCCAGGGCGGCAAGATCGTCGGGCAATCGCTGCTCGCGCACACGGAGGCCGCCTTCGAGGAGCCTCCGGGAGACTGTCGCCTCGTGGGCATGGGACGTCCGCGCCCCTTCGAGGTGATGGATCCCGCCTCCTACCCGGCGCTCGTCATCAGCCAGGGCACCCTCCTCGCGGCCTGGACGGACATGCACCAGGACGGCCGCCGGCGGCACGCCTACGTGGCCATGCTCGACCGCGCGATGCGTCGGATCTCCCCGGCCCTCAACATCACCCCGGAGTCGAGCTCCACGATCAGCCCGGCGCTGCACCCCGCGGGCGACGATCTCGCGCTGATCTACTGGGAGTCCGGCGGCAAGGAGCCCGGCGTCTACGTGCGGCGGCTCGAGGCCGACGGCCGCATCGCCAGCCCCGCGCGGCTGCTCTCCGAGGCCCGCAAGGACAAGTACTACCCCACCCTGGCGCCCCTGCAGGACGGGGGCTTCGTGGCCCTCTGGAGTGAGCGCAAGAACAAGGCCACGGTCTCGGACATCGTGGTGCGCCGGCTCGACGCGGACCTCAACCCCCTCGGGAACATGGTGGCGCTCACCGCCTTCGCCAAGGGCGGCGTCTCTCACACTTCGGCCACGGTCGTCGGTGACACGCTGTTCGTGGCGCTGCGCCACAGCCCCACCCCCGCCCAGGGGAACATCCAGCTGCTGCGGGTCCCCCTGAGCGCCCCGGAGCTCTCCTCCGGCGTGACGCCCCATCCCAGACAGGACGTCTTCGCCGGCGAGCTCGTGCAGGTCCACGGCCCCGGGCCCCACTCCGAGCCGAACCTCGTGTGCGGCGACGACGGCTGCCTCCTGGTGTGGGACGAGGAGGGCGCGGGCGCTCTCGCGGCCTTCGTGCCTCACGACAAGAAGGAGCCCCTCTGGCATCGCGAGTTCGCCCCCGAAGCCATCCGCCCCACGGTGGTGGCCGTGCCTGCCACCGCCGGGGGCTCCACCGGAGCGCGCGGCATGGTCGCCTACTTCGCGGGCTCGCGCCTGCGCCTGGCGCCGATCCACCGGGACGGCGTCGGGCCGAGCAGCATCATCAGCCGTGTCAGCGGCTTTCAGCCACGCCCGGCGCTGACCGCGGGGACCGCGCCCGGTGAGTGGATCGTGGGCTGGCGGGACTACGAGGCGGGGCACCTCGAGATCTTCGTCGCGAGGGCGGCGTGTCAGGGGGCGGGTCGGCGATGAGTCGCTCTCCGCTGGCATCCAGCCCGCGCCCCGCGACGTCGCTGACGATCCCCTCACGCCTGTCCCTGCGCCGGCACCCTCTGGAGACGGCCCGCACCGTGCTCGTCCCCGTCGAGCGCCCGGACAGCGCCGAGCTCTGGGACGTCATCGATGAGTCGCGCTGGCACCTGGAGCGTTGGCTGCCCTGGGTCCCCTTCAACAACACCCCCGAAGCGAGCGACCGTTACGCGGACGCCTGCGAGAAGGACTGGGACAACGGGCGGGCGGTGCGCCTCGCCGTGCGGGACAAGACGACGCGCGCGCTGTTGGGCGTCGTCGGCCTCGACTCCTGCGTGCACCTGCACCGCAGCTGTGAGCTCGGCTACTGGCTACGTCGGGACGCGACCGGTCGCGGCCTCATGGCGGAGGCGGCGGCAGAGGCCGTGCGCTTCGCCTTCGAGCGCATGAACGTCCACCGCATCCGCTGCGCGGCGGCCACGGACAACTACCCGAGCCTGCGGGTGATCCAGCGGCTGGGGTTCCGCTTCGAGGGGGTGGCGCGCCAGGCGGAGTACGTCGCCTCCCGCTGGCTGGATCACGCCCTGTTCGCGCGGCTGTCCACCGACGAAGTCTCGAGCTGACGTGGCGCGTTCGGCCGTCCCCTTCCAGATCGTCGCTCCGCTCGTCGTCGTGCTCCTCGGCGTCGCGGTCGCGGCGGCCGTGGCCGCGCTGGGGGTGCGCGAGCTCCGCTCTCAGCGAGAGGACGCGGCCCACCTCCGCAGCGAGCTCCTGGCGGTCACCTGCGCCGCGCGCCTGGACGCGATCACGAGTGAGCACCACGGCCCCTTCGTTCAACAGAGCGCCCGGCGCGCCGGGGCCGAGTTCCTCGTCTTGGAGGTGGAGACCGCCGCCGTCCTCGAGAGCTCCCTGGCGACCGTCGACGCGGCGCTGGCCCGGCGCTTCGTCGAAGAGACCACCGGCACCCTGGAGACGGAGCTGGGCCTCACCCATTTCTCAGCGGCGCCCTTCGCGGGGGGCGAACGGCTCGCCGTCGCCCTCGTCGGCGCGCCGGAGGTCCCCTTCGCCTCGAGCTCCCTGGCGACCTCCGTGGCCACCTTCGCGGCGCTCCTGATCGCCGCCGCGGCCTTCGTGGCCTGGGCGCTCGCGCGCGACGTCCACGGGGACGTCATGTTCGTGCGCACCCGGATCGTGGAGATGGCCAAGGAAGAGCGTGCTCCGGAGGGAGAGCCGATCCCCGTGCGCACCATCGACCAGGTGGGGCAGCTCACCGCCTCCTTCAACGTCCTGCTCGAGCGCTTCAAGGCGGCCGAGCGCGCTTACCGGCAGGATCTGTCGGGCGCGACCGCCTTCGATCGGGATCGCAGCGACTTCCTCGCTGCCCTCAGCCACGAGCTGCGCACGCCCCTCAACGCGATCCTCGGCTTCGCCGACGTGCTCCTGGCGGAGGTGGACGGCCCGCTCTCGGAGGAGGCCCGCGAGAACCTGACCATCGTGCGCACGAGCGGTGAGCACCTGCGCTCCCTCATCGACGACATCCTCGCCCTGAGCGCCATCGAGTCGGGCGAGCTGCGCCTCAGCCGCGAGCTGGCGGACGTCGCCAGCATCGCCCGGGACGTCGTCGCCGAGGCCCGCGTCACCGCGGAGCAGAAGGGGCTGCCCATCCTGCTGGAGGTCCCCGAGGCGCCGGCCCTGGCGCACGTGGACGCCCGACGCGTACGGCAGATCCTGAGCAACGTCGTCGGCAACGCCGTCAAGTTCACCACGGACGGCTACGTCCGCGTCACCGTCTCCCAGGACACCGAGGACGTGCGCGTGGTCGTCTCCGACACGGGCCCCGGCATCCCCGCCGAGGCCCTCGAGCGCATCTTCCACGAGTACCAGCAGACCGGCGGCCCCACCGCCCAGCGCAGCGGGACCGGCTTGGGCCTCGCGATCACGCGGCGCCTGGTGCAGATGCACGGGGGGACGGTCCGGGTGGAGAGCACGCTGGGAGAGGGCGCGAGCTTCTCCATCTCCCTGCCCATCGACGTCGGCGCCGGGTCCCTGTCGAGCATCCCGCCCCGTCCCTGGGGCGCGCGAGAGCCGCTCATTCGAGAGGGCTAGCGCCCCGGAGGCGGAGTCCTCCGCACGCCCTCGGCGCGCGCGCCGCCCGCCCCCGGTCGGCTCAGGGCGCGGTCGCGGCCTCCTCCTTCGCGGGCCCTCCCCGCGGCCCCTTCACCGGCAGAGCCCCGCCCCGACCACGCCAAAGTGCTGTAAGGTTGCCGCGCCATGGCCAAGCAGAGCTCTCCGCCGCCCTCCGAGCGCCTCCTCGACGCGGAGGGCCGTGACGAAGACCGCCGCTTCGATCGGATCTTTCGCCCCGACTCCCTCGCCGACTTCGTGGGGCAGACGAAGCACAAGGAGAACCTCCAGGTCTTCGTGCGCGCCGCCCTCAAGCGCGGCGAGCCCCTCGATCACATCCTGCTCTGCGGCCCCCCCGGCCTCGGCAAGACGACCCTGGCCTACATCCTCGCCTACGAGATGGGGGTGAACCTGCACCTGTCGAGCGGCCCGGCCATCGAACACAAGGGCATGCTGACGGGGCTGCTCACCCGCCTCCAGAAGAACGACGTCCTGTTCATCGACGAGATCCACCGCCTGAGCGCGCCCGTGGAGGAGGCGCTCTACCCCGCCATCGAGGACTTCCGCATCGACGTGATGATGGGCGAGGGCGCCTACGCGGAGAGCATCCCCCTGGACCTCAAGCCCTTCACCCTGGTGGGCGCGACCACCCGGACCGGCCTCCTCACGAAGCCCCTCCAGGAGCGGTTCGGCGTCACGCTGCGCCTCGACTTCTATCCGCCCGAGGATCTGGCGCGCATCATCAGCCGCAGCGCCGCTCTGCTGGGCACCCCCTGCGACGAGGGCGGCGCCTACGCCCTGGCGGTGCGCTCCCGGGGCACGCCTCGCGTCGCCAACCGCCTGATCCGCCGGGCGCGCGATTTCGCCGACGTGCACGGCAGCGGCAAGATCGATCGAGAGATCGTCGAGCTGACCTGCGCGCGCCTCGACGTCGATGACGCGGGCCTCGACACGATGGATCGCCGCCTGCTCGGCGTGCTCATCGAGCACTACGACGGAGGCCCCGTCGGCGTGGAGACCCTGGCCGCGGCCCTCGCGGAGCCGCGGGACACCATCGAGGACGTGTACGAGCCGTACCTCCTCCAGCAGGGCTACTTGGGCCGGACCCCGCGCGGGCGCATCGCGACGAAGAAGGCCTACGAGCACCTCGGCGCCACCCAGAAGCGACGCGACGGGAGCCGCAAGGAGCCAGGCACCCAGGGCAACCTCTTCTGAGTTCCCCGCGAGCGCACGAAGGCGCAAAATAAAAAGAGCGCCCCAGGTGCTCAGGGTCCTGGGGCGCTCCGCATCACCGGTTCCCGTGGCTCAGACGGGAACCGGTGGGTGCTCTGCGATTTGGGGTGACGTCACTCGGCGGGCTCGAGGCTGGCGACCGCCGCAGGAGACCTCGCCGGCGCACCGAGCACGCTCGAGGTGCTGGCGCCGCCCATGTCGTAAGCGTGCATCTCGTGCTCGCCGTAGTCGAGGCCCTCGATCTCCTCCTCCATGGACACGCGCAGGCCCATCGTCACCTTGATGATCCCGAAGAGCGCGGCGGCGCAGACGACCGTGTAGACGGCGTAGGCAGCCACGCCCAGCGCCTGCACTCCCAAGGACGCCTCTTCGGAAAAGATGCCCACCGCGAGCGTGCCCCAGATGCCACAGCTCAGGTGCACGGAGATGGCGCCCACGGGATCGTCGACCTTGATCTTGTCCATCAGGATGACCGAGCCCACGACGATCCCACCGGCGATGAAGCCCACCAACACGGCGGAGTTCGGCGTAATCACGTCGGCGCCCGCGGTGATGCCGACGAGACCCGCCAGGATGCCGTTGAGGGCCATGGAGAGGTCCGGCTTCCGGCTCACGAAGTTGTAGGCGATCATGGCGCCCACGCCGCCAGCTGCCGCCGCCAAGGACGTCGTGACGAGCACGCGGGAGGTGTCGCCCGCCGCGGCGGTCAGCACCGAGCCGCCATTGAAGCCGAACCAGCCGAGCCAGAGGATCAGCGCGCCGATGGTGGCCAGGGGCATGTTGCTCCCCGGGATCGGGGTCATCTTGCCGTCCTTGGAGTACTTGCCGAGGCGCGGTCCGAGCATGGCGGCGCCGATGAGCGCGCCCCAGCCGCCGACCGAGTGCACGACGGTCGAGCCCGCGAAGTCATAGAAGCCCATCGCGTCCAGCCAGCCCTCGCCCCACTTCCACGATCCGGAGATCGGGTACACGACCGCAACGAACACGGCTGCGAACACCATGAAGCTCGAGAGCTTGATGCGCTCGGCGACCGCGCCCGACACGATGGTCGCGGCCGTGGCGGCGAACATCCCCTGGAAGATGAAGTCCGTCCAGTAGGTGTAGCCCTCGTTGTAGGCGGAGGTCTCGCCTCCCTCCGGCAGCGGGATCCCGAAGCCCGCGAACCCGAAGAACTCCCCGATGCTGAAGTCGCCCGGGTACATCAGGTTGAAGCCGATCGCGTAGTACGTCAGCAGACCGACGCAGATGACGAAGATGTTCTTGAAGAGAACGTTCACGGTGTTCTTGGCGCGGGTGAGCCCCGACTCCAAGGTCGCGAAGCCCATGTGCATGATGAACACGAGGGCAGTGCAGATCATCATCCACACGTTGTTCACCGTGAACATCTCCGGTGAGACGCTTTCGGCCGCCTCGGCAGCTTCCTCGGCCAGAGCGAGAGCCGGAGCCAGCAGGCTGAGGCCGGCGAGGGTCAGTGCAGCGAGTTTCTTCATGGTTCCAAGCACTCCTTATGCGCTGGCCGGGCGGCCCATCGGGCCTCCATCCGGTCCATCCAGGTGTGCCGATTGGATACGTGGTGGGCTGTTTCCCGCGCGTTTCGACCCATGGACGCGCAGGTGAACGTCGTGGCCGGCGCTCGTTTTGTGGGGAAAGGGCGGAATTCACGCGCCCTTTCCCGCCCGAGGGCCCACCCGCGCGTGTTTCGCGTCGGAAACACACACGGCCCACGGACCGGGCAAGCCCCTGAACTTGCTCGGTTTTCCGCGGAACACGCTCCCGTCGCGGTGCCCGCTCCCCCGGCCATCGATTCGCCACGGCGCCCGGCGCGGCTAGGATGCGCCACCCCAAATGAGGATCCGGGCCATCGCATCCGCGAGCACGAGGAGCAACGCCATCGGCGTCGTGGAGCTCGACTGCACTCCTCACGGGCTCCTGCTCGGGTTTCTCGGTGTGGGAGCGTTCAGTGAAGGGTACGCGCCCGGCGCCCTCGCGAGTGGGGTTCAGCTCACGGTGCCGTGGAACGCGGTGCGCCAGGCGCGCGCGGAGGGCGACCAGCTCTACCTCGAGCTCGACTGGCCCGGCTTACCTCACGACAAGCTGACCCTGAAGCGCTTCTCCCTGGGCAACGCCGCTCACCCCTTGGAGCTCCGCCGCCAGCGCCTGATCCTGCACGTGAGCTCGGTGGCGGCGGCGGCCATCGCCAGCTTGGTGGCGGCGGCGGTGGTCCCTCACCTCACCCCGAGCGCGACCGCCACCCTGACCCTCTCCGTGGGCGCGGCCGCGGCGCTCCTGGTGCTCGCCATCGCCCTGCTCGTCGATCAGCGGCTCCTCGGGAGCCCCATCCGCGAGGCGGCCCTGCGCGCGGCGTTCGTCACGGAGCTCGAGCGCTACGTCCCTCACCTCGTCCGCACGCCGGTCGCCCCTACCCCCGCGCAGACGCGCCGCCCGCTCCCCAACCTCGCGGGCTTTCTCCCTCGCACGACGACCGCCGTCGCGATCACCCTCGCCGCGGGCATCCTCGCGGCCATCGGCACCACCCGGCAGCTCCTGCGCGCGCCGACGGAGCCCCGCGTCCATGCCGCGCTCGCCGATCCTCGAGGAGCGCGCGCGGCGGAGACGCTCGGCGCCGACCTCTCCGAACCTGCGTCTCCACCCGCGGATCCGGCGAGGCCGCGGCCGACGGACCAGCCCGCACCTCCGCCCGATCGCGACACGCCTGCCCGCACCGACGGCCTCGAGGTCGTGCAGCGCTGCGCCTGCGCGCGCGCCTCTTCCCCCCTCTGGGAGGAGCCCATCCCCACCCTGGGGCTGATCGTCATCGGTTCGTCCCAAACCGTGCGCCGGGACAGGATCCGCACGCAGCTCGAGGTGGCCGTGGTCAACAATGGACACCGAGCCCTCGAGGAGATCACCGTGCACGTGACCTTCTTCGAGGGGACCGGCGCGCAGCGTGAGGAGACCGCCACCCGGCCCCTCTACTTCGCGGGCCCCCTGGGCCCGGGCCGCGCCATCAAGTGGAGCACGGAGGCCCGCGGCACCCACTGGGAGATCGATCCGCCCTTCTTCGGCGAGCTCGATCCCTCCGGGAGCAACGCCGCCCCGAGCGAGGCGTTCCGCGAGCTGCTACGGGCCAATCACCGGCCCGTGCGGCTCCACGCGGCCCGCATGCTGGCGTTCCTCGGGGACGCCTCGGCGGCCCAGGCCACCCTCCAGCTCAAGGAAGCCCTCCGCTCCGCGGAGGCTCCGTACTTGCGCCGCTTGCTCGCCGCCCTGGCCGACGTGCGGGTGTGCGATCTGCGTGTCCACGGGCAGCAGCCCCGCCGTCACGTGGAGGCCTGCGTGTACAACGCGACGGACGAAGACCGCGACGGCGTTGGCCTGCAGCTGGTCGCCCTCGATCGCCAGCTCACGCCAGATCGCCCCCTGGACACGCCCCCCACCCTCCTCGGCGATCGCAAGTGGGCGCTGCCCGAGGCGCTGAGCGCCCACTCGGGGATGCGAGTGCACACCACCCTCGACCTCGCGTCGATGGGCGCCGAAGACGCCGTCGCCTTCGAGGCCCACGCGGACCGCCTCGATCTCCTCGAGTGACGCAGGCGTGGGGCCCAGGCGCCCCGCCCGCGGCGTCCCGCGTCGCCACCGGAGCAACACTCAGTCGCTCGTCTTCCGCTTCGGGTCGTAGAGCGCCTGGTGCGTCTCCGCGAGCAGCTCCCGCAACGGCACCCCCTCGGGGACCCGCGACGTGTCGAGCCGCGCCAGGTGCTCCTCCGTCGCGAAGTTCCCGCCCACCCAATGGCTGTCCGGCTCGAACATGTTGTAGCGATACCGGCCAAAGCCCTCCATGTCGTAACAGCGCACCATGCGCCGGAAGCGGAGCACCTCGGGGATGTTGATGCCGCTCGGATCTCCGACGAGCTCGTAGCCGTCGTAGTCGCCGAAGGGATCCAGCAAGCGCCGCGCGTCGAGCCGCGCGGTGATCTCGCGATCGCTCTGAGCGAGCGGCACGCTGACGGGGAAGATGCCGCGCATCTCGGCGAAGTGCTCCGGCTCGGTCATGCCGAAGCTGAGCGTGTGGACGAACGGCGTCCGCAGGCACCAGCGCGCGTTGAACTGGATGGGAGTGAGGGGCTGCGTGAGCTCCCGGAGCAGGGAGGGCGCGTCGAAGAGCCGCCCGCCCTTGTCGTTCGGCGAAATGATGAAGACCCCGAGATCGCGCGCGCCCGCCAGCTGGACGGCCGCGTCGTTCCTCTGAAAGAAGTAGTAGTAGTGGAGGTTGACGAACTCGAACCTCCCGCTCAACACCGCCTCACAGATCACGTCGAGCGGTCCATGGGTGCTGAAGCCGATGTGCCCGATCACCCCTTGCTCCCGATAGCGCTCGAGGGTGTCCACCGGGCCGCCCGGCGCCAGGGCACCCTTCAGGAGCTCGGCGGTGTTGATGCCGTGCCAGCCGTAGAAGTCGATGTGATCCGTGCGTAGGCCGCGCAGCTGCTCCTCGACGAGGCGATGCGTCTCCTCCGCCGTCTTGGGAGCACCCTTCGTCATCAGGTAATAGCTCCCGCGGGGCACGCCCAGCTCCTCGAGGACCCGGCCGTAGCAGTGCTCGCTCTTGCCGTAGCCGTACGCCGTCTCGATGTGGTTGATGCCGTGCTCCAGGGCCAGCTTCACGATGCGCGCGCACTGCGCGAGCATTTCCGGGTGCGGCTCCGTCCGCGGCTTGCTCCAGCCGTCGTGGAAGCGCATGCCGCCGAGGGTGATCACGCTGAGCGCTTTGCCAGTCTTCCCGAAGCGGCGGTACTGCATGCCGGGCCGCGCATTGCGCGGGCCCGCGTCCATATCGATCGAGTCCTTGCCCACCCTGCTCAAGCCGTCGCGGAGAAGGAGATGTTGTTCTGACGAAAGAGTGTCTGCAGCGTCGACTTGTCGGTCGACTTCGAGAGGGCCTCGTCGGGCTCGACTTGGCCGCTCTTCACGAGCTCGAGCAAGCTGTCGTTCATGAGGCGCATCCCCATGTTGCGCGACGTCTGCATCACCGACGGGATCTGGAAGATCTTCCCTTCCCGGATCAAGTTCGCGATCGCCGGGACACCGAACATCACCTCGAGCGCGGCGACGCGCCCGCCGCCGCGCTTCTTGCACAGCATCTGGGCGATCACCCCCTTGAGGCTGCCGGAGAGCATCGTGCGCACCTGGTTCTGCTCCTCGGACGGGAACTGATCGATGATGCGATCGATGGTGCTGGGCGCCGACGACGTGTGCAGGGTGCCGAACACGAGGTGACCGGTCTCCGCGGTCTCCATCGCGATGGAGATGGTCTCGAGATCGCGCATCTCACCGAGCAGGACGATGTCCGGGTCCTCGCGCAGGGCCGCTCGGAGCGCCTTCTTGAAGGAGTGGGTGTGCTCCCCCACCTGCCGCTGATTGATGAGGGACTTCTTGTTCGGGTGCACGAACTCGACGGGGTCCTCGATCGTGATGATGTGGGCGGCGCGCGTCTGGTTGATGTAGTCGATGAGCGCCGCCAGGGTGGTGGACTTGCCCGAGCCCGTCGGTCCGGTGACGACGACCAACCCCTTCGACAGGTTGCAGAGCGACAGAATCTGGGGCGAAAGCCCGAGATCCTGCGCCGTCAGGATCTTGGAGGGGATGACGCGGAAGACGCCGCCCATGCCACGGAGGTCGACGAACAGGTTCGCGCGGAAGCGGGCGACCCCCGGGATCTCGTGGGCGAAGTCGGTGTCGTGCGTCTCCTCGAACTCCTGGCGGTTGCGCGGAGGCACCATCGGCCAGAGCAGGGCGCGCACGTCGTCCGGGCCGAGCGGGGGCGCGCCGGGCAGCGCGACCATGTCTCCATCGAGCCGGACCATGGGCGGCGCCGTCGCGCAGACGTGCAGATCCGAGGCCTTCATGGCGACCATCTGGCGCAGCAGGGAGTCGATCTTCTCCGTCGACTCTGCGCCGGGGGCCGCGTCGAAGCCGCGCGCCGGCATGGCGATGGCGCCGCCGTGGGAAGGGCGCGCCGGGGTGCTCTGGGCCTGCTCGTCGATGCGCACCGCGAGCTCGGAGGGCTCCGGCATCCGCGCGGAGGCGACCGTCGGGCGCGCCCGGGGTGGGTCCGGCTGCGCGAGATCGGGGGAGGGCAGCGGGTCCGGGTCGAGCGCCGCGGGGGGGATCCCGAGGTGCGGGGCGGCAGCGTGCGGGGCGGCGCGGTTCGGCGGGACGGCGTTGGGGGGCGTCGGCGCCGCCTGAGGCAGCGGGAGCTCGTCGAAGGGCGCCGGCTCGTCGAGCCTCGTCAGGTCGAAGGCCGCATGGACCAAGCCCATCTTCAGCTCCGCGGTCGCGCGGACCCGGCCCTTGTCGGGCAAGAGGAAATCCCACTCGGCCCACCCGGTCGCGAGGGAGCGGCGCGCTTCCGCGGTGAGGACCTCCTCGAGCAGCGCGTTGATGCGGTCAGGGGTCTGCGGATCACCGCGGACCTCGTTCTCTCCTTGGGACGTCACCACCACGGTGCGCCGGCCCGGGATGAGCCGCACCTCCTGTGCGTCGACCATGAGCGCCCGCTTCAACAGATCCTTCAAACTCAGCTTGAGCACGCGACCTCCGGACAGCTGCGGTGCCTCCAACGGGCTTCCAGTGAGGACGTTAGCAAGGACCGGCTCGGACGCCGAGACCCGCGGATGACGCAGACCGCCGCGTACGGGACGAAAGCTCCGCCGGATGAAACCGCGCAGGGCTGCCCCGCTCCCGACCGGGTCGGTCAGGGCCGGGGTCGGTCAGGGGCGAACGTGCACGACGGTGCCGCGCTCCTTGTTGAGCACGCCGTGCCATCCCTCGGGCACCGGTGGATCGGTCCACTCGAACAGCCACGCGCTGTCGCGAGGTGAGAGGTTGACGCAGCCCTGACTACGCTGGCGCCCGAAATCGTCGTGCCAGTAGGTCCCGTGGAGGGCGAACCCCCGGTGGAAGTACTGGACGAAGGGGACGTCGACCAGGTTGAGGGCGTCGGGCCGGTCGTCGTCCCCGTCCATCGTGCTGCTCACGTCCTTGTGGTGGACCATGAAGGTCCCCCGCACGGTCGCGGCCTCCGTCTCGGGATCCCCCAGGCCGCCGCGCCCGGTGCTCACCAAGGTCACGAACACCGGCTTGCGTCCCTGGTAGGCGATGAGGGCCTGCTGCGTGATGGAAACGTCGAGCCACTTGCGATCCCCCGTCGCGAAGCTCGGGAAATCGCTGCGAGGCTCGATGATGCGCAGGGCCGAGCGCGGCACGTAGGTCCCCTCCGTGGTCTCCAGCATGTTTCCCGCCAGCTCGCGCCCCGTGAGCTTGAAGGCGCGGCGGCGCGGGGCCGTCCCGTGGATCCGGAGCCCCCCGCCCTCCCCTTGCTCCCATACGGTCGTGTGTGAGCGCTCCGTGAAGGCCACGGGAAGTCCCTCGTCCTCCTCGAGCACGACGCCGCGGAACTCGCTCGGCTGCACGAGCCGGGTCCGGTCGAGCGCGATCACGTCGAGCTCCGAGCTCAACCCGAACTCCCGTCCCTCCCACTGAAACGTGGTCAAGAACGCGAACCCCGTCCCGCGCGTCACTTGTCCGGCGTGCACGCGGTACCGGATCGGCTGCTCCACGCCGTAGGGCTTGTGCACCGAGCCGCCCCCCGAGAGGAACGCCGGCGGCTCCTGGGGCGGACCGATCAGATCGCGCAGCCCGTTCTGCTCTGCGGTGATCTGCCAGCGCGCCGCCCGCTCGTGCACCTCCGGCCCCTCCACCTCCGCCATTTGGGCCTTGGTGGGCAAGCGGAAGTAGCGATGAGGCGCCGGCTGCCCCGACATCGCGTACAGATAGGGGAGGCCCTCGCGACGGATCGGTCGTCGGGTCATCTGCACCGCCGTGGGGTGCTCGAGATCCGTGGTCGAACCCAAGCCCACGCACACGAAGCCCCGCGGGTTGATCCGGTACCAGCCGCCCGGGCAGCCGGCGTTGACGATGGCCGGACCCCGCGCGTCCACCCGCGCCCCCGCCCGCAGGTAGCCATAGCGCGAGCGTTTGGGCCCCGTGTCCGTGTACACCCAGGTCCGCCAGGCGATGCTCACCAACTGCTCACCCGTCGGCTCGAAGGGCATGCTGTCGTCGATGGTGCCGAGCACCCCCGGCTCGAGCTCGCTCGCCGCCGTCCGGCTCTCGCCGCTGCCCGCCGACACGGGCGCGGCGCCCTGCAAGACCGCCCGGCGCGGCTCCTGCGCGCGATCCCCCGACTCGGCTCCCGGGGGTTCCCCAGCGCGGAGCACCGTCAGGGCGGCCGCTCCGCAGCCGATCAGCGCCACGATGGCGGTCAGCAACGCGAGCTCCCCCACGCGGCGCGGGGGAGACGCTGAAGACGGTGACGACACCGAGGACGCCGGAGAAGAGGCCGACCAGGGCACGGTCGAGGGCTACCATGGTCTCCCGGAGGTTGGCAGCGCGGAAGCTGGCTACCCACGTCGAGCCTGCAAAGCATGCGCTCTCGGTCGGGGCGCCCCTGGCGTCCCAGGCCTCCGGGCGGCATCCTCCCTGCGGCATGCGCATCCCGGCAGGCTTCTGGGTCCTCGGCAAAGAAATCCTCCGCCATCTCCTGCGGCGACCCGTGGTCGGTGTCTGCGCGGCGGCGCGCACCCGGAACGGTGAGTGGTTGCTCGTGCGGCGCACGGACAGCGGCCGCTGGGCCTTGCCTGGAGGGACCCTCGAGTGGGGTGAGACCTTACGCACGGGGCTCGTACGCGAGCTCCGCGAAGAGGCGGGGGTGGTCGACGTGGAGCTCGGCGAGCTCGTCGGGGTCTACTCCGACCCCGCTCGAGATCCCCGCTTCCATGCGGTGACGGTGGTCGTGAGGGCGACGGTCGGCGCGCCCACCCTACCTCCGGTCAACCCGGTCGAGATCGCCGAAGCGCGCCTCTTCCGAGACGACCAGTTGCCTGACAATCTCTCCCACGGCATGACGACCATGCTCGAGCACGCGCGGAGCGGCGGCACCCATTGGGAATGAGCCCCGCAATACGCGCTCGAACCAGCGAAGGGCCATGAAGCCATTTCTCTCCTCCACCACCCTGGTGGCGCTCTGCGCGGCGTGGCTCGTGAGCGCCTGCGGCGGAGTGCAGCTCGAGCACGTGCACAGCTCCGTGCAACGCCCGAGCAACGTCGCGATCTACGTGTCCGTGGAGGACGGAGGCGAGCCGGTGACGGACCTGCGCGCGGAGGACTTCAGCGTCCGTGAGGACGGCGTGCTCCTCGAACCGAACGAAACCCGCCTCACGCTGCTGGATCGTGACGCGGTCGCCCTGCATCACACGGTGGTGCTCGTCGATCTCAGCGGGGCGGCGCAGGGGACGGATCCCCAGCGCAGCGCGATCCGGAAGGGCGTACAGAACCTGGTCGCCAAGCTGCGACCGACCCAAGGGGTGACCGTGCTCGGCTTCGACGGCTCCCCCCGGCTGCATCCCCTCGGGGAGTTTTCGCGCGCCGCGGACGCCCCGCGCCCGGAGCTCGAGACCATCGAGCGCTTCAAGGCGAGGGACGAATCTCGCAACCTGAACGGCGCCGTGATCGAGGGTCTGCGTCAGCTGGACAGCCGCCTCATGCGGGTGAAGCGCCCGGTGCGGGTCGGGACCCTGATCGTCTTCAGCCAAGGTGACGACCTCGCGGGGCGAGTCACGGAACAGGCGCTCCTCGACGCCCTCGCGGAGACGTCCCACCAGGTCTACGCCGTCGGCATCGGGGGCCGAGAGGCCCGACAGCTCGACGCCATCGGACGCCAGGGGGTGGAGCGGAGCCAGGACACGAACTCCCTCCCCATCGCCTTCGAAGAGCTCGCCATGCGGCTGAAGAAGGGATGGTCCAAGTATTATCTGGTGCAGTACTGCTCCCCCGCGCGCACGGGCATCCGCAAGGTCCGCTTCGAGGTGCGCCATGAAGACGACGAGGGGAGCGCCTCTACGGGATCTCTGGATTTCGAGTTCGACGCGACGGGGTTCCGGGGCGGCTGCGATCCGACCGCCCGCCCCGCCTTCGTGACCTCCCTGTCGGCGCCCGGGGAACTCGAGGCGAAGCGGGCCGAAGCAGAGGCAGCGAAGCAGCGCACCCGCAAGCCGTCGGAGGGCGCTTCCGGGGCGGGCGAGAGCAGTTCGGGGACGAGCCCAAGCGGAGACGCCGCCGCTACCGAGCCGCCGGGCGGCTCCGACGCCGGCACGCCTGAAGCCGGAGGGGAAGCAGGAGAGGCACCGGAGGCGCCCCAGGAGACCATCGTCGCGCCGCCCGCCTCCGGGGACTACGCGGACTGAGAGTCCTTGACCCGATGCGCACCCCCTGCCTACCTTGTCGCCGCCTTCGACGCCGCCAGCCGAAACCGGCTGTGAGGCCATCGAACCCAACGGGAGGCACCTGTGGCCCTATCGATTGACGAACTGAAGAGCGAACGGGACAGCCTCAAGGCTGAGCTGAGGGAGATCGAGACGGAGCAGCGTCGGATCGAGGCGGAGCTCAAGACCGTGCGTCAGCGGGAGCTCCAGGCCAAGCGCAAGATCGAGGCGCTGACGACGTTGATCGACATCGCCGACGCGCGCGACGAGAAGTCCGGCGAGTGAGCGCCGTCACTTCGTCGCCAAGAACCCGTCCGTGATCCGTGGCCCGGAGGGGCGCGCCTGCTCCCCCTCGGGCCCGAAGCTGCGGCAGATCTCCGCGAGTCGCTCCTCCGACGTGGGCGGCGCTAGCTCCTTTGCGCTCCCGGGCGCCACCGCCCGATCGATGTGCAGGGTCCGCGTGGGAACGGCGAACTCCACCCCGAGCGCCTTCGCCAGGCGCATGATCTCCAGGTACACGTTGTGGCGCTCGCGGACCTCCTCCGACCACGTGCGCACCTCGAAGAAGTAATAGAGCATCACGTCCAGGCTGTGCTCCCCGATCCCGGACATGTGCACCTCGTAATAGTCCTTACGAGTGTAGGGGTTGGCCTGGATGATGGCGCGGATCCCCTCGACGAACGCCTGCATGCGCTCGGGTGTGGTGTCGTGGGTGAGCCGCAGGGTCGCATAGGTCCGGCGGTAGCGTCGTCGCCCGTAGTTGTCGATGGACGCCTCCGTGAACTTCGCGTTCGGGATGGTCACCACCGAGTTGTAGAAGGTGCGCACGCGGGTGGAGCGGAACCCCACCTCCTCGACGATGCCCTCCACCCCGGCGACGACGACCCAGTCACCGATCTGGAAGGGCTTGTCGATGAAGATCATCACGCTCCCGAAGAAGTTCGCGACCGTGTCCTTCGCCGCCAAGGCCACCGCCACGCCACCGATACCGAGCCCCGCCAGGAGCGAGCCCACGTTGACGTTGAGGTTCTGCAGGATCGAGAGGACCCCCGCGACCACCGTGAGGATCTTCAGCGCCTTGCGGACGAGGGGGACGAGCTGGTCGTCCAGCTTGGACTCGGTGAGCGCCGCCTTCTCCGACATCACGCCGGCGATGACGTCGACGAAGCGATAAGCCGCCCAGATGATGGACAGCACCACCATCACCCGCACGGAGACGTTCAGCGCCATCACGGCCCCGTAGGGCAGGCGCAGCTGCGGATAGAGGATGCGCAGTAGGATCGCCATCACCAGGGTCGCTCCCGGGGAGGCGAACGTATCCACCAGGTTCGCGGCGCCCTGCTTGCCGAAGCGCGCCACCAGCGCGGTCACACGGCGCTTGACGATGAACTGGATGATCTTCCGGATCACCAGCCCGAAGACGAGGATCGCGGACAGCGCCAGGAACTGCCACATCTCGATCCCGAACAGGTCGTTGCGCATCCAGTCCGGAAGCTCTGCGATGATGTCTTCGGACACGAGGGAGCGCTCCTGCTCGAGAACGTCGATCCGATCGAGGGACGCCCGCGGCCAGTGCCAGTGGCCGTCCCCGCTTCGCCGCACCACGATCTCCGGCAGATCGGGGTGAGGCGCCACCTCCGGGCGGCCCGTCTCCGGGTTCACCCAGTGGGGGTCCTCGCTCAGCCGCTCGTAGTCGATGAACAGCCGCCGATCCGCGTACACGGAGCGGACCCGCTGGGCGCTGATCTCGATTTGACGCGCCGAGCGCCCGCTGCGATCCAGGCACTGGGCCGCCCGCGCCGGGTCGAAGCGACCCAACTCCAACCAGTAGAAGACCGACTGGACCGCCGCGCGGGGGGAGGAGCAGCCGGCGGGCTCCTGCGCCAGCGCTACCCCCGGGGCGCCCCAGAGGCAGCTCAGGAAGACGATCAGGGAGAACAGCAGCCGTCGATTCGTCATGGACTCTTTTTGCTGAGGTTCACCACGTGGCGGAACTGCTCGGCGGTGCACGGCTGCACGCTCAGCCGGGGTTGCTTGACCAGGGGCATGTCCGCGAGGGCCGGGTCCTGCTTGATCTCCCGGAGGGTCACGGGACGACGCAGGGCCTCGACGGGGACGAAGTCCACGACGCTCCAGTCGGCCCCCTTAGCGGTCGGATCGGGATAGTATTCCCGCACCACCTCGGCGATCCCCACCACCTCCTTGCCCACGTTCGAGTGGTAGAACAGCGCGCGATCGCCCTTCTTCATCGCCCGCAGGTTGTTGCGGGCGACGTAGTTGCGCACGCCGTCCCAGACGGCGCGGCCGTCACGGACGAACTGATCCCAGGAGAACGCGTCGGGCTCGGACTTGATCAGCCAGTACTGTCGGGCCATGGCTCCTCGAGCTTCGCCCTGCGGGGAAAGTCGAGGCGAAGCTCGGCGACCGTATCAAGAAACCTGACGACGCGCAGCGATCAGCTCGACGGCGGCCACGGCCAGGAGCCCGCCGACCATGAGCGCCAGCACCGCTCCATCGAAGCTCGCAGGCCACTGGGGCGTCGCGGAGATCACCCGGACCTTGCCGCGCACCTCCTGCTCGACGACGACCTGGAATGGCCAGATCCGCCAGAGACTGCCGACCAGGAGCCCCGTGAGCAGCGCCATCATGGGCTGCTGCCAGCGGCGCAAGAGCCACGTCAGCGCTCGGGAGAACGAGGCGATCCCCACGAGGCAGCCGAGCGCGAAGGGCACCACCACGGCCAGGGCGCTCAGATCGAAGCGCAGCAGCCGCTCCACGCTGCCCATCACGTACTCGTACTTGCCGAGGATGAGCAGTACGAACGAGCCGCTGATGCCGGGCAGCAACATCGCGCAAATCGCGATCATCCCACAGAAGAACACGAACACCGGGCTCTCGGGGGTGGACACGGGCACGAGGTTGACGATTCCGAAACCCAGGGCCGCCCCCAGCGCGAGCATCCCCGCCAGCTGGACGCTCCAGCCCGAGATGCGCCGCCCGAGGACGAACACGCTGCCGAGGACCAGCCCGAAGAACACCCCGAAGACGTGCTCCGGGTGCTCCTGGAGGAGCCGCGGCAGGCCAACGACACGCAACATCACGACGAAGGCCATCACGATGCCGATCCCCAGGCTCAGCATGAAACGCCAATGGATCTCCTGCAGCGCGTCGCGGAGGCGCAGCCGGGCCAGAGCCTGGAGCGCACGGGCGTTGATGGAGTTGATGGCGCCGAGGAGCTCCATGTAAATCCCGCACGCCACCGCCATCGTGCCGCCGGAGACGCCCGGGACCACGTCGGCGGTCCCCATGGCGACCCCGCTCCCCATCACGCGAGGCAGGTCTTTCCAGGAGATGTCCCCCGCAGGGGCGGCGCTCGACGCCGGCGCTTCGCTCTCCGTCGGGCTCTGTACGGCGGGCAGGTTCATGGTGGGGTCGGAGGCTACTCGTTGCCGAACTCGATGACCACCGGACAATGATCACTCAGCTGGCGCATCGCCGGCGCTAGCCCGACCTGGGGAGTTCGCTCACAGGCGAGCTCCCGGCACAGGCCCTCGGCCCGAGCAGGTAAATGGGCCTGCTGCGCCATGGCCTCGGTCACCACGAACCCATCCAGCAGGTGCCCCCGGTCCCGGTAGTACTCGGTACAGCCCGGCTCGGTGGGGAGCCAGCGCAGCCCGAAGGAGGCCAGCTGCGCCTCCACGCTGGCGCGCTCCTCCTCCGCCGCGATCTTGGGGGAACAGCTGGAGCAACCCATCGTGTTGAAGTCTCCGGCGAAGATCAGCTGGGTGGCGGGCGCGTCGCGCCGCGCCCGCTTCACGACGTCCTCGAGGGCCGTGAAGGATTTCTTCCGCAGATCGACGGAACGGCGCTCGGCGCCGCTCTTGAAGTGGACGGAGACGATGCGGGCCGTCGCTCCACCCACGAAGCGCGCGTCGGCGACGAACCCCGGCCGCAGGCTGTCCTTGCAGGGGGTGCCATGGGGATTCAAGGCCGGCTCCGTGTGGAGTCGAGTCAGCGTCGCCCGCGTCTCGTTCCACAGCAGCCCGACGTGTTGGGTCGCCTGCTGAGGACAGTCGTCGAACTCCGCGCGCCAACGACCGCCGGTGAGCCGATCGAGCTCCGCCAGGAGCTCCGCCGTACGCTCCCGGGCCCGAGGCAAGGTCTTGATCTCCTGCACGGCGAGCACGTCCACCTCGAGCACGGCGATCGCGCACGCCAGCCAGAGGATGTCCGTCCCCGGCACGGCGGCCTTCTTGCCGGGGCGACCGTCCGGATACCAGCGGATGTTCCAGGTGCCGACACGAGCTCCCCGGGATTTCGCGCCCGCAGAGGGCTCGGCGGCGCGGGTGTTCGCGGGCGCGGTGGCCTTCGCAGTGGCGAGGAATCGCTGACAGGCCTCCCGCGAGCTCCAGGGAGAGGTCGCGGACAACCCCGACGGCCGCGGCGTGGTGGGCTCGTCCGGACTGCTGGAGGCCGTGCCCTCGGGCGCGGAGATAGAGTCCGGAGCGGAGCCGGGAGCAGCAACACTGGGAGCAGCACCGGGCGGAACGGGGTCTCCCGCAGCAGGCGCAGCCGAACCGGCCCCGATGGGGTCACCCGCAGGAGCGCTGGGGGCGGGTGTCGCGGTCGCCTGCCCCAGAGAGCTCGAGGGCGGGGTGGGTCCCGTCCGTTCCGGACATCCCCCGAGCAAGAGCGCCAGGAAAACGATCGCGCCCCGGCTCGTACGCGTTCGGGACCCGCTCACGAGCCCACGCCTCCCACCGGGAGCGTCTTGGTCCGAAAAGCGGCGTGGTATCCCTCCAGGACGATCCAGATCTCCAGAACCAAAATGAGTCCTCCCACGCCGAAGAGCAGGTACTCGCCGTTTGCCCAATAGGTGGCGAGGTTGCCGAACAGAGAGATCCCGGCGACCAGGAGCACGAAGGCCATCGGGAACCCCGTATACAGCCAGGCGCGGCCGCTCTGCTTCAACCAGACGGTCACCACGACCAGGGAGAGCCCCGCCAGGATCTGGTTGGTGGCGCCGAAGAGCGGCCAGAGCGCCCCCTCGGTTCCCGTGACGCACAGCGCGAAGGGGATCGCCACGGCCACGAACCCGGCCACGTAGCGACGCGTCAGCCACGGGAGCTCGTAGTGCTCGCCGAGCTCCGCCAAAATGTAGCGCTGGATGCGCACCCCCGTGTCGAGGCTCGTGGCCGCGAAGGAGATCACCATGACCGCCACCAGCACCCGAGACATCCCCGAAGGCAGGCCCAAAGCGCCCAGGAAGGTCGCCGAGCCCTCCACGAAGGCCTCGACTCCCCCACCCGCCGCCGCCGCGTAGGAGTGATAATGGGTCGCCCAGTCCGCGAGCCCCGCGCTCACGGCCAGGGTCGCGACCAGAGCGACGACTCCCTCCCCCAACATCGCTCCGTACCCGACAGGGCGCGCGTCGGGTGCACGAGCGAGCTGCTTGCTGGTCGTGCCCGAAGCGACGAGGCCGTGGAACCCGCTGATCGCACCACACGCCACGGTGACGAACAGGAAGGGCAGCAGCGAAGGCGCGTCGGCGGGGGGCGTCGCCAACGCAGGCGCCGTGATGACCGGGCGCGCCACCAGGATCCCCACGATCAACCCCGCGAGGCCAACGAAGAGCTGGTGGCTATTGATATAATCGCGGGGCTGGAGGAGCACCCAGACCGGGAGCACGCTCGCGACGAAGGAGTAGACCAGGAGCAGGGCGACCCAGACGAGGTGCTCGTGCTCCGCGCCGACCCAGGGTGCCAGGGACAGGGGCACCCGCTCCCCCAAGAGCATCATCCCATAGAGCGCGAGCAAGGCGATCACGGAGGGACCGAGCAGGCGCCACTTCCGGCGGTAGCAGAGCCAACCGATGAGCACCGCCACGAAGATCTGGAAGTTCACCGGCAGGACGGACCCGGGCGTGCTGATGAACAGCGAGGCGATCGCGCTGGCAAACACCGCGATGACGAGGGTCACCAAAAAGAAGATCACCAGCAGAAGCAGGGGGCGCGCTCGCGGGCTCAGCACCTGCGCGCTGATCCGTCCCACGCTCTTGCCCCCGTGACGCATCGACAGCACCAGGACCGCGAAATCGTGGACGGCGCCGAGGAAGACGCTGCCCACGACGATCCAGACGAACGCCGGCAGCCACCCCCACAGCACCGCGATCGCAGGACCGATGATCGGCGCGGCCCCCGCGATCGACGCGTAGTGATGCCCGAACAGCACCGCTCGCCGGGTGGGGACGTAGTCGATGCCGTCCTCGTGGGTGCGCGCCGGCACGGGCTCGTCCGCGCGGAGCTGGAGAGCGGCAGCAACGCGCGGCGAATAGAAGCGGTAACCCAAGGCGAAGGCCCCGAGCCCCCACAAACACACCCAGGCGGCGTTCATCGGGCGCGGAGCATACCGCCCTCCGCCGCCCGAGTCTTTCGCCTCCTCGAGCCGTCGTCGAGGCCCGTCCTCGATTTCTGTCGGCCCTGACCTGCCGGATCTGGCCCGCGCTCGAGGCCCTCAGTCGCCGGAGTCGTAGTGGAGCGCGTCCGTCTCGCCCCGCGGCGATGGCTTGACGGAGGGCCCGAGGATCACGCCGAGCTCTGCCTTCTCGAGGGTCTCCTGCTCGAGGAGCGCGTCTCGGAGCGCGTCCACGTAGGTCCGCTTCTCGTTGATGATGCGCTTGGCGTCCTCGGCAGCCTCCGTCAGGACCCGGCGCACCTCTTCCTCGATGATGTGCACCGTCGCGTCGCTCGTGGCCGTCTCCGTCGCCATCTTCTGGCCGAGGAAGGGGTGCTCCGAGCGATGCTCGTGGAAGACGGGGCCGATCTTCTCGCTCATGCCGAAGTGCGCCACCATCTTGAAGGCCAGATCCGTGGCCTGTTTGAGATCGTTCTCGGCGCCGGAGCTCGTGTCCCCGAGCACCACCGCCTCCGCGGCGTAGCCTCCCATCAACACCCGCAGCCGGGCCTCGAGCTCCGGACGTGTCAGCACGTGGCGCTCCGCTTGGGGCGTCTGCTGCGTGATGCCGAGGGCCATGCCCCGCGGCAGGATCGTCACCCGGTGGAGTGGCTCGGCGTACGGCGAGAAGTGGGCGACCACCGCGTGACCGGACTCGTGGATGGCCACGCGGCGCTTCTCCTCCGGATCGAGCTTCGTCTCTCGGGGATCCCCCAACACGATCTTGTCGAAGGCCGCGGAGAAGTCGCGCGCCTCGAGGTGATCCGCGCCGCGCCGCGTGGCGGACAGGGCCGCCTCGTTGCAGAGGTTGGCGAGATCCGCCCCGGAGAAGCCGGGAGTATTGCGGGCCACGCTCTCCAGGTCCACGTCGGGACCCAGAGGTTTGTCCTTGGTGTGGACTTGCAGAATCGCCCGCCGCGCCTCGAACTCCGGCCGATCGGCGACCACGCGTCGATCGAACCGCCCCGGGCGGAGCAGGGCCGGATCCAGCACGTCGGGGCGGTTGGTCGCGGCCAGCACGATCGTGAGATCGTTGCGGGTGAAGCCGTCCATCTCGCTGAGGAGCTGGTTCAGGGTTTGCTCACGCTCGTCGTGACCACCCCCGAGCCCAGCGCCGCGGGAGCGACCCACCGCGTCGATCTCGTCGATGAAGACGATCGCCGGGGCGACCTTCTTGGCCTCCTCGAAGAGCTCACGCACCCGGGAGGCGCCCACCCCGACGAACAGCTCGATGAACTCCGAGCCGTTGATCGAAAAGAACGGCACGCCGGCCTCGCCTGCCACGGCGCGGGCGAGCAGCGTCTTTCCCGTGCCCGGCGGCCCCACCAGGAGGATCCCCCGCGGCACCTTGCCGCCGAGCCGCCGAAAGCGCTCCGGCTCCTTCAGGAAGTCCACGACCTCCTTGAGATCGCGCTTCGCGGCCTTGTGCCCCGCCACGTCCGCGAAGCTGACGCTGACCTGGGACTCCTTCTCGAAGCGCTTCGCGCGCCCCTTGATCATGCCCGCGAAGGGGCCGCCGCCCATCATCTTGGAGGTGCGCCGGGAGGCCCAGACCAAAAACCCGATGATGAGGAGGAACGGCACGAAGACGTTCAGCAGCGTGTACAGCGCGAACGACGGCTCGTCGGAGCGGACGGTGACCTCCACGTTGCGCTCGCGGAGCAGGGGCAGCAGCGCGTCATCCTGAATCGGCGGCAGCGTCGTGCTGAAGCGACGCAACTCGCGGCCGTTGACGCTCCTTGGCTCCGAGAACTCGCCGGTGACGTTCTGCCCCGTGATCTGGACGCGGGCGATCGTCCCCTGCTCCACCTGCTCGAAGAACTGGGTGTACGGGATGCTCGGCTCGGCGCTGCCCGCCGTGTTGCTGTAGTTCCACGCCAGGTAGACGAGGAACAAAGCGAGCGGGAGGAGCCAGCCGCGCCAGGGCCCGCCTGGCGGAGATCCGGGGCCCCGGGGCGGCTGGCTCGGCCCTGGTGATCCGTCCGGGGGCCGGCGGTTCGAGACCCCGAAGGGACCACCTCCAAAGGGCCCGAAACCGGGCTCGTTCGAGGTTCTCTTGGGGGGCCTATCCGTCTCGTCGCTCATCGGTCCCCCTACGCTAGCATGGCGCGCCCCTCTCAACCCCGCTTGGCGGTCTTCCAGCCGGAATCGAGCGCTCGAGTGAGGGTGTTGGACGCAAAATGCGCGGTTTTCGTCCTGGATCCACGCCGTTCCACCCGGTAAAGCCATCGAACTTCGGATGCCGCGCGTCACACTTCCTTCGTTCTTCCTCCTGCTCTTGCTGGTGCTCGCGCCGCGCGGCGTCGCGGCTCACTGGATGCCCGTCGCGGAAATGCGCGTCGTGCAGATCGCGGACGCGGTCTCGGCCGAGCTCCGGGTCGACGCGCTCCCGGAGCCGGGCCTCGACGCGGCGCGGTGGCGGACGAAGGTGCAGCGCGAGGTGGCGAGCGGTGTGTTCGTCAAAGCGGACGGCGTCCCGATCCGCTGCGACGTCCAGGTAGTGACCTTGGGGGATCCCGACGGGCAGGGCAGCACGGCCGCGCACCGCGTCCTCCTCGACTGCCCTCTCCCCGCCGCGTCCGCGGACGTCACCGTCAAAGCCACCCACCGCTTCGGAGCATTGAACCTGGAGCTCGTCGACGCCGACGCCGCCCAGCCGACGCGCCACCTACTGGCCCCTGGCGACGAGAGCCCTCGGCTGGCTCTCGTCGGGCTGCCGAGGGGCGCCGCCGCCCCCTGGTCCGGACCGTCGTCGGACGGCGCGGACTTCGCCATGGCCGCCCTCGGCCCCGACGCTGCGTCGCACGTCACGCCGGGGTTCGCGGAGACCGCGGGCCGCTACCTCGTGCTCGGGTTCGAGCACATCGTGCCGCTGGGGGTCGATCACGTCCTCTTCGTCCTCGCGTTGTTCTTGCTGAGCCCGCGGCTCGCTCCGCTCCTCCTGCAGCTCACCACCTTCACCCTCGCCCACTCGCTCACCCTCGCGCTCGTGGCGATGGGGGTGATGAGCCCTCCGGCGTCCGTGGTCGAGCCGCTCATCGCCGCGTCCATCGTGTTCGTGGGGGTGGAGAACCTGCGCCGACGACGTCTCGGTCCCACACGCCTCGCCGTGGTGGCCGCCTTCGGCCTGCTCCACGGCATGGGGTTCGCGGGCGTCTTGCACGAGCTGGGGCTCCCGGAGGGGCACAGCTGGCTCGCTCTCGCCGCCTTCAACGTGGGCGTGGAGCTGGGTCAGATCGCGGTCGTGCTCGCGGCCCTCGCCCTCACCTGGCGCTCACGCGTGGATGGGGAGCATCCGCGCTGGATTCGCGTCCCGGCGAGCGGCGCCATCGCGCTGATGGGCTTGTTCTGGGTGGTCGTGCGGGTCTTCGACTGAACGCCGCGCCTCGGAGGTCACTGCCTGGTCACTGCCTGGTCACTGCCTCATGCGGCCTGAGCGCGCCGCAACCACGCCACGCACTCCACGTGGTGGGTCTGCGGGAACATGTCGAAGGCGAGGACCTCCTCCAGCACGAGCCCTCGCCCCGTCAGGGCGCGCAGATCCCGAGCGAACGTCACCGGGTCACAGCTCACCATGACCAGGGTGCCCGCCGTGAGCCGCTCGATGGCCTCCAGGGCGTCCTTCGCTCCCGCGCGCGGCGGATCGACGATCACGAGCTCGAAGCGCTCCCCCGCTCGGGCCCAGCGCCGGGCCACCTCCGTGACCCGTCCCACCTCGAAGGACGCGGCCTCGATGCCCTGCTCCGTCGCGGCGCGGCGCAGCGCGGCGATCGAGGGGGCGCTCGCTTCGACGCCCTTCCCCGTCAGCCCCGCGGCGAGCAACGGGAGGCTGAAGTTGCCGCTCCCGCAGTACAGATCCGCAAAGGAGCGCGCGCCCCGACGGCGTGCCCCCTCGACGATCTCCCGCACCAGGGCTCGGTTCACCGCCCAGTTGACCTGAGTGAAGGTGCCCGGCGCCGCCAGGAGGTAACACTCGCCGAGCTCAAAGCGCTCGAGCTCCGCTTCCGTCCCCGGTTCCCCCTCCACGACGACGACGTCCTCGCGCCCCAGCTCCGCGAGCAACGCGCGCCCGCGCGCGGAGAGGGCACGGCCGCGCGCCCGCGCGAAGAAGTAGGTGGCCCGCGACGACCCCGGCGCGCAGCGGATCTCGACGGACGCGAACTCGTCACCGAGCGGCGTCCCCCGCCCGAGCGCTCGTCGCAGCCGAGATAGCGCCGCTCCCACCTCCGGCGCGCTCACGAGGCACTCCTCGATCTCGACGAGATCGTGGGAGCCGGCGGCGTGGAACCCCACCTTTCCTCCTCGGAGCTGGAGGCGAATCCGCGTGCGGTAGCCCCACGGCTCGCCCGCGGTCACGATGCGGAGCCCCGGCGGCTCGTCGAAACCGCCCGTGCGCCGCAGCGCCTCCCGCAGGAGCTCGAGCTTGTGCTCCCGCTGCGCCTCGAGCTCGAGGGGGATCCAATCGCACCCGCCGCACGTCGCCGCCACCGGACAGCCCGGCGTCACGCGCCGCTCCCCCTCCAGGAGCTCCGCCTCCGCCTCCACGTAGCTCTTCCGATCGCGCACCAACCGCAGGCGCACGCGCTCTCCCGGGAAGGCGCCCGAGATCATCGCGGGGCGCCCGTCGGGAAGTCGCCCGAAGCCTCGCCCACCGGGCACGACCTTCTCGACGATCAGCTCCACGTCGTTCTTCATGGGGACTCGGCTGGAACACCGGGAGGGTATTCGTCGAGGATCTCCCAGACGACCTCCCGCAGATCTTCCTCGGAGGTGCGGCTGGTGACGACGCGAGTGCCCGTCCCGCGCCACACGACCGCGCGCTGACGCGCGTCGATGAGATCGATCACGATGGTGCCCTCGTCATACTCGCGCACGTCGTAGCCACGCCAGGGCGATCCCCAGCGATAGCCGTAACCGAAGGAGCTCGGATACACGACGATCCGCCCCCGCACCACGGCCATCACGCCGACGCGGAGCTCCGCTGCCTCCGGGGCGGCTTCCCGAAAGCCTCGAGCCAACATCGTCTCGCGCACCATGCGCCGCAGCCGCTGCATCAGGAACGGGTCCACGTCGGGATCCGTAGGCAGGGCGCGATCGGGCTCGAGCATCGCGAACGTCCCGTAGCTCCGGAAGTCGGCGCGCTCGTCGTAGCTCGTGTGGACGTGGATGTTGGGACCACAACCGACCAGAGCGCCTCCCGCGATCAGCGCACCGCACAGGACGACGGCACGCCACGCTGGAAAGCGCCCCCGACACGCCCCACTCCCCCGCCGAGCGCTCCTCCCCCACGGAAAACCCGCCCTC
>JAAZAA010000352.1 GCA_012514535.1 Myxococcales bacterium | reverse complement strand
GGCGATTCTCCGTGAGCACACGTTCCTCTGCGAAATTTTCAGGTTTGAGCCTCCTGTGGAGCTCCAAAAATGAGGGGATGGCTCAGCCTTCATAGGGCACTTCTGCTCGCCGTACCCATGCTGTACGTTGCGTGCAGTCGCGAAGCTCCAGAAGTTGAGCGCCTTTATGTCATAGAAGGTACGCTTCTTCACTACAACAGCGGTGTGTATCGCGCGTCCGTGTCGGACGACGGGGCGGTGCAGGCGCAGCCTGAAGGGGTTTGCTCCAGTCCGAGCGGTCCAAGTTTCATGCCAGCGGTTGAAAGGCATCCTGTCCGCATCAGGCCGGGTGCTCCCCTGACCGTGGCCGTAGTCGGTGGCTGTGAATTCGATGCTGACGAGCGCGAGGGTGTGCTGACGGCCCGAAACGTGAGTTGTCGGTTGTCTCCCGAAGGCGAGCTCGCCCAGCTTGGAGTCCTCTCGCGCGAGTACAGCGAGTGGACGCTCGACACTCGAACTCACGAGTTCCGGGCGAGCTACCGAAGCACTCGCGATACCACGACGGGCATTACGCAGAACTGCACCGTCGCCCACGGAACAGCTCGCAGGCTTCCGGAGGCGGAATGACACGCAAACGTCTACTCGGGTGGAGTTGCTTGGGGGCTCTCGCCGCGGCCGCGGCCGCAGTCTGTCCGGGCGTTCGACGCGCGAGCGCGGATGAGGTTGCCGGCGAGCTTAGCGCGATTTGGACGTACGAGGACGGTCTTTTCGAGACGGCAGCGGAGCGCCCGATCGGCGATGAGGCGGGCGCCTGCGGGGACACACGGCTCGAGAACCGGTATGCCTCCGGGCGCATCCTCGAGTTCGCGGACGGGACCTTCTTTCTGGAGGGCTTCGGCTGTCGCCTCGCACCGAAGCCCGATTCGTCCACCCCGGCGCACCGATGCGAGAGGGGCGCGCAGGAGGAACTGCAGCTTCCCGAGGCTTACGTGCAGCGATTCACGCTGGAGGGCGGGGAGGTGGTCCTCGAGGGTGAAATGACCAAGGCGGACTTTCGCTTTTGCTTCGCGTTGCGAGCCCCTGTCGAGCGGCGCCCCGGGCATCAGTAGCGTAACCGCCCGACCTCGGACGGCTGGAGTTTCATAGACGCGTGATGGATCGTGCGGACGCACGATCGTCGACGAGTCAATACGGGGCCGTGGGCGCGTGACGGGCTCGCGCCACCGTCGATAGTGCCAGCGGAGGTGCGCTACTCGGGCGCTTCGTCCAGGGGCTTCCAGCGGTGGGGCAGCGAGGGAAGGGCCCGCCGCCCCTCAAGGTCTCGGCGATGGGCCGGGCCGCGGCGCGGGGGGCGCCATCGGGAGCTCCAAACCGCGAAAGCGGAAGAACTCTTCGGGCGGCGTGACGCTGAGCTGCCTGACTGGACCCGCCTCGATGTAGCCGACGGCGTGGGCGTAGGCCTCCCACTCGGCTCTCAGCTCGGCGAATTTGGTGGGCTCGCGGTCGGCGAGGTTCTCCAGCTCGCGGGGATCGTCCCGCAGGTGGAACAGGTGCCAGTCGTTCTTGCCGTAGGGGGGCGCCATGAAGACCAGCTTCCAGTCGCCCTTGATGATCGCGCGGCACTCGAGCATCTCGAAGCCGATCGCGTCGAAGGGCCCGCGGATCGGGGAGCGCGTCGCGCTCGCCAGGTATGGCCTCCAGGAGCGGCCGTAGAGCGGAGCGAGCGGGACACCGTTGCGCTCTTGCGGGCGGATGGCGCCGACGAGGTCAAGGACAGTGGGCAGCACGTCGGTGACGTGGAGCAGCTGCGAGGTGTCGATGCCGCGCTTCACGACGCCCGGCCCCGCGACGATCAGCGGGACCCGCGTGCCGCCTTCGTAGGTCGTCGTCTTGAAGTAGGAGAGCGGCGTGTTGGCGACCTCCGCCCAGGCGCCGCCCATCGACACGAAGGAGCCCTTGCGGCCCATGTTCTCGAGGCTGTTGTCGTACTGCCGTTCGATCAGCTCGGGGGTGTTCGGGGGATAGAAGTGCGGCTCCTTCGGGTTGGCCCCGTTGTCCGACATGAAGAAGATGATCGTGTCCTCGTAGCGCCCCTGCTTCTTCAGCTGGTCGAACACGCGGGCGATGTTGTGATCGAAGTTCTCGATCATCGCGGCGTAGATCTCCATCTTGCGTGCCTGGGAGGCGCGGTCGTGCTGGCTCAGGTCCTCCCACGTGGGGAAGAGGCCGCAGCCCGGGTTGTCGGCGACGTCCTCGGAGACGATCCCCAGCTCCTTCATCCGCGCCAGGCGACGTCGACGGATGACGTCGTAGCCTTCGTCGTAGGCGCCCCTGTACCGGTCGAGCCACGCGTCGGGGACCTGCAACGGATCGTGCGGCGCGGTGAAGGCCAGGTAGGCGAAGAAGGGCGCGTCGTCCGGGTGCTCCGCCAGGTAGGTGAGCAGCTTGTCCGTGTAGTAGTCGGAGGAGAAGAAATCCTTCGGCAGGGAGTCGG
>JAAZAA010000053.1 GCA_012514535.1 Myxococcales bacterium | reverse complement strand
GTGGGTCGCGGCATGCTGTTCCTCGATCTCATCCAGGAGGGCAACCTGGGCCTCATCCGCGCGGTCGAGAAGTTCGACTACCGCAAGGGGTACAAGTTCAGCACCTACGCCACCTGGTGGATTCGCCAGGCCATCACGCGCGCCATCGCCGACCAGGCGCGCACCATCCGCATCCCGGTGCACATGGTCGAGACGATCAACAAGCTCATCCGCGTGCAGCGCCAGCTGCTGCAGGACATGGGCCGGGAGCCCACGCCTGAGGAAATCGCCGCGGAGATGGGTACAACACCACAGAAGGTGCGTGAGATCCTCAAGATCAGCCAGGAACCGGTGAGTCTCGAGACGCCCATCGGCGAGGAAGAAGACTCGCAGCTCGGCGACTTCATCGAGGACGAGGACGCCACCATGCCGATCGAGGCTGTGAGCGAGATCATGCAGAAGGAGGAGCTGAGCGCGGTGCTCGGCACGCTCACGCACCGCGAACGCAAGGTCATAGAGCTGCGTTTCGGGCTCAAGGGAGAGCACCCGAGGACGCTCGAGGAGGTAGGACAGAAGTTCGGAGTCACGCGCGAGCGCATCCGGCAGATCGAGGCGAAGACACTCGCAAAGCTCAAGGCGTATCGCGACTCGCAGCGACTCCGCGACTTCCTCGACTGAAGACGACGGACCGGGCTCCAGGCGAGTGCGCGGGAGCACCTCACGCGCCCACGCGCCGCGCAAGGGAAGCCGGCGTCGACCACGAATGACGACCGCGGAGCAGGGAGCGGGGCGGCCGGGCCGCCCCGCTCCCGGCGCCGCTGCAGAAGGAGCAATGAGAACTCAGTGACAGAGCCAGCAGCAGACCGTCAGCCTGACGACAGCATCCTCAGCACCGTAGAGGAGGTCCGCACGCTGCTCGATGAGGGCAGGGAGCAGGGGTACCTCGCCGCTGAGCACATCCTGGAGGTCCTGGCGGACGTCGACCTCACGCCGGAGCAGATCGACGACGTGTACGTCGCCTTCCACGACCTCGGCATCGACGTGGTCGGCGCCGACGGCGTCCACCACACGCAGTCCGGCACCCAGGGCAACGGCGAGCACGAGCAGGAGAGCGAGACGAGCGAGACCAAGCTCGACCTCTCCATCAAGACGGCCAGCAACGATCCCGTGCGCATGTACCTCCGCGAGATCGGCAAGGTGCCGCTGCTCACCGCCGAGCAGGAGGTCTCGCTCGCCAAGCGCATCGAGCGCGGCGACATGGAGGCCAAGAACCAGCTCATCCAGGCCAACCTGCGCCTCGTCGTGTCCATCGCGCGGCGCTACGCCAACCGCGGGCTCACGCTGCTCGACCTCATCCAGGAGGGCAACCTGGGCCTGATCCGCGCCGTGGAGAAGTTCGACTACCGGCGCGGGTTCAAGTTCAGCACGTACGCCACCTGGTGGATCCGCCAGGCCGTGAGCCGTGCGCTGGCGGATCAGGCGCGCACCATCCGTATCCCGGTGCACATGGTCGAGACGATCAACAAGCTCATCCGCGTGCAGCGCCAGCTGCTGCAGGACCTGGGCCGCGAGCCCACGCCGGAGGAGATCGCCTCCGACATGGGCCTCACGCCGGACAAGGTGCGCGAGATCCAGAAGATCAGCCAGGAGCCGGTGAGCCTCGAGAACCCCGTGGGCGACGAGGGCGACTCCCAGCTCGGCGACTTCATCGAGGACGAGCAGTCCGTCGCGCCGAGCGACGCGGTCGGGGAGCTCATGCAGGGCGAGGACCTCAGCCGCGTGCTCGAGCTGCTCACCTCGCGTGAGCGGCGCGTGCTCGAG